>JBGMRK010000298.1:0-1543 GCA_048061375.1 Longimicrobiales bacterium | reverse complement strand
GCGCAACATGCCGCCCCTGGGATGGTCGTACAAGTGGGGCGCGCACCGTCGCGGATCGGTGGACACAGCCCTCGAGGAGTCGTCGGAATCACTCGATCCGAAGCACGACTACCGGGTCGACGCGTGCCGCTCTGGTGGCTGGGATGAGGACCGCAACCAGGCCCACCGTCAACAGAAAAGTCGCCGCCCCGGCTAGTACGAGCCCGTCAGTACTGCTAACGCCCCAAAGCTGCGACTCCAGCACGCGGGCAAGGACCACTGCACCAACCACGCCAAGCGAAACGCCGGCGAGCGCGAGCGTGGCACCCCGGCCGACGATATGCCGGATCAGGATGCTCCGATCGGCTCCGATCGCCATTCGGACACCCAGTTCCCGCCTGCGACGTGAGACCAACTCCGACATCACTCCGTAGATACCCAGGCCGGCAAGCACGAGAGCCAGCGCGGCGAAGCTCGCCAGAAGGAACCCAGTGAACCGAGGACGCGCCAACGCCGATGAGGCCCGGCTGCCCATCGTGGCGACGTCGTAGATGGGCAAGTCGGGATCGACCTCCCGAATGGCCCTACGAAGTTCCGGAACAAGAGTGCTGAGCGACAAGTCGGACTTGACCATGACATAGGTGAAGGCCCGGCTGAACTGGTGGTAGGACGTGTAGATGTCCAGCCCAATCGGCTCCTCGGCTGTACCATAACGCACATTCGCAACCACGCCCACGACGATTGCCGTCGAGTCCGGACTCATGAATTCGCCAGTGCCCAGCACGACGCGCTTGCCGATCGGGTCCTCGCCGGGCCAGAGCGTCTCGGCGGCTCTCCGGTTCACGGCGGTGACGTTTGGACTCCCCTGACGATCACCATCGGTAAGCCAGCGACCTCTCAACAGCGGAATGCCTAGTGTTCTTAGGAAATCCGGGCCCACGTAGTGCCTTCTGAAGCTCGGCCAGACCGTGGCGCCGGGATCCACCTCCAGCGGCAACCGGACCTCGCGCCACGCGCAGGTCGTCATGAGAGGAGCGCAAGGCCCCACCGACGCCGACCTCACGCCCTGTATTCCACTGACCGCGCCGAGCACGCTTTCCAAGAGGGCCGGTCCCTGTTCGCTCGAATACGTCGCAAGCGGAGGTTGAATGCGAAATGTGACTACACCCTCCGGGTCGAAGCCAGGCTCCCGGGCGCGCAGATTGTCGAGCGTCTCGAGCATGAGCGACGCGCCCACGAGCAGGACCAGGGCCAAGGCGAACTCGCTGACAACCAGGACCGCGAACGCCCCGGGCCGCCGTCGCCCCAGCATCGCCGAGCCCGCACGGGCGCCGCCCCTCAACGTCATATCCACGTCGGCCCGTGAGGCCTGCAGCGCCGGACCGAGCCCGAACACGACGCCGGTCGCCAGAGAGACGATCGCGGTGAACAAGAGCACCGATCCGTCCACCGAAACTGTGGCGAACTGCGAGAGCTGGCGCGTGGCCAGCCGCGCCGAAAGGAATGAGGCCCCGACCTGCGTGAGCCAGAGAGTCAGCAGGAGACCGAGCGCCCCGCCCGAGAG
>JBGMRK010000297.1:0-1550 GCA_048061375.1 Longimicrobiales bacterium | reverse complement strand
CGCTACCTTCTGGCTCTGGCGGAGGCCGAGGTTCACCACCGGGATGCCAACTCGGAGCGGAAACGCATCGCCCAGGCCCGCTTCCCTGTCCTTAAGGGCCTGGACAGCTTCGACTTCGCCACCATCCCCTCCCTGAACAAGCAGGCCATCCTGGAGCTGGCTCAGGGCCACTACATCGAGGCCAAGGAGAACGTGGTCTTCGCCGGGCCCACCGGCACAGGGAAGACCCACTGCGCCATCGCCCTGGGCATCGCCGCCTGCCGCCAGGGGAAGCGGGTCCGCTTCGCCACCGCCGCCGGCCTCATCAACGAACTCATCGAGGCCCAGGCCCAACTGCGGCTGAGCAAGCTGGAGGCGGCTCTCCTTAAGCTGGACCTCCTCATTCTGGACGAGGTCGGCTTCGTCCCCTTCTCCAAGATGGGTGCCGAGCTGCTCTTCGGCGTCCTCACCGAACGCTACGAGCGGGGGTCGGTGTTGATCACCACCAACCTGGACTTTGCCAGCTGGACGGAGATCTTCGGCGACCCTCGCCTGACCGCGGCCCTCCTGGATCGCCTCACCCACCGCTGCCACATCCTCGAGTTCCAGGGCGACTCCTACCGCTTCAAGGAGAGCATGCGCCGTCAGAGGAGCAAGGCGTGATGCAGCATTGCTTACAACAAGAGCTCCAGAGCCCGGTCTAGCGCTCCTGCTTCGAACTCTTCCGGGTCGAAGTGACCGCCTACCCACTCCAGCATCCTCTCGTGCTCGTCGTGGACGGGGTCGGAGATCGCTTCAAGAAAGTACTCGTACCCCGAAGAACCGCCGCAGTCCTCCGGCGGACAGGCTCGGGCCCCTCCTGTGCACCGAGGCCTTTCCTCTCCTCCCGCCTCTACCGTCTCCTGCAGTGTGACCTCGTGCATCCAGCTGTCGCCCAGATCGTACTCGTACAGGAAGGACGGGCCTCCCTTGGAGACTATCTCTTCCAGCGTTGTGCTGGTGGAGTCCTGGACCTCCCAGTCCCATTCCGGGCTCGGCTCACCGTACACCTTCCCACCTACGTTGAATAGGTATAGGTGCGAGTTGGTCCATCCCATGGCGATTTGCAACACTTGGTGCAGACGATGGAGGGTCACGTTCTCCGGGACCCGAATTGTACGCCACACAGGGGGCTCCACGTCTTTCAGTACCACTCTCAGCTCGTACAGCATCTGACCGGCCTCCAGCACTGCTCAGCGGCCTAATATTCTACTTCCCATGGCCCTCAGAGCGGAAGGTGGAGCTGTCCCCTCCTAAGTAGTGGCGCCCTGCTTCACCGCCTCACAAACTGGCGCCTTTTTAGATCATCACGGTGGCGCTGTTTTCAGTTGACAAACACACTCATAGGCCTGTGACACAGCGGCGATGCCGCTGCCGTTGATGATCCAACCCCAGCAGCGGAAGGTGCCGGTGGAAGCTGCTCCGCCCGGATCGCCCGTGGCATCTAGAGTACCATTCGGGAATATCGGGCCTTCAACGTAGAACGGGCCTGTGGGAAAGGGGCCGCCGGGTAGCTGATTGACCGCCGGCAC
>JBGMRK010000296.1:0-1571 GCA_048061375.1 Longimicrobiales bacterium | reverse complement strand
TGGTCCATGATGTCCCCTCCACACGCCAAGCTGGACAGGATGGTCGTGTCCGAAATCGGCGAACACTGATCCCCGAACACCGCACCGCCCAGCACCGCCCCAAAGGTTAGGGAGAGGTAGAACGGATCCGGGCTGATCGCGTAGGCGAGCGGCATGGCCAGCGGGAACACTACCGCGTAGGTGCCCCATGACGAGCCGATCGAGAACGCGACAGCCATGCAGATCCCAAGGAACAGGGCAGGCAGGAAGATGGGATTGAGTAGGTGCTGCGTGGTCTCAACGATGTAGTTGGCGGTGCCGAGGGTCTGTGATACCTGCCCCAGTGTGACGGCCAGCGCAAGAATAATCGCTCCGATGGTCACGCCCTTACATCCCTCGACGAAGCCTTCGACCACGCCTCTCACGTCCATGCCCTTTATGATGGCCACCAGCATTGCCGAGAGCACGGATAGGCCGAACGCCTCGGCGATCGGCACGTTGATGGAGGACAAGAACACCTCGACGCTTCCGGCCTGAAGGCCAGCTACGGCGGCGCCGATCACGCCGGTCAGCGCCGTGCCGATCAGCACGCCCAGGGGCACCAGGAAATCGATCAATCCCGGCGTATAGCCCTCAGGGATCTTGAGGACCGTGAGCTCCTCGGACGTGAGCGGCTCCGCTTCCTCCCGGTCGAGCTGGCCGGTCTCACGAGCGCGCAGCCGAGCGGCCTTCATGCGCTTTCCCTCCCACGGCAACACCTCCAATGAGAAGAGCAGCGTCATGAGCACCGCGAAGATCGCGTAGAAGTTGAAGGGGAGCGATCGAAAGAAGAATGTCACCACGTCCTGTTCGGTGGCGAAGATCGGTATCGTGCCCACCAGCAGCCCCGCCACGTAAAGGGGCCAGGCGTTGAGCGGAATCAGCGTCGCGATGGGCGACGCGGTGGAGTCGACGATGTAGGTCACCTCCTCGTGCGAGACCCGCTCGGCGTCCGTGACAGGCCGGACGGTCGTACCCGCGAGAATCGTTGAGATCGTGCCACCCTGGTGGAACACCACGCCCATGAGCCACGCGAAGAGCTTGGCGCTTCTGGGCCCTCGCACGATCCGATCTCGCGCCCACTCGGCGAAATAACGGGCGCCCCCCGTGCGGGTCCAAAGGCCTATCAGTCCGCCGAGGAACCACAGGTAGACCAGGAGGATGACCGCGAAGTTGGGCGTTCCGATCGACGGGATCAGGAACCGGTCCACGATATTGAGATCCCGCACCACGAAGCCCGCGGTCACGATGCCCACGAACAGAGAGCTCACCACCTCTCGGGTCAAGAACACCAAGAGCAGCGTGACGAGCGCCGGCATCAAGGATGCGAAGCCGTAGTGACCGACCTCCTCGAGCGTCTCGACCCCTCCAGGTGAGATCACAAACGCGAGACCGGCGGCGGCGGCCGCGACGATCAGGGGCGTCCAGCGTGCCAGGTTCTTTTTCGGCCTGGGTGGCTCTGTGTGCTCGCTGTCGTCCTTCAACGCGCTTCCCTCCGTTTGCGGTCAGAAACGGCCGAGAAGGTATAGGGGTCGCGAGGGCGCGAGCAACCG
>JBGMRK010000295.1:0-1592 GCA_048061375.1 Longimicrobiales bacterium | reverse complement strand
GCCACCGGTCGCACCGTAGCTGTTGGCCTCGAGCCGTTCGAGTGCGAAGGGAGGACGGGCACAGTAGCGCAGGAGGCGTTCGAGCCCGGCACGGTCACGTGCCGGGATATGGACCGAGGCATCGATGCTGAACCCGCCGGAGGCCTGCCACGTGAGCATGTCATCGGTGACGTGGCGCTCGAGCAGACCCTCGCGGTGGAAGTATCTGAGCACCCGGTGGCGAATCGTATGCTGGAGCTCGTCCCAGTCGGAGGCCGTGAGGTGAGTGGCCTCGTGGAACTGGACCGAGCCCTCGGCATCCTCGCTGAACACGCCGTCGACGACACAGACGTGGAAATGGAAGTGAGCGTTGAGAAACGCGCCGGACCACGCTTCGCGCGGTGCCCGATGAAGGAACGAGATGGCGCCTATGTGGGCACCGGGACCGGCTCCCGGGCTCGCATCTCGGAGCGTGGTCCGAATGGCGCGCAGGAGGGCACCGCGCTGGCGATCGCGGGGTTGTGGTGCAGGAACGGCCGGAGCCGCTTCGGAACGGAGAGCACCCATTGGCGCACGGGAAGCGGCGGCAGGACATGGTCCACGAGATGGGCGGCGGTCTCGACCATACGGCGGGCATTACACGACGGACATGCTCCCCGACTTCCGCATGAGAACGCCACCAGAAAGTCGTAGCCACAACCGGCACACCGTGCTCGTGCGAATCCGTGTGCCAGAATGCCGCAGCGCAGATAGGCCCGAAAGTCGCGCTCGACCCATGAGGGCACGCCGTCCCCCATAGGATCGGACTCGGCGGCCTGTGCGAGGAACGTCTCGAGGTGATGCTGGACCAGCGGATAGAGCGGCGTCATGGTGGGACGGCGCCGGCGGTAGACGGGCCCACAGTTTGGCGTCGTGGGCCGACGGGGCGGGTGTGATTGAGGGCTGACTCGTACACGGCGTGACGTGGTGTGCATCCCGGACGGTGAGTAGAGTCCGGTGGCGGAGACATGGCTCGGCAGGCCCAATGCCGTCGAGTAGGACGACACCGATCGCCTGAGCCCGTAGCCTCAGGCCGAGGACATCCTGGCCCGGGGCCGCCGCTGATGCGGTTCGACCCCGTCCTGTTCCACTATTGAAGCGACAGGCCACCGCAACCTTCTCGCTGCCGACGAGGCCCCCCTTAGATGCAGAACTCCATGCTAGCCAGGCCGAGTTTTGGAACAGGAGGTGGGCCATTGGCCCGCGTGCCGAGGGGACCAAAGTCCTGTGTATCCACTGTGTATCTGGAACCTCATTCTGCGTGATGCCATTCGTGCCGCATCTGCGCAAATCGCGCCAAATGGGCGATTCCGTCATTCCAGTATCAATAACAAGAGTGGAGGCGGCGGGAGTCGAACCTGCGGTCCATCCAATGCTGCGAACTCCGCCGGCGTCAGGTAGCCCAGCGAACTGTGCGACCAGTCCAGATTGTGATACACGCGGTGCTGTTCGGCCAACTTCATCTCCAACGTGTCGCGGAATCCTAGCGAAATTAGCGAAATTAGCCTCGCAGGATAATTTCGAGTGCGGACCCGTAGACCCCTTCGAGCGAGGCCTGCGTGTTTGTCCCGCTT
>JBGMRK010000294.1:0-1597 GCA_048061375.1 Longimicrobiales bacterium | reverse complement strand
TCTCCGACCTGCTACTGCGGTGCCTGGCGAAGAAGCCCGAACACCGTCCGCGCGCGACGGACATCGTCAAAATCCTCGAACGCGTTGCCGGCGGCGAGGCTGCGTCTCCCTCGGAGCACGGCGTGACCGCGTCGAAGGACCCGAACGCCGCCGAGCTCTTTCCGGCCCTTCGCGGCTTTCTGGATGAGTTGAGAAGGAGGAAGGTCTACAGGGTGGCTGTGGCTTACATCGTCGCGGTGTTCGTAGTTATCGAGGGTGCCCAGAACGTATGGCCGACCCTGAGGCTTCCCGATGCTTCCTACGACGTGCTGGTGGCTCTGATGCTGGGTGCCTTCCCCTTGGTCTTATGGTTGGCATGGGCCTTCGATCTCACGCGCCAAGGGGTCCAACGCACTCAACCGATCGACTCCGCCGATGGGAATTGGACGGTCCGCCTTATACAGTGGGGCAGTCTCGGCCTCAGCGTCGCCGCCTCCCTCGGGATAATCTGGTTGATCCTCGGGTCCTGAGAGGGTGCAGAAGCGTGACGGCGATACGCCCGACGGATAAGAAGCAAGCCGGGTGAAACTCGGGCCCGAGAATCTGGTCGAGGCGAGGAACTGAACCACGGAAGAACGGAATGACCACGCACAGCGGCAGCATCACGGCAGAAACGCGTGGGAACGGTCACATTCTCGATCTCACGGAGGGTCTGCGAGAGCTGGTTAGCGAGAGCGGAGTGCTCTGCGGGCAAGTGACCGCGATGGTGGTGGGTTCGACCGCCGCTCTAACGACGTTGGAGTTCGAACCTGGTCTCGTGAATCACGACATCGTCGCAGCCCTGGAGCGCATCGCCCCTGAACATGCCGGCTATGAGCACGAACAAACGTGGAACGACGACAACGGCCACAGCCACGTTCGGGCGAGCCTGATCGGGCCATCCATCGTACTGCCCGTCATCTCCGGCCAGGTGCCACTCGGTACCTGGCAGCAAGTGGTCCTGATCGACTTGGACACCCGTCCGAGGCGCCGCGTCATCGCGGTGACGGTGGTGGGTGACTGAAGTAGGCAGGGGCCGGACGTCCGACGCGGAGTCAAGCCCCCGCCACACGGTAAGTGGTGGACAAGCGGCTATCGGCGGTCGCCGGCGGGCTCGAATTGATCCTCTGAACCGGCGCCCCTCAACTCGCTCAAGCGATCCTGTTGTTCGGGCGTGAGGATGTTCTTGATCCGCACCAGCAGTGTCATCTGAGACCGCTTGATGCGGGCCTCTGCGGCGAGCACCTCGTCGATCTGTTCGAGCACGTTTCCCTCGTCCGCGCGTGGGCTCGCGAGCATCTCCACTAGCGCTTGGGTCTGGTCGAGCAACTCCCACTGAAGACTCACCACATTGCTTTGAAGCTCCTGGATGGCCTCGGTGATCGCATCTCGCTGATCGCGCTGGAGATCGATCGCCCGGCGGTGTTGCATGACCAATTCAGGCGGAAAAAGCACACTCAGGAACGGATCTTTGGGCGGTTTCTGTCCCGCCAGCGATCCCGGAAGGATCACGGCCGCCATCGCGAGGAGTATCGCTATTCTCTTCATGATTGATTCCTTTCTGAAAACCGCGCGTCGC
>JBGMRK010000293.1:0-1636 GCA_048061375.1 Longimicrobiales bacterium | reverse complement strand
GTGACCCGGTGGGCGTTGCAGGCGGAAGCTTCACATCACAGGTTGTGGCCTCTCGGGCCGCTTCCGAGGCGCGATTTTGCCATGAATGCAGGAGGTTGGAATGGGACAGACCTACCAGTCGATAACGATCCAAGCGTCGCCGGACCTCGTGTGGACGACCCTCCGTGATTTTCACGACATGGGCTGGGCTCCCAACGTGATCACGGGATTGGAGATCGTGGGAGACGCGGCGAGCGACGAGCCCGGGGCGGGGCGTGTGTTGAACGGCGCCTTCCACGAGACCCTGCGGGAGCTCAACGACGAGGAGAGGACGTTTTCGTACAGCATCGACGACGGGCCCTCCCCGGTCTCCAAGGACGACGTGAAGAACTACATCGGGCGGGTCAGCGTTCAGGCGGGCGACGGAGAGGGTAGCACCTTTGTGGAGTGGTCTTCATCATGGGAGCAGAACGACGAAGCCGCGCATGAGTTTTGCCATGGGATCTACGTGGCTCTTCTTGCGGAGTTGAAGAACAGCCTGGAGTAAGCCTGGCATGAAGCCTCCCTCCCTGACGCTCGGGATCGAAGAAGAATATCAGATCATCGATCCGGAGACGCGCGAGCTTCGTTCGTTCATCAAGGAGATTCTCGACGGCGAGCGCGTCAGCATGGAGGAGATCAAGCCGGAGCTCCACCAATCGGTGGTCGAAGTGGGGAGCACGGTCTGCCAAACTCCGGCCGATCTACGCACCGAGGTCGTCCGGCTGCGGAGAATGGTGATGGATGTGGCGGGGAAGGGCGGCCTAAAGATCGCGGCCGCCGGGACGCACCCGTTCTCGTCGTGGGAAGAGCAGGAGATCACGCCGCTCGAGCGCTATCTGGGCATCGAACAGGATCTCCAGGATCTTGCGCGCAAGAACCTGATCTTCGGGATGCACGTGCACGTGGGCATCGAGGACCCAGAGTTCATGGTGGATGCCATGACGGTGGCGCGCTATTTCATGCCGCACATTCTGGCGTTCTCCACCAGCTCGCCGTTTTGGAAGGGACGGAAGACCGGCCTGAAGTCGTATCGGAGCGTGATCTGGAGGAACTTCCCCCGCACCGGCATGCCTCCCACCTTCAAGAGCCGGGCCGAGTACGACGAGTTGGTGAACGCGTTGGTCCGCACGGGTTCGATCGATGGCGCATCCAAGATCTGGTGGGACATCCGGCCCCACCATGCCTATCCGACGCTCGAGTTCCGGGTCTGTGACATCTGCACGCGGGTGGATGAGGCCGTGTGTATCGCCGCGATTCTTCAGGCGATCGTAGCCAAGCTGTGGAAGCTCCGCCGCGACAACCTGACTTTCCGCATCTATCCGTCGGCACTCATCGAGGAGAACAAGTGGCGTGCGGCGCGATATGGCCTCGAGGGGCGGCTGCTCGACCTGGGGAAGGAATCCGACGTGTCCGTGGAGGAACTCACGCACGAGTTGGTCGACTGGTTCCTCGACGACGTGATCGACGAGTTGGGGAGTCGCAAAGAGGTCGAGTACGTGTTCACGATGCTGGAGAACGGTTCGAGCGCGGACAGGCAAATCGCCACGTTCGACGAAACGGGGGACATGAAGGCGGTCGTGGACCGGCTGATCAGCGAAACGGCGGAGGGTGTGGG
>JBGMRK010000292.1:0-1642 GCA_048061375.1 Longimicrobiales bacterium | reverse complement strand
GGCGCGACGTCTGCCGCCGCGTCTCGCATCACGTTCAACAGCCGCTTGGATTGCCCGTCCGCCGTGACCGCCAGGAAGTCGCCGGTCCTCGGGATCTTCTTCCATGCGATCATCCTGGGTACGCGCTGTGTGCCGGGCCGACTGTCGGTGTAACCGACCATCTCGAGCACGAGCGCCCCGGCGTAGCGAATCCTCCTCCGGCGTGCCTGGGCAGTGTGGTGGCGGCTCCCGACCCGGTAGGTCGTGCCCTGGCTCTCTTCCAGGTTGAACGCCACGAACTCTATGGTGGCCGCGAAGGATTCGGGCGCGAGCATTCGCGCGGCCTCGAGCAGCGCGGCTACTCCGCTCGCGTTGTCGTCCGCTCCGGGCGTCCCGCGAATCGAGTCGAAATGCGCCCCGATCAGAACGCGGGGCGCCGACGGATCCTCCCCCTCCTTGACCGCAACGATGTTGTCGTAGGAGGCTCCCCTGAAGACGAAACTGTCGGCCCCGGCGTGGAGGCCCACGTCCTCAAACGAGGCCCGGATGTACTGGGCCACCGCCTTGAGCGCCTCGGGCGAGGACTGGGGATGCCGCTCACCCTCGATGCGGCACACATGCTCATGCAGCCGCTCGACCGATGCGGAGGTCACCGCGCGCCGGGTGGCCCCCCTGGATGGCGCTCGCACGCGGGCGGTTGCTGCACGGTGTAACTGATGAACGCCACCTTCCAGCCATCCTCAGTCAACGCCAACTGGAAGGAGTCCGTGCCGCAGTGGCTCCAACGGTCACCGATATAGACGTCGTAGGGGGTCCACAGCGATGCGATGGGTCCTTCGATCGATACCTGCGGGTTCCACATGCGCTCGATCACGGGCTCCTCGCGCCGTTCGAAACCTTCAGCGAAGCTGGCGCCGGTACGCCAGCGGGGCCCCGTGGCGCCCATGGCCAGAAGTTGGCTCTCCGGGAGCATGATAGCGCGCAGCGCCTCGGTGTCTCCCGACGCCATGCCCTCGAACACGGCTTCAACCACTGCGATGACCTCCTCTTCCGCGGACTGCTGACCCACCGTCTGCCCCGGAAGAGTGAAGCCGGCGCCCATCACGAGCGCAACGATCACCCTGCCCATCACCTGACTCCCACCAGGCCCCGCACCTCCTGGATCAAGAACCCTGCCTCGGAAAGGAACTCCACATGCCGGCCTCCAAATGCTCTGCGATATCCCGGTGAAGCATCCAACCACCCCGGTCGGATAACTCAAGGAGGATGTCGGCCGTGGCGCTCGAAGGCAACATGAGCGTGTCCTTCCACACTCGGTTACGGCTGGGCGATGTCGGCCCGCCGAACGCATCGCGCGCGGCAGCCGGACGCGCGCGGCAGCCGGACCCTCGGGTACGAGGACCGCCGCGAGAAGGGCCCTTACCCTCACCCGGCCTCTGTCTTGGCGGGAGTCGCGATCTGATGCAGCCGGCGGGGCTCCAACTGGAACGTGATGTGGGAGATCCCATGCCGCTCGATGCGCGTCTGGATCTCGTCGAGCACCACCTGATGGTGGGCAGGATCGTCGATCACCCCGTGGCCGCTCAACGCGACGAACCCGCTGGTGAGCGTCCATACGTGCAGATCGTGGACATCGTGCAACTCCGCAATGGTCTCGAGGTCC
>JBGMRK010000291.1:0-1704 GCA_048061375.1 Longimicrobiales bacterium | reverse complement strand
CCCACGGTGATCGGGTTCGAGTAGATGTACATGGGCGAGCTCTCGCGCAGGAAACGGATCACGGCCGCGCTCGACGTCACGTAACCACCGTTCACGCCGAACGCCTTGCCCAGCGTCCCGACCAGAACGTCCACCGGCCCCGAGCCGGTGAGCTCCTCCACGCCGCGGCCGGTGGCTCCAAGCGCGCCCACGCCGTGCGAGTCGTCGGCCACAACCACCACGTTCTCCTTGTACGCGTCGTCGTGCCGCCGGGCGATCTCCATGATCTCGTTGAGCGGGGCGTGGTCCCCTCGCATGCTGAAGATCCCGTCGGTCACCACCAACGCCCGCTTGGCCGTTCCGGCGTGCTCCGCGAGCGCGTTGTCCAAGGCCTCCAGGTCGAGATGGGGATAGACCACCTTCGCCTGTGGTCTCGCGAGGCGCATGGCGTTGATGATGCAGTTGTGGTTGAGCGCGTCGCTGATCAGCACTGTGTCGGCCGTCACCAGCGGTGTGATCGTCGAGACGATCGCGGCGTACGCGGACGAGAAGATCATGGCCGACTCCCGGCCGTGGAACTGCGCCAGCTTGGCCTCGAGCTCGAGGTGGACTTCGTACGTGCCCGAGATGAAGCGCACCGCCCCCGGACCCGCCCCGAAGGCGCGCGTGCCCCTCTCCTCCGCCTCGATGACTTCGGGGCGGAGGCCCATACCCAGGTAGGAGTTGGAGTTCATTCGGATGAACTCACGCTCGCCTTGGCCCTTGAGCAGGAAGCGAGGCCCGCGATCCCCCTCGGCGGGCCGAACCTCTACGACGACCGATTCAGCGCCCTTGGCCGTGCCCGCGTCCTCGAGGCCGGTCACGTGGGCTTCCAGCGCCTGCGAAAGCCTATTCAGTGGCATGGTTGCTCTCCGTGCGGTCGCGGCCCTCGGTGACTTCAGCCGTGAGATGCTCGATCATGTCGGTGGTCATCGCCACCAAGTCGTACTCAGGCTGCCATCCCCATTCCTCACGGGCAGCGGAGTCGTCGAGGCGCAGTGGCCACGTTCGAGCGATGCGCTCTCTCACGGGGTCGATATCGTAGTCGATCGTGAAGTCCGGGAGATGTTTCCGGATCTCGGCCGTGAGGGATTCCGGCGAGAGTTGCATCGCGGTGATGTTGAAGGCGTTGCGGTGCACCAGCTTGGTGGGGTCGGCCTCCATGATCTCCAGGGCCGCCGAGATGGCATCCGGCATGTACATCATGTCGAGCTGGGTGTCCCCGCCGAGGAAGCAGGTATAGCTGCCGTCTCGCGCCGCGTGGTGGAAGATCTCGACCGCCCAGTCCGTGGTGCCCCCGCCGGGGGGCGCACCGTACGAGATCAGGCCGGGGTACCTCACCCCGCGGGTGTCGACGCCGTAGCGCTGGTGGTAGTAGTCGCAGAGCAGTTCGCCGGCCACCTTGGTGATGCCGTACATGGTGGTGGGCCGGGTAATGGTATCCTGGACCGTCGGATCACGCGGGGTCTCGGCGCCGAAGACGCCTATCGAGCTGGGTGTGAACACCGCGCACAGCTGCGACCTCGCGACCTCCAGGACGGCGTGCAGTCCACCCATGTTGACGTTGTAGGCCAGCCGAGGATCCTTCTCCCCGACCGCCGAGAGGATGGCTGCCAGGTGATAGATCGCGTCGGCGTTGTGGCGGATGGCCGCGTGGCCCAACGCGCTCTGGTCCGTGCAGTCCAG
>JBGMRK010000290.1:0-1732 GCA_048061375.1 Longimicrobiales bacterium | reverse complement strand
CCGACGTCCCCAGAAGAATGAAGATCCCCGAAAAGCCGATGACGAACAGGAGTGCGTGGACCATCGTCGCCTTCCGGTTCACCGGCGCCTCGAGATCCTCGATGGACATCCCGGTCACGAAGCTTAGGTAACTGGGAACGAGCGGGAGCACACACGGCGACAAGAACGAAAGAAGCCCTGCCGTGAAAGCAATGGCGATCCCGACTTCGGTCACGATTCGTCGTCTACGGGAGCCTCGAGCCACCTCCGAAAGATCACCACGAGAAAGGCTCCACCCAGGCCCAGAGCCAAGAACGGGAGCACCCAAACCAGCAGAGTGAATCCTCGCTTAGGAGGGGCCAGCAGGATCCACTCGCCGTACTTGCTCACGAAGTAGGCCCTGACCTCCTCGGGCGACTCCCCCGCTGCCAAGCGTTCACGAATTACGCCTTCCACCTCGCGAGCGAGCGGGGCCTGTGAATCGCGAACCGAGAGGGACCTACAGACGGGGCACCGAAGCTCGGACGCGACCTGTTCGGTCAGCGCATCGAGCTCCTTCCCCGTGGGGGCAGATCTGGCCGTCTCCTGCGCCGCCAAGCCGGCCGCCGCAGCCCAGAAGAGGAGCGTGGCCAGGGCGACTCTGCGAGTCATCGCGTCGCTTCCTCGCCCTCGACGGGAAGCTCCGACGATGCCGCGTCGTCGGTGTTCGCCCGTTCCAGCATGCCCTCGATCAGTTCCGTCATGAGGGCGTCGGTGACCGGGCCCAGGTGCTTGTGGGCGATGATTCCGTCGGGCTGGATGAAGAACGTCTCGGGAACTCCGTACACGCCGAAGTCGATGGCGGCGCGGCTGTTGGGGTCCAACAGCTGAAGCCATCCGCCCCCATACTTCTCGATGTATCGGCGCGCGTTGGCGGGCGAATCCTGGTATACGATCCCCACCATCTCGACACCCCGCTCCGCGTACCGCTGCCATGCCCTCACGAGAACCGGGTGCTCCTGAATACACGCGAGGCACCACGACGCCCAGAAATTCACCACCACGGGCCGGCCCTCGAACTCGTCCATGGATGCGGTCCGGTCTTCGTCGAGAACGGGCAGCGAGAACCCGGGGCTCGCCTGGCCCACGAGCGGGCTCGGGAGGAAGTCGGAACGGCGTGTGAGTCCGAACGCCAGGAGTACGACGAAGGCCGTCACCGCGATCATCGTGAGCCAGTTCTTCCACTTCATACGAGCGCCTCGTCTGGGTCGGGGGTCGGCTCGGGCACGGGCGGATCGAGAATCATCCCCTGGCGGGTCCTCGTCCCACGTGTCCCGGTCGGCCACACGGCCACCAGAATGCCCGCGGTCATGACTCCTCCGGACACCCACAGCCAGATCACGAGGGGCATCACGATGACCTTCAGGGTGGCCGAAGAGCCATCCTCCTCGAACGCCGTCAGACTCAGGAACAAATCCTCCCGGGCCCTGCTCCTGACGCTCGGCGTGGGGATGGGCTGCTTCTGCGAGGGGTAGAAGTTCAGTCGCGGAGCGCGCTGTTCCAGAACCTTCCCGTCACGCGCGACGGTAACGTCGGCGATCACCGCGAATCGGTGCGGCTCCTGCTCACCCCGCAGACGGTCAAAGCGCACCGAGTACCGGCCAACACTCACCGACTCCCCCGGTCGCAGCGTGGCCTCCTCCGACGAACGGTGATTCCACGACGCGGCGATGGCTACGGCCGCCACCAACACACCAAAGTGTACGATGTACCC
>JBGMRK010000289.1:0-1748 GCA_048061375.1 Longimicrobiales bacterium | reverse complement strand
GCGTGGCGCGGGCCGCACGCGAGTCGGGCGCTCGCGTAGCGGTATTGGCGGGGAGTGTGGAGCCCGGAGTGGAGGTGGATTCATGGGAGATCGACGAAATCGAGGCCGCGTCCCCGGCGGGAGTCGACCCTGTTCAGGCTATGGTACAGGGGGCGGATCTCCTCGCGGCCGCAGCCGCACGACTTGCAGAGAGGCTCTGACCGCAGCCAGAGACTACATGCCCGGGGCCCGTGACGTGGACCGCGGCACGTCGTACCATGTTGACCAGGTAACTCCGTCACTCTTTAGGATCTCAAGCGATGCCAAGGTTCGCCTGTCTCGTGGTCGTTCTCGCGCTCGGGGTGTTCCAGCTTTCCGTTCCTGATCGCCTTGCCGCCCAGTCTTCCCTCGGTCCCCAGGTCCAGGAGTTCGTGGCGGTCTCCGCGCCGGTGATTGCGCTCACGCACGCGACGGTCATCGATGGCCGGGGCGGGCCAGCCGTCGAGGACCAGACCGTCATCCTGAGGGGGAACCGGATCGAGGCGGTGGGATCGTCGGAGAGCGTGATAGTTCCGGAGGGTTCCGAGGTGCTCGATCTCACCGGCAAGACCCTCATTCCGGGTCTCATCATGCTCCACGAGCACCTGTTCTACACTGCGGGCGCCGGGAACTACAACACGCTCGGGTTCAGCTTCCCGCGGCTATACCTGGCGGGCGGCGTGACCACCATGCGTACGGGTGGCAGCATGATGCCGTATGCGGACATCAACCTGAAGCGCCGCATTGACTCCGGACGTGCGCTGGGGCCTACGATGGACGTGACGGCGCCTTATCTGAATGGGCCCGGGCTGGGCATCGCGGGCGTGAAAGCCTTGGAAGGTCCGGACGACGCCGTGCGCATGGTGGACTACTGGGCCGGTGAGGGCTCGACCTCGTTCAAGGCCTATATGCAGATCAGCCGTGCCGAACTGGGCAGTGCGGTCGAGGCCGCCCACGCTCGGGGTCTCAAGGTGACGGGCCATCTGTGCTCGGTGACGTACAGCGAGGCCGCGGACCTCGGCATCGACAACCTGGAGCACGGGTTCACGGCGGCGACCGACTTCGTGGCCGACAAGCAGCCCGACCGGTGCCCCTCCGGAGAGGCACGCACTCCCTCGCTGCTTGCCGTCGACCTCGAGGGTGCGGCGTTCCGTGACCTCGTGGCCCACCTGGTGGAGAAGGGTGTGGCCATCACCTCCACAAACACCGTGTTCGAGACTTTCACTCCGGGTCGACCGCGGGCGTCCGACGGAGCGCTGGACGCGATGGCTGCCGAGCCCCGCGACTCGTATCTCCGCAGGCGCGCGGAGATCGCTGTGTCCAACTCCTCGTGGGACAGCCTATTCACGAAGAATATGGCCATGGAGAAGGCCTTCCATGACGCTGGGGGATTGCTGGTGGTCGGTACCGACCCAACGGGTTATGGCGGAGTGGTGGCCGGATATGCGAACCAGCGCATCATCGAGCTGTTGGTCGAAGGAGGCTTCACCGTGCCGGAGGCGATCAAGATCGCCACGCTGAACGGAGCGACCTACCTGGGCCTCGAGGAGTCGACCGGCACCATCGCCGTGGGGATGGAGGCGGACCTCGTGGTCGTGGACGGCGACCTAGCCGCGGACGTGAGCCGAATCAGCAGCATGGAGATCGTCTTCAAGGATGGCGTCGGCTTCGACTCCCGCAGGATCTTCGACTCGGTGAAGGGGACGGTGGGGATCCGTTAGGTCTACACC
>JBGMRK010000288.1:0-1828 GCA_048061375.1 Longimicrobiales bacterium | reverse complement strand
CCCCTCACGTTCGACGAGGACCCGAGTGTACGCGGGGAGGCCATCAACGCGCTGGGACAGGCCGTATTGGGCAAGGATGGCGAGGCGGTTGCCGGCATGCTTGCTCCGCGTGTGCCCCTGGAGGCCGACTCGGTTGTCCGGGGTGTACTCGCCCGCACACTTGGACGCCTGAGCCTCAAGGGGGATGCTCTGAAACGAGCGCAGGACCAACTCATTCAGTTGTCCCGTAGCGCAGAAGGCGCGTCGGCCCAGGATGCTCCGACGGCCACCTTGGTGGGCGTCGCCCTCGGCTTCGAGACGGTGGCGCGCACGCTCGGCCCCGAAGAAGAGCTCAGCGCGGAGGCGCGGGCGCGCCTGGTGGAACTGGTCTCCTACAACCGATGGGACTCCCTCTCAGGGGTGACCGACGGCCGCATCTCGGCTCGCGTTCGTAGCCTGGCGGTCTCCGCATTGACCCAGGCGGGCGCAGCCGATCCGGGTGTTCTGAGCGGTGCACTCTCAGATCCGGACCCAGAGGTTCGGAGGCAGGCGGTTCGCGGCCTGGGCGATGGGCGGGGCTCCGCCGAGGTGATAAGCATCCTGACAGCGCTCCGAGATGTTCACGCCGGAGTGAGAACCGAGGCCATCGCGGCCTACCGGCGATCAGGGGCCGCCGTCCAGAGCTGCCTGCCCGTGGTCGGGCTCACGGCCGATCCGGATCCCGACGTGAGGCAGGCCGCGATCGACTACCTCGGCCGGTCCTGCCGCGAAGGGGCAGTCCAGTCCGCCACGCTTCAGGGAATCGCCGACCGGTTGGTCCCGTCGGATGACGGCGGATGGCACGCGGCGGCCCATGCATTGCTGGCCCTTGCTCGGGTGGCTCCGAACCGTGTATCGACCGCCCTATTGGACCGCTTCACAATGCATCCGAGCCCGTTCGTGAGGGCGTATGCGGCTCGCGCCTCCGGGCTCCTTGCCGATGTGCCACGGCTGCAGGGGTTGGCTGAAGACGAAGACGCCAACGTCAGGACTGCGGCGCTCGTCGAACTCGGAAACCTGCAGGGACACCTCGCGGACGACGTTGTCAATGCGCAACTCAGCCAGAATGACCCCCAACTTCTCCTCACGGCGGCCCGGCTCTTGGAGGGGGCGGAGGACACCGAGATCGTGTTGGACCGCGTGCTTGCTGCCTTCTATCGGGTCTCGGATGAGCGCAGGGAGACGTTGCGCGATCCCCGGCTCGCCTTGCTGGACCGAATCGGGGAGTTCGGCGGGCCCGATCAAGCGTCGGATCTCGAGCCCTATCTGCGCGACTTCGACGCTCGCGTGGCAGAGGAAGTGGCCCGTCTGCTGACAACCTGGACCGGGACTGAACGCACTGCGGCGCCTACCCCGCTGCCGCCCCTCCCGTTACCCGCGTGGGCCGACCTCGACCGGCTGGCGCGATCCGACGTGGTCCTGGAGATGCGTCGGGGGGGAGCCATAAGGATTCGGCTCTTGCCGGCCGTTGCCCCAACGAACGCGGCGCGTTTCGCCAGACTCGTCGGGGCCGGCTACTTCGATGGGCTCACCTTCCACCGAGTGGAGCCAAACTTCGTCATTCAGGGCGGGAGTCCTGGCGCCAACGAATACTCGGGCGACGGTCCTTACACGAGGGATGAGGTGAGCCTCAGGTCGCATTGGAGGGGCACGGTGGGACTGTCGACGCGAGGCAGGGATACCGGGGACGCCCAGATCTTCATCAACCTCGCGGACAACGTGCGGCTCGACCACAACTACACGATTTTCGGAGAGGTGGTCGAGGGGATGGAGGTGGTGGACGCGGTGCTCGAGGGCGACGTGATCGAGC
>JBGMRK010000287.1:0-1830 GCA_048061375.1 Longimicrobiales bacterium | reverse complement strand
TCGTGTAGACGCTCGGCGACACCCGGATTCCCTCGAACTCCGGGTGCTTGATGGCCACCGTGAGGATCCGGTGCCGGTCCCACAGGTAGCTGTTCAGCGCTCCGGTGTCGATGCCCTCCACCTGGACGGTTGCGATCGCGGCGGCGAAGCCAGGCTTCAGGCTGGTGTGGAGCCGGACGCGGTCACGTTGGAGAAGCCTCTCGGCCCAGTAGTTCCGGAGATACACCAAGCGCGCTTCCTTGCGCTTGGCCCCGATCCCCTGGTGGAAGGTCAGGGCCTCCCCGATGGCCAGGTGGTTGGCCGCCGGGTGCGTCCCGATCTCCTCGAACTTGCGGATGTCGTCGTCCATCCTCTCGGGCGCGGCCATCAGGGGCCACACGTCGCGGATCTTCTCCCTGCGGACGTACAGGAGGCCCGTGCCGTGGGGCGCGAAGAGCCACTTGTGGAGGCTCGTCGAGTAGTTGTCCAGCTCCAGCTCCGCCAGGGTGAAGTCGAAGTGGGCCAGGGCGTGGGCGCCGTCCATGATGATGGGAATGCCATGGCGCCGGGCCATGCCGCCGAGCTCCTTCGCCGGAAGGATCTGCCCGGTGAGGTTGATCATGTGGCTGGCGAGGATGAGCCGTGTCCGCGGCGTGATGGCCTCCTCGAAGAGGCGCACCACCTCCAGGGGGTCCTCGGCGGGCACGGGGATCTTGATCTGTCGCAGGATGATGCCCTCGCGCCGCTCCCGTTGCCTGAAGGTGGTGATCATGCGGGGATAGTCCTGCGTGGTCGTCAGGACCTCGTCTCCTCGGCTCAGGTCGACGCCGAACTGCATGGTCTGGAGGCTCTCGGAGGCGTTCCGGGTGAAGGCGATCTCCTCCTTGTCCACACCCCACTCCATGGCCATCCGCTCCCGCACCCCTTCGAGCTGGGGCTCCAGCACCCTCCACATCGTGTAGGGCGGCGCCAGGTTCGAGTAGTCCAGGTGGCGCTTCATGGCTTCCTGCACCCATGCGGGCGAAGGACTCACCCCACCGTTGTTCAGGTTCACCAGCGTCCGATCGACGGTGAACGCCCGGCTCACCTGGAACCAAAAATCCTCGTCCCGGGCCACGTCCCGCGGTGCTCCCGGGTGGCGCCGCAACCCGGCCGCCACCTCGTGCGCGCTGGCCTTGAGGAGGGAGGGACGGAACGGGATTCCGGCGGCTACCGCGGCGGCTGGAAGCGATAGGGACCCGAGGAAACGGCGTCGGCTCTGCATGGCTGCCTCCAGGAACAGGTGGCGCGACGTGAGCACGATACGCTGGAAGGGCCCTCGGTGTCCAACGGGCGGCGGCGTTGTCCTCCCGGGGCCCCGCAACCCCACCCTTCCCCACCCCACGGAACGGTGGTACCATGCCGCGAGTTCTGACTCGTAGCAGGGGCCTCCCAGCCACCGCCAATCACCCGCTTTGGGAGTGGACATGATCAGGTCACGCCGCAGCACTCACCGCGCCTCGCTCGCTGCCCTTCTGGCCACCGCGGCCGGCGCACTCTCAGCCTCGGCCCAACAGATCGTCACGGCCGGCAGCGAGGAGTTCGATCGCAACCGCGCGGTGCTTTTCGACTCGACCGTATACGCCCCGTTCCATGTAACCGACGAGAGCCGGCCGCTGCGCGACGCCCTCTCCGACGGCACTCTGCAAGATGAGACCTTGCTCCTGGTCATCGAACACTCCAAGGGTCGGCTCGCCCTGGTGAGGGACCAGATGTCCTATCACCATGTGGCGCAGGGTGAGTTCATGGGCGAGCCGTGGATGGTGTCGTTCTGACCCGCCTGCAACTCAGGGGTGAGTTTCACTCCCACGA
>JBGMRK010000286.1:0-1836 GCA_048061375.1 Longimicrobiales bacterium | reverse complement strand
GAGGTCTGGTGGCCTCACTGGTCTTCAAAACCAGCTCGCCCGGCTGAACCCCGGGCAGGTGGGTTCGATTCCCACACGTTCCCGCCAATCATGCGGCCCCGGGCTCCGATGCGAGTCCCGGGGCCGCGTTGCTCGCTGCCATGAGCTTGGGTAACCTTGAAGTCGTAATGACCTCTACTCACCACTTCAGGTTCATCGTCGGAGCCGCCTCGCTCCTCACCGTCGTCGCGTTGGGCCCATGGTCAGCCACGGTCTCGGCGCAGGAACGCGACGTACCCCTTGGCACTCGGACGGATTCGCTGGCTGGGCAGGTATCGCCGCGGGGTGCGTTCCTCCGATCGCTTTTGTTGCCCGGCTGGGGGCAGGCCGCGGTGGGATCGTACGGCCGTGGCGGATTCTATTTCGCGACGGAGTCCGCGGTGGCTTGGATGCTGTTCAAGACCGGGCGCCGAAGAGGCTCGGCGCGCTCCATCGTGGCATTGAGGGAGGGCGAGGTCACGGCCGCGAACATGGCCCTTGCTCTTACCGACCCCGACTCTTTGCTGGCGCTGATGGATGCGGACGCCTCGGTGACCGACGCCCGTCAACTCGAAGAGGTGCGATCGCAGCAGTTCGAGGACTGGCTGGCCTTCGGCGTCTTCATTTTGTTGCTCGGTGGAGCGGATGCGTTCGTAGCGGCACACCTCGCCGACTTTCCCGAGCCGCTGACCCCAGGATTCCAGGCCCTCCCGAACGGCGGGTTCGAGGCTAGCCTCAGCATCACCGTCCCGCGGGGTTGGCCCGGCAGTTAGCAACGTGTCAGCCGGCCCACTCCTCGAGCCGCGGCGGCCGATCGCGTTCCAGGATGAGATAGGTGCGGTGGTTGACCCAGTCCCCGGCGTTCACGTAAAACCGCCCCGGCGTATCCTCGATGAGCAACGGCACGTGCGTGTGTCCAAAGACGACGAGATCGAGCTTGGGATCGGACCGTAGCGTTTTGATCCCGCATTCCTTGAGATGCTCCGAACGTCTCCGCTCCGCCTCCGTCGGTCCCGTTCCTTCACGATCAGATGTCTGGGACACCGCCTTGGCGATTCGCGCACCGACGTCGGGATGCAGCCATCTGAACGCCCACACGGTGACCCGGCTTCGGAGCATCTGCCGCAAGATCCTGTACCGGAGATCGCCTGGGCCAAGCCCATCTCCGTGCGCTACGTAAGCGCGCCAGCCGTTCAGGTCGAGCACCACCGGCTCCTGATGGAGGGTGACGCCCAACTCGTCTGTGAGGTAGCTACCACCCCACCAATCGTGGTTCCCTCCCATGAACCTCACGGGCACGCCACTCTTCACCAGATCGCCGATCAGTGCGAGCACCTGGGTATATCCGCGGGGGATGACAGATCGGTACTCGAACCAAAAATCGAAAATATCACCGTTGAGGATGACCTCCGAGGCGGTCTGGCCCGCTGCAACCAGCCAGCGTTCGAAGGCCGACGCTGTGGCCTCGGAAACGACGCCGAGGTGCACATCGCTGGCCAGGAGGATCGGCTTTCCGGACATGGCGGGAGAAGGTAGAGTAGTGGCTGCCGGGGGGGAAGACTGCCCGGGCGGAGTAGTGAGGAACGATGGCCTACGTGCACGGGTTCTTCATGCGACGCGAGCCAGATCCTCCCCATTCCTGATTCGTAACCCAAACTCAGGCGTGCCGAAAGACGTATGACCAGAACGTATTCGACGCTGACCGCCGAGGTTCCCACCCGATCCCTTCGATGGGGACCTACGGCGGCGTTCGCCTTGCTCGTGATCACGCTCCAAGGATGTGGCGCACGCCCGCCAGAAACGCCGGTGCCGGCGATC
>JBGMRK010000285.1:0-1861 GCA_048061375.1 Longimicrobiales bacterium | reverse complement strand
GCCGCCTCCGCCGCCCGCTGGGAGAACCGTGCCCATGCATCACCGGTGTCGTGTGTCACAGGGTGGAAGTCGATGTCGCGGTACCCCTGGTCGGCCGTGCGGCGGTCGTCGGGTATCCCGGAGGCGCGGGCTACCGGTCCGAGGCCTGCAATCTCGATGTCCGACGGCAACACACCAACTCCTCTGAGTGCCATCGGCCGCAGCAGCGACCTCGCAGCCCCCTTCATGAGCTGCTCGACAGCGTGAATGTCGCCGGGGCCAATCGTCGTGGCTAGGCGGCAGGCTCGTACCGCCAACCGGTCTATGCCCGCGATCAGGAGGGCGTCGGCCATCCACTCGACATGGTGCCTGGCCCTGGCCATCTCGAGGTCGCGGATCAGCATGGGCTCGTGTAGGGCTCGAGCGAACACTCCAGGCGGTCCGGACGGTACGAGGTCCGTCGTGACGACCTCGACTGTCTGGGCCACATCTCCTTGAAGCGACACTCGCAGCGCCAGGCCCGGAGGAAAGCCGGCGAACCACGGTCCGACGGTGACCGGTAGCTGGTCTAACTCGAGGCCGTCGCGGTCGGCTGCCCGAAGCGCCAACGGCCTGCCGTATGGCGTTCCACCCGTCATCCCCGTACCACCATGCCCGTACGGCCCGACGCCACGCCACTCCACGGGATCGACATCAGGGAGCAATGGAGGCTCCGGTGGGATCACTCCCGTCACCACATCGCGGAACTGCCGTCGGATCACGGCTGCAACATCGGAGACATCGCCGGCCACGTGCTCCCTTACCGGGACCACCGTCGGCTCAGGATGACCCCAGCCCACAGTCACTCGCGGGCCTGCCATCTGGTCATGGATGCGGACGACGGACGCTGCAGCCGCCTCAGTGAGAGCTCCGGCGATCAACAACACCGCCGCGTGCCGCGGCGTTGCCACGATGTGGATCCCCTCGGCGAGTCGTAGCCGATGAATAGCCGACCGATACCCGCCTCCAACTACTACGAAGACCGGCACCTCGCCGGTCTTCGCCAGATGGGCGAGTTGCGCTCTCAAGCCCACTCGAAGCTTTTCTCGCGCCAGGCGTACACCATGCCCACCACGAGGATGAGGATGAACATGAGCATCTCGATCAGCGCCAGGAGGCCCTCACGGATGAAGACGACTGCCCACGGATACATGAACACCATCTCCATGTCGAAGGCGAGGAACAGGAGGGCCATGGCGTAGTAGCGGATGTGGAATCTGTTCCAGGCATGGAATTCGGGTTCGACACCGCCCGCGAACGGCACTCGCTCGGGAGCGGTCAAGTCCCGCTCGCCGGTAACGGCCCATACCCACTGCGCCACGCCGATCGCCACCAGCGATGCGACGAACACCACCAGTGCCGCGCCGATTCCTCCCATTCCTCTTGCCCTCCTCGTCAGTCGGCGTAATCCTCTGGATTCTCGTCGAACTCCTCCTTGCAATCCATCGAGCAGAAGTAGTACGTCTTGCCCTCGTACTCACTTGTACCAACGGCGTCTGTCTCCTCGATGATCATTGCGCATACTGGATCCTTAGCAGCCATATCGTCTCCTTGGCTCGAGCCGGATGTGGTCACCGCTCTGTTCGCGGTGTGGCGACGGAGGATATCACAGGTTTTGACCCCACCTGGGGTGGGGTCGCACACCCGGTCGGTGAGTGAAAACGCTCCACTCCCTGCAGCCGTCGTCGGTGTTGGCCGGTACGTGAGGCGGCTCTCATCTGCGCACGAGGAGTGGTATGACCCGCTCTTGGTCGGTGAGTCCGCCATGGTGACCGACGAGGCGGTCGTTGCTTCTGCGATGGAATATCGCATGCCCATCGTGGGCGAAGAGGATCCCGTCGGG
>JBGMRK010000284.1:0-1874 GCA_048061375.1 Longimicrobiales bacterium | reverse complement strand
GCCGGTAGCTCTAGATGTGAGAAGACTCTCGGGAATGCGGTATCCCCAGGGTCCTCGCTCGTAGCGGGCGAGTCTCATCGAACGGACAGCCGAGGCTTACGCACACGATCAGGACCGACGTTCTGGTTCCGAGGTGATATCGATGTCAGAGCCAAAGCGATGCAACGGTGGTCGCATCGATGCCGAAACCGAAGCAGCCGCATGGTCGCTCGACGGATCGATCAACGGCGAGCAGCACCACCCACGGAGAGCTCGACGGTACTCCCTGGTGATCTTCTGGAAGGCCAGCCAGTCGTCGACCCTCGAGCGGAGATCGCGACAGACCGAGACGTAGGAACGGTCGGATCAACACCAGTCCCTCACCGAGGACACTCACCACCAAGGTCCTGACCAACAAGATGCAGCCGCAGATGAGGAACCCTTCTCCGCCGATCAGCCCCGCTGTTCTCGATATAGAAATCGATGGACACACCATGCGCATCTGGATTGGCGAACAGCCATGGCTTCGGAGCAGTTGGGGACCTTGGTCAACAGATCCTTCAAAAAATGCGTTCGCAATCGTTGCCACGAAGCGCCTGCCATGACGGCTGCGACAGCGTCGACCAAGCTGGCGTGGTCATCAGAGATCACCAGCTGGGTGCAGGAGAGACCCCGAGCCACCAAGAGCGGAAGAAGGCGACCTGGATGAACGCCCGCTCCGAACGGGTCCGAACATCCAGGAGCCACTCCGGGAAGTACGAACCGGCCCGCAGTTTCGGGATCCGCAGATCGATCGACCCGACCCTCGTGTCCCACCGCCGGTAGCGGTATCCGTTGGGTCGGTTCACCCGATCCGCCGAAACCTCTCCATAGCCAGCGCCACACACCGCGTCCATGCCCTCACTGATCACCGCGTTCTCCGCTCGGTCGCCTACACGTACCTGTAAGGCTGACGCGGTGATCACCTATTCACGAGCATTTCCCCGCCTGTACACCACCTCCGTGGACGCAAATGGTAGAGTCGAATCTGTTGGACAAGGGAAGCCACCCGGAGGAGTGAGTGCCATGCCACAAGTCGTCGCGTCAACACAGGTGAACACAGGACCCGAGGCCATCTGGGCGCTTATGTGCGATCCTCACCGTTACCCCGAGATCGCGGATCCGACTGAGCGAATGATCGATGTCCCCGACCGCGAATTTGGTGTCGGCTACGTCTACAAGGAATATGGCGGCATCAAACCCTTCATGGGCGAGTCCGAATGGCGGGTAACGGAGTTCGAGCCGATGCGACGCCAGGTCCACATCGGTGACGACGGAAGCATGACGCTGAACCTGGAGATCGGGCTCACGCCGGCCGATAGTGGAACTCGATTGACGCAGACCTTGATCATGAAGCCGCGCTGGTATCTCGCTCCGGTCAACGCGATCCTCTGGCCACTGATGATGCGCAAGCGGGCGCAAGAAGGTATGGACAAGACGGTCGCCAACGTCAAGCGGATCGCCGAGTCATCTGGCTGAACGGCGTCCGCCGAGCAAGAGGCGCCCACGCCACAGCGGAGCCGCAACGCCTCACTCATATCACCTGTTCTGGAACAAGAACACACACCCTGCCCGATGCGCGATAACGGTACGTCTGTGCGCTGGCCACGGCCGACATCGGACTCCGGACGAGCCCGCGAGAATCAACCCCGGACCGTCGTCAACGCCCGTCCGTTGCCTCGATGGGACGCCGTGAGCAGGATCCCAACACAGTACAAACTCATCGATATAGAACTGACAGAGGTTGCTCACATCGGGAAGAACAGTGGCAGGAACGTCAGAGCCCAGCGATGACCACGATCACGCAGAGCCAATCACCAGCGTGGCATACGCGCCGAGGCGGATGATGCTCCCCC
>JBGMRK010000283.1:0-1949 GCA_048061375.1 Longimicrobiales bacterium | reverse complement strand
AGCACCGGAATCACCACCAACGTGAGCACGGTCGAGGTGATCATCCCCCCGATCATCGGCGCGGCGATCCTCTGTATCACCGAGGCCCCGGTACCGTGCGCCCACATGAGCGGTAGCAGGCCAGCCACGATGGCCACCACGGTCATGAGTATCGGTCGTACCCTGGCGACAGCGCCGTCGTTGATCGCCGCGATCAGACGCTCGACGGTGACGGTCCCGCCCGCGACGGTCTTGTCCCATGCCTGGTCCAGGTACAGGAGCATCACGACGCCGGTCTGGGCCGCTAGGCCTCCGAGCCCGATGAAGCCCACGGCCACGGCCACGGAGAGGTTGTAGTCGAGCAGCCACATGAGCCACACTCCGCCGACCAGTGCAAACGGCAGAGAGAGCATGACGATTCCCACTTCAACCACGTTGAGAAAGTTGAAGTAGAGGAGAAGGGCGATGATGCCCAGGGTGATCGGCACGACAACCGTGAGCCGGGCCTTCACCCGCCGGATGGATTCATATTGGCCGCTCCACTGGAGCCGGTACCCCGCGGGGAGCGTCACCTGGTCGTCCACCAGTCGGCGCGCCTCCTTCACATAGCTCCCGACGTCCCGGTTGCGAACGTCGATGAACACCATCCCCACCAACTGCCCGCTCTCACTCTTGATGACGGGAGGGCCGGCGCTGAACCCAACCGTGGCCAATTGGGTCAGTGGGATCTGGGGGCCGGACGGCGTGGCCACCAGAACCTGGCGCAGACGGGTCGGGTTGTCCCGGAGCTCTCGTGCGTACCGCACCTGCACGGGGTAGCGCTCCTGCCCGTCGACGATCGACGTGACGTTTTGGCCGCCCAGCGCCGTTGCCACGACCGTCTGCACGTCTCCCACGGCCAGGCCGTATCTACTGAGAGCTTCCCGATCCGGCGTGATGTCCAGATAGCGACCGCCGAAGGACCGCTCGGCAAAGACACTGGCGGTGCCATCGACCGGTGCCAGCAACTTCTCGATCTGCGCGCCGACGGTCTGGATGACCGAGAGGTCGGGGCCGAAGATCTTGACACCCAGGGTGGTCCTGATCCCTGTCGACAGCATGTCAGTGCGGTTCTTGATGGGCATCGTCCAACTGTTGACCAGTCCGGTGAAGCGGAGCTCCCGGTCCATCTTGGCGATCAGCTCCTCCTGCGAGAGCCTCTCGGGCCACTCCCTCGGGTCCTTGAGGTTGACGATGGTCTCCACCATGGAGATCGGAGCCGGATCTGTGGCCGAGCCCGCGCGTCCCGCCTTGCCCCACACGGACTCCACCTCCGGGAAGGTCATGAGGATGCTGTCCTGGCGCTGGAGAAGCCGCCGCTGCTGTGCGATGGAGATTCCCGGAATCGAGTTCGGCATGTACATCAGCGAGCCCTCGTCCAGAGGGGGCATGAACTCACTGCCGAGGCGGGTAAGCGGCCATAGGGTCCCCCCCACAACGACGAGTGAGGTCAGCAATACCGCCCCCCGATGCGCGAGGGCCCAGTTCAGGACGGGGCGGTAGATCCAGATGACGAATCGGCTGATCGGGTTCTCGGACTCGGGCCGAATGTGACCGCGGATGAAGAGTCCCATGAGGACTGGAACCGCCGTGACGGACAGGAGCGCGGCCGAGGCCATGGCCAACGTCTTGGTCAGAGCCAGCGGCTTGAACAAGCGGCCCTCCTCCGCCTGCAACGCGAAGAGGGGAGCGAAGGATAGAGTGATGATCAGAAGCGACACGAAGAGCGCCGGGCCCACCTCCCTGGTCGACTCGACCACCACATCCCAGCGCGGGCGTGCCGGGTCCCTTTCGATGTGCTTGTGCATGTTCTCGATCATGACGATGGCAGCGTCGATCATCGCCCCGATCGCGATGGCGATTCCGCCGAGCGACATGATGTTCGCGTTCACGCCCAGGACACGGGTTCCCGCCAGAGTGAGCACGATTCC
>JBGMRK010000282.1:0-1950 GCA_048061375.1 Longimicrobiales bacterium | reverse complement strand
AAGCGGCTCAAGCGAAAAAGGTTCGTGTCGAACTCGGGGTCGGGCTCGCGCATGGCCAGATCGGCCATCATGAGGCCGACCGCGGGGGCGAGCTTGAAGCCATGGCCGCTGAAGCCGGTGCAGAGAAAGTGACCGCTCCCTTTGGGCACCTCGTCGATCACGGGATGCCAGTCGGGCGTGACGCCGTACAGGCCGGAATACCCACGGCGGAGCTCGGCCATCTCCATCGGTGGGCAGCGGTGCACCCAACGCTCGCCGACATCCATCATGAACTCGTCGTCGGCATGCGCGGGATAGTCGTCCGGATCCACCACGGCGTCGGCCTCGGCCGGGTCGATGAGGCCGACCAACGTCAGCCCACCGGTTTCGGGCCTGAAATAACTCGCGTGCACGAAGTCGAGCACCACCGGGTGCGGTGCTTCGGCCCCGGCGGGTCGCTTGAACACGCCCACTTGGATGCGGCACGAGGAAACAGGAACATCGAGACCCGCCATGGCGGCCACTCTGGCTCCCCAGGGGCCTGCACAGTTGATCACGATGGGCGCCCCGAGGGGGCCTTCAGCGGTATCCACCCCCACGACGCGTCCGCCCACGAAGCGCACCCCCGTCACTTCGGTGCCGAGGAGGAACCTGGCCCCGTTCCGCTTGGCGCCCTCGGCGTAGGCGTTGGTCGTCATGTGCGGGTCGGCGTACCCACTCTCGGGCTCGTAAGCCGCAGCGACCAGGTCCGACGGATCGGCGCCCGGCAGCAACTCACCGACGGCCTCGGGCTGAAGCACCTCGGTATCGATGCCCACACCGCGTTGCAGGGCCACGTTGCTCTCCAGGCCTTCGCGATCGTTCAGGGGCACGAGCACCAGGAAGCCGCGCTGTTCGAAGCCGCACTCCCCACCCACACGCTCGTCGAAGTTCTGGAATACGCGCAGCCCGTGGAGGGCCATTCGGGCTGTCAGTTCGTTGGAGTAGTGCTGACGGACGATGGCCGACGACCGGCCCGTGGAGCCCGTGCAGATCGCGTGCTTCTCCACGACCCCAACGCTTAGGCCGCGCTTCGCCAACTGGAAGGCGGTGCTGCACCCCATGACGCCCCCACCGACGACGATGGCGTCGAAGGTGCTGCCTGTCACTGCACCGCCGCGTCCGTGGCTTGGATCTTGAAGACCATGGCGGCACATGCCCCTCCGATGAACGGCGCCACCAGGTAGATCCATAGGTTCGCCATGGAACCGTCGCCCGCGAGCGCATCGACCAGGATCGGCCCGGTGCCGACGGCGGGATTGAACGCCCCGCCCGAAACCGGCCCCACCGCGAAGGCGCCGGTCATGACCGTGAACCCGATGGCCAACCCGTAGTAGTCGTTTCCGGCCGTGTCATCCGCCGTGGCTACGTGAAGCACGACCAGAGCAAGTGCGAACGTGAACAGGAACTCGGAGAGCAGCACCGCCCAGAGCCCCGCATCGGGCGCCGGTGCCGGTGCGAACGTGCTGCCGAGGATCATCAAGACCGCGCCCGCGGCGAGCATGGCTCCCACGACCTGGGCGATCAGGTACGGGACGAAGTCGCGCGAGTCCATCTTTCCTCGCATCAGGATGGCCAGGCTCACTGCCGGGTTATAGTGCGCCCCTGAGATGTGGCCGCCCATGTATACCATGACCATGAGGCCTGAGCCGATGGCGAGGGGAGCGAGGGCCGAGCCGGACAGAACCGAGAGGCCGATGGTCAGCACGAGAAAAAATGTCCCGATGAGCTCCGTGAGGTATCGATTCATTCGATCATTCCCATTCGATGGTGCCGGGGGGTTTGGATGTGATGTCGAGGGCTACGCCGGAGACGCCGGTCAGAGCCATGATACTGTCACGGAGCTCTGACAGGAGCTCAGAAGGTAGCTGGACAGGCGCGGCCGTCATGGCCCTTTGTGACTGGATGGGCCTTACCACGATCAGTTCCCCG
>JBGMRK010000281.1:0-1959 GCA_048061375.1 Longimicrobiales bacterium | reverse complement strand
CACGCGCGCACGTAGTCGAGCTTCGAGCGAGGGAACGCGTCGAGCCCGAGCGAAAGCGTGTCCAGGCCCCGGTAGAAGTTCGTGGACACGGGATCACCCACCGAGACGACACGAACCTCGTGGCCACGCGCCTGGAGCCCGCGGGCGTACCGGCCGATCACCCGATCCCCCCCGTAGGTGTCCAGCCGCGGGGCCACGAAGGTAGCTCTCATCGATGCGATGGGTTAATAATGGCGGCGACATGCACCCTGGCCACGGGTCTGGAATGAGCGACCGTTTCGTCGAGATCTACCGCACGAACGAGTGGGGTAGCGAGTTCAAGAGCGGGCCGGGTTCGGCACCGGAGAGGAACAAGGCCTATGTCCAGATCCTGACCGATACGATTGCGAGGGTCGGGGCCGTAAGTGTCGTCGATCTCGGGTGTGGGGACTGGTCCTTCTCGCGACTGGCTGATTGGTCCGGCATCGACTACACGGGTGTCGATGTCGTTCCGGAACTCGTGGCGGAACTCAACGCCCGCTACGGCGCCGAAAATATCCGGTTCGTGGTTGGCGACAGCCCTGTCTCTCATATCCCGGACGCAGATCTCCTCATCTCCAAGGACGTGCTGCAGCACTGGTCGAACGAAGCCGTGGCGGCCTTTCTGCCGCGACTGGGCCAGTTCAAGTACGCCATTTTGACCAACGATCTCAAGATCTTTCGCAAAGGCTGGAGGTCGCTCTGGAGATATAGGCCCACCGGCGAGGCCAACGCCGACACCACCATGGGAGGCTATCGCCCGCTCGACCTACGTGCCGAGCCCTTCGGCCTCCAGGCGGAGGAGCTGGCCAGTTACGGCATCGAGGACGGGTCCCACCGGTTCGTGAAGGAGGTGCTCCTCTGGACGAATCCGGAGAGTTCGTGACCCCCGGTGGCCGCCATCGGCTCCTGATGCTCTCATCCGGGTCTTGGGATGCGTCGATCGTGGACCGCAACGCCTTCGACCGACTCGAAGCTTCGCGCCTCCCCGACCTCTTCGCACACACCGACTATGTGTTCTTTCCCGCCGAAGCGCCGTCGGTGCGCCATCCCGAGGCGGGGCTCACCGTCTACGAGATCGGAGGACGAGAGCCCAGGGGATTCTTGGGCCGCATCAGATGGTTTCGGCGGATCGCACTATTGCGCTCCGGCGTGAAGGAAATCGAGACGGTGGCCCGAGCCAACCCGCCGGACGTGGTGGTGTGTGTCGATCCCTTCGTGATCGGACTCATCGGGCTCTGGCTCGCGCGGCGGCTGGGCCGTCCGATGGTGTTGGGTCTCGTATCCCACTACCGGAAGTCGTACGAGGTAGGACGGTTGAACCCCATCCCCTTCCTTCCCCCTCGCCTCACCTTCATGATCGAGGCTTGGGTCATGCGGCGCGCGGATCTGGTACTCGTGCACTGCGACTTCTACCGCCGGTACGCGATCGAACGAGGGGCACGTCCGGACCGCGTCCGCCAGTTTCCCTGTTACGCGGATGAGGCGTTCTACAGCGCCAGCTCCGACCCGGACATCTGGCGGCGGCTGGGTGTCGAGGACCCCGCGCCACTCGTTTATGTGGGCCGGCTGAGTCCGGAAAAGTACAGCCTCGACCTCATCCGCTGCTTCGGCAGGGTGCGAGAGGAGTTTCCGGAGAAGGAGTTGGTCGTCGTCGGCGGTGCCGGCCCGCTCCGAGAGGAGGTGATCAGGGAGGCCGAGAGGCTGGGGGTCGCGGACGGTTTGAGGCTGGTCGGGAACCTGGGCACGGAAGACGTGTTCGCGGCGATGTCCCGAGCCGGCGTCGTGCTTGCGCCGCACGCCGGGTACTCGCTTCTCGAGACCGCACTCGCGGGTGCCCCGATCATGGCTTATGACTTCGAGTGGCATCCGGAGATCATCACACACCAGGAGACGGGGCTGCTCGTGCCCTACCGCGACTGGAAGGCGATGGCCGACGCG
>JBGMRK010000280.1:0-1979 GCA_048061375.1 Longimicrobiales bacterium | reverse complement strand
GGGTTGTGCGTGTACGTGCGAGCGCGTCGGGACGCCGAAGACCCTGACTAGATGAGGATGGCTTCACCTAGACTTCAGCGTGCCTTCACACAGGGCACTTCATTCTTCTTGGTCGCCTGCGGCACCTAGGAAGCGTGATCGGAGTTTCACGGCCCACTGGCTGAGTAGCGAGTGGGCCGTGAATGCATCGCCACTAGACCGGCCTCGCACTCCCGATCCACCCTCACGAAGTGTCGTCACCCCTTTCGGACAGGACGAGACCCGACTCCCCATGCTCCTATTGCTCCTAGCGATTCTACAAAGCGGTGGCGGCGACCACACGGTCTACGACGGCCGAGCCGGCAACCTCACGGTGGAGCCCCCGCGGATCGATGCGGTCGCTACCATCGACGGAGTCTTGGATGAGCCCGCCTGGGGCAGCGCCGTGGTGCTGACCGGCTTCTCCCAGTACGCACCGGTGGACGGACGCCCGGCTTCCGACTCCACCAACGTGCTCGTCTGGTACGCCCCGAACGGGATCTACTTCGGAGTCCGGGCGTACGAGGCGCATGGCGGCGCCGTCAACGCCACCCTGGCCGACCGCGACAAGATCGATACGGACGACTACGTCCAGATCCTGCTCGACACGTTCAACGACCGCCGCCGTGCTTTCGTCCTCGGCGTCAACCCCCTCGGTGTACAGGCCGACGGTATCAGGAGCGAGGGAGCGATGGGAGTGGCGGGAGGGCCGGGCGCGGGTGGGCGCTTCGAGAACGTCGACCTCAACCCCGACTTCATCTTCGAATCGAAGGGCCGGCTCACGGAAGCCGGGTACGAGGTCGAGATGTTCGTTCCCTTCAAGAGTCTTCGATACCAGGCCCAGGAGACTCAGAGTTGGGCGCTCAACATCATCCGGAAGGTGCAGCACTCCGGATATCAGGACACGTGGGTGCCCGCGCGGCGAGCCAACGCGTCCTTCCTTGCCCAGTCCGGCACGCTGACCGGGCTCACAGGCCTCCGGCGCGGCCTCGTGCTGAGTCTCAATCCCTTCGCGACCGGTAAGGTCAGCGGCCAGCCCGACCCCTCTGGATGGAGCTACGACGGCACCCCCGAGATCGGAGGAAACGTCCGTTGGGGGGTCACGGAGAATCTCACGCTGGACGCTACAGCGAACCCGGACTTCTCCCAGGTCGAGGCCGATGTGGGTCAGGTAACGATCAACGAGCGGTTCGCGCTCTTCTTTCCGGAAAAGCGTCCCTTCTTCCTCGAAGGGATCGAGATGTTCGACACTCCCAATCAGCTCATCTACATGCGCCGCGTCCGCAATCCGTACGGCGGGGTCAAGCTCACGGGGAAGGTCGCGGGCGTCAGCGTCGGGTTCCTGTCCACCATCGACCAACGTAGCGATGGCCCCTCGGGGCGCGACTATCCGATCTTCAACATTGCGCGGCTTCGGCGTGACGTCGGCGAAAACTCGACGCTCGGAGTGACCTACACCGACAGAACCGAGGGCGCCGGATTCAACCGCGTGGTGGAGGCCGACACCCGCATCGTCTTCGGTCGCATGTACACGGTGGCGGCGCAACTCGCCGGAAGCGGTACGCGCAGTGAAGGAGTGTCGCGGCGGGGATCCCTCTGGGACGTGTCGGTGGACCGGACGGGGCGCAACTGGGGTTTCCGGTACGGAATCAAAGGCATTCACCCCGACTTCGTCGCCGCCAGTGGCTTTGTGCCCAGAACCGGGGTCGTCCAGCCGCTCTTCGCCAACCGGGTCTCCGTGTACGGCCAACCCGGTGCGCTCCTGGAGAACTGGACCGCCCACATCATGATGAGGGGGGTGTGGGACTACCGCGAGTTCTTCGACGGCATAGGGCCGCTCGAGACCTCGGCCCGGATCAGGAACTTCTTCACGCTTCGGGGCGGATGGCAACTGGGTGCGACGCCCGCCTGGGAAACGGTGAGGTTCGATCCGGAGTTCTACTCGCTCTACGCAGTCGAGC
>JBGMRK010000279.1:0-2028 GCA_048061375.1 Longimicrobiales bacterium | reverse complement strand
CAGGTTCGCGCGTTGGACGTTGTATCGCGCAACGGGGTGGCGCCGTACCGGAGCGCAGAGATTCCGCGGGACAGCATCGCCCGGGTGCTCGAGGTGGGCAGTCTCATCGACGGGAGCGTCGAGCAGGTCGGAGACCGGGTTCGGGTCACCACGAGGCTGGTAGACGGAAACAGCGGGGCGGAGTTCGGGCGGTCCGCGTTCGAGCTTCCCGCCAGCGAGTTGCTCATCGTACGGGACTCCGTTGCGGAAGCAGTGTCCAGCCTCTTCCGCAAGGAGTTGGGAGAAGAGATCCGAGTCCGGCAGGGCCGAGTGAACACGGCCAGCGTGGAAGCGTGGTCGCTGGTGCAGCGCGGGGAACGGATTCGCAAGGATGCCGAGGCGCTGATCGAATCGGATAGCGTCGAGGTAGCCTTCCTGTTCTTCGACCGCGCCGAGTCGATCCTCGCCGCAGCCGAGGCCGCAGATCCGGAATGGGTTACCCCCATCGCCATGCGAGGGCAGATCGCGTACCGGCGCTCGCGGCTCGCCGAGAACGACCAGCAAGCCGTGCAGTGGATCGATACGGGATTAGGCCACGCTGCCCGCGCGCTGGATCTGGACCCCAACTATCCCGAGGCCTTGGAACTCCGAGGGACGTTGCGGTACTGGCACTGGCTGCTCGGGATCATCGCCGATCCCGACGAGTCCGACGACCTCTTGGCAATGGCAAAGGCCGATCTCGAGGCGGCGACCAAGATCGATCCAGCACTGGCCAGCGCGTACAGCACGCTTAGCCACCTCTACAACCAGACGGACGATGTCGTCTCCGCGCTGCTGGCCGCCCGAACGGCCTACGAGGAGGACGCCTATCTCAGTGTCGCGAACGAAGTCCTGTGGCGGCTCTTCCTGGGTCACTACGACCTCGAGCAGCTGACCCAGGCCCGCCGGTGGTGCACCGAGGGGAGCGAACGGTTTCCGGACGAGTTCCGGTTCTTCGAATGCCAACTGTGGATCATGGCGAACGGGACCGTGCAGCCGAACGTGGAGGAGGCTTGGCGCCTGTGGGAGCGGGTCACCGAACTCGTCCCAGAGCCTCTCCGTGACTTCCAAACGTCCCGCGCCCAGATGGTGGTGGGAGGCATCTTGGCCCGCGCCGGCCTGGCCGACAGCGCCCGCAGCGTGTTGGTACGGGCCCGCACCAACACCGAAATCGATCCGACGCTGGAGTTGACGTGGATCGAGGCGTACATGCGTGTCATCCTCGGAGATTACGATGAGGCCATCGCTCGCCTCAAGCTGGTCCTCGCGGCGAATCCGGTCCTCGAGGACGACTCCGATGATGCTGGGGAGATCTACTGGTGGTGGCGCGACCTGAGAGATCACCCTCGCTTTAGTGAGATCGAAGCCGCGACTAGATAGCCGTTACGTACCCTTCCCCGGGGTGCTGCAAAACCGTCACACAGTGGAAAAGCTGCGACACTTGCGCGCCGCGATTTCGTGACGTATGTATCTTTTCTGGAAACCGACCAGGCCGGCTCCCCCTGTGGACAGGACAGTTCCTCTCCACATCCCTCCGAATACCAAGGCCGGCAGCGTCGGTGGGGGAAACAACCGCTTTCGCAGCGGCAATACGTAGCCACGAGCGGTAAGGAGCTACTACCATGCGATACCCCCTTGTCACCACGGCACTCGTTCTATCCGCCGGAGCCCTTTATTTCGTCGGTTGTACCGACACCAACCAACTCCCGACCGCACTCCCCGAATTCAACGAGGGCCGCGTCCCCTCCCCTCGAGAGCGGATCCAGGAGCGCGCCCCGCAAGCACGGATCAACGCGCTCATCCGGGCCGCATTCAGCGACAAGGGCGACAGAAACAACGCCCAGAAGCAGATGGCCGGAATCAAGAACGCCCTCGCCCGCGGCGATCTCGCAGAAGGGCAGGCGCTCACTTTCGTGCTCATGGACTTCGTGAGGGAAAACGCCGACGACGTCAACGCCGCCGCGGACTTGATGGCGGAGCTGCTGGCATTTGCCCAGATAAGTGGCACCG
>JBGMRK010000278.1:0-2048 GCA_048061375.1 Longimicrobiales bacterium | reverse complement strand
CACACCCCCGTTGACCCAGCTTCCCGTCCCCGATGATGAGCACACGATCATCCGCCACCTCTACGAAAACGGCGTGCTTGTGACGGGCCGCGGGGCTTAGCCCGGCTCACTCCCGGATCCGGCATCGATGATCGCGTCGACCCGGCGGAGAAACCCGGGATCGTCTTCGGCCCGGTAGGCCGGGTCCAGGTGCGACCTCGCCAAGAGGTCGGCCACGGCCAGACCTTGGCCGGTGCCGTCGCGGAGGAGTATACCCACCTCCAGGACAATCATCAGACGGTCGAGCAGACGGCGGAAGTGGGTCGCACCGTACTCGTGGTCCGAGATGCAGCGCGAAACGCCCGCGAGCGTCTGCTCCAGCGCGGGCGTAGCGATCCTGGCCGCGTCGCTGTCGGAGGACTCGAGCATCCGGGTTGTTTCCGCGGCAACGACGTCGAGGATCGGAAGCCTACGAAGGTCGGCGAGCACCTGTGCGACGAGCACGTTGTGGCTGCCCTCCCAAGACTCGTAGACGATGGCGTCACGGTATAGACGCGGGAGCACACTGAAGTCCTCGATGGTGCCGTTGCCCCCGAGCACCTCGATGCCCTGGCGCACGACCCGCGTCGCGCGGACGCTGGTCACGTACTTCGTGGCGTTCACCAGGAACCGATGGAAGAGCACTTCGGTCTCGTCAGCGGCCTCGGCGTCGATGCGGTCCTCGAGGTGCGTCAGCAACCAGGCCACGTGCAAAGCGCCGAGCCAGCCCATGTGCATCTCGGCCAGCGTCTGGCGAATCAAGGGGAAGTCTCCGATCGCCTGCCCGAACGCACGGCGCCACCGGGCGTAGGAGGCGGCCTCGAGCAACGCGCGCCGCATCATTCCGGCCGCTCCGATAGCCGTCATCCAACGGCTGGTGTTCAAGACGATGCCGACCGCAGTCTTGAATCCCTCCTCCACGGGCCCGATCGGCCACGCGACCGCGCCGGCGAGGTCGACCTCGCCCGACGCCATGCCGCGCGTCCCGAGCTTTTCCTTGAGGCGCCGGAGCGAGAAGCCGTTCGGGACACCGTCGAGCTCTCGCGGAACGACGAAGCAACCCAGGCCGGCAGTGCCGTCGGGTGCTCCCTCGGGCCGGGCCGTGACGAGAAACTGGTGAGCGTCGGCGACTGAGCAAAACCACTTCTCGCCCGAGAGCCGGTAGGTGCCGTCCGCCTGGGGAACGGCGCGACAGGCGTTGGCCCCCACGTCGCTACCGCCCTGCACTTCGGTGAGGAACTGCGAAGCCCGGTGGGCCCGCTCGTAGTCCGTGAGGAGCAACGCCGGCAGGAAACGGTCACGCACGGCGTCCGACGCCTGACGGCGCAACGCGCGGGCCAGTCCGATGCTGCACACGACCGGGCAGGCGTGGCCGGCCTCACCCTCGAGCGACAGGAGATACAGAAGTGTCGCCTGCTCGAAGGCGCGACCCGGCGTGCCGGTATGCGCGACCACCCCACTGTTCCACACCACCCCCCCAGTCCGGTGGTACGAGGGGTCGAAACGCACTTGCTCTATTCGGTGGCCCACACCGTCGTAGCGAACCAACTCCGGCAGGTGTGCGCGTTGCTCGTAGCGGGCCGCACAGGAACCGACGACGTCGCTGACCCTGCGACCGAACTCCGAGGCGCTCCCATGCAGCGCCTCCAGCCTCTCCCCATCGAGGTAGCGCCCGTTCAGCTCCCGCAACTCACTGTCGGCCGCATACGGGTCTGCCGGGAAGCTTGCGCGCCAGGCGTCGAGATCTCGTCGCGCGCCTTCGGGGTCCACGGTTACGGTCTCCTCACCGGCCCGTTCGGGTCTGTACTGCGTCAGTGTGTTTCAAAGGAAAGTCCATCCTCCGTATCTTAACGGGTTCATGAGATCCGGGTGAAGACAGCCACAGCCTTCCGGCGGTTACGGAGCCTCACTCCAACTTGCGCCGGAGAGCCGAATCGGGCATTCCTATGAGCCACGCGTGACCGCCAGCCCTCATAGGGCGGCCGTCCGATTTTCTCATTCTCTCGTGCCAAGGTGAACAACGATGCTGG
>JBGMRK010000277.1:0-2090 GCA_048061375.1 Longimicrobiales bacterium | reverse complement strand
TCGAGCAGCGCGCGAATATCCGCACCGCTGGCCTGGCGCAGGACCGGGTCGGCGCGTTCCGCGCTCAACGCCTCCAGCATTAGCTCGATCACTTCACGGCCTAGCCGGCGGAAGTCGTCGTCGGCCAGGTCGAAGGAAGTGTGATGTGGGTCCATGGGTGAGTTCGGCATGGTTTCTAACGCACGGTTATCGGGGGGCGGGACCCTGTGCGCCGAGTCAACCCCCGGCGGGGCGGGTCCCGCGAGTGACTCTCTTCTCACGAACGAAGTCCGCCAGTTCGCCCCGGCCCGCGAGTCCAAGCTTTTGGTAGATGTTCGCGAGGTGTGTACGGGCCGTGTGCGGCGAGATGCTGAGTGCCTTGGCGATCGCCTTGTTGGACATACGCTCCGCGACGAGGGAGGCAATCTCGATCTCGCGGCCGGTGAGGCCGTGCTCGCCACCCTCGGACGCCATGACCGGTGGGCGAGTATCGAGCTCCTTGAATTGAGTCCTGGTCTTCTGAAGTTCGTCTTTCGCACCCATGCGCAGGAAGATGTCGTGGACCTGCCGAAGCTCGGTGAGCGCCCCTTCACGGTCTCCGATGTCGGCGAGCCGACCGGCGAGCTGGCGACGGATGCGAGCGGCGTCGGGGATCATCGGGACGGCCTCGAGTGCCTCCGCCGCGCTACGCAGAAGCTGGGCGCCGCGTTCGAGTTCGCCGTTGTGCCAGGCCTCGAGGGCATCGAATCCGTCCGCCCACGCATGCCCGAGTTTGTGCCCGGTGCGCTTGGCGAACTCGTGCATGCGGTCACCGATGGCGCGGGCACCTTCGACATCATTCAATCGGAAGTACGATTCGGCGATGACCGGAAGCAGCCGGTGAAGTGCCCAGATGATGTAGCCGGTGTCCTCCGCGAGCCTGAGTCCGCGCTCACCCAGATCGATGGATTCCCTCCACTCGCCCCGAGCCGCGTGCAACGCGCACATTCCGATGTGGGCGGGCAGGACCGTGTGGATCTCGGTCGCACCCTCCGTGCCGGCGCCGGACAGGGTCCACGCCTCTTCGACGCACTCGCTGCCCTGCTTCAACTCCCCACGCCCAAGGTAGATGAGGCCCAACCACACCAGAAGGCGTGGCAGCAGCGTACGCTGGCCCAGAGCACGAGCTCGTGCGACAGCTTGTTCACCGAGAGCGATTCCGCGAGACCAGTCACCTGTCGCCGACGCCAACTCCACGGACATCTCCGAGGTCCACACGTCGAGGATCGGTGAGTGTAGTTCGGCCGCAAGGCGCCGGCACTCCTCCATGTGTGCCTTCAAGCTCTCGGTATCGCCCATGAAGCCTTCCATGACCGAAAGCGCCCAGTGCCCCCAATAGACCAAGTGGCGGTTGCCCGCGGCCTCACCCAGCTCGATCGTCGCAGCCGCATGCTCCCGCACCTTTTCGGGATGCCCGGACCACGTGTAGATGATCGCGAGTCCCCTGTGCGCCCGCGCGAGAAGCACCCGGTCACCGACCTCGCTCGCGATCGACAGTGCGGTCATCAGGTCTTCCCTGGCTTCTGCTTCTCGGCCAAGAGCCTCGAGCGTAATGCCGCGCAGCAGCCTCAATCGGGCCTCCTCCTCGGGCGGCGCACCGTCGATCTCTTCGAGTCCTGCCTCGCAGTGGAGTAGCCCTTCCTCGTGAAGGCCCTGCCAATAAGCTGCCTGCCCGAGCCGTCGTCGGATTCGGGCCGTCAACTCGCCGTGGCCGGCTCCCGATATCGACGCCAGCCGGGCCAACCAGAGGCCCTTGGCCGTATCGTAGTCGCCCACTCTCTGATACGCGTGCGCCAGATCCTCTTCCAGGGGGCCCAGCCACGTCCATTCTCCCCGTTGCTCTGGATCGCTGCCCTTGATCTGGTCCGCCGCCGCGGAGAGGTATTGGATGGCCTCCTCGGAAGCGTGCCGCTCCATCGCCCGCCTCCCCGCGGCACATAGGCACTCCACCGCCTTCGGGTCGATCTCCTTGGAGCGGGCCAGGGAATAGTGGTGGGCGATCTCCTCGATGCTGTCCGTGGCGGTCGAGCCGAGCTCGTCCTCGAGGGCCGTCGCGATCTTGCGGTGCAGCA
>JBGMRK010000276.1:0-2091 GCA_048061375.1 Longimicrobiales bacterium | reverse complement strand
CGGTGGAGGCGGCGCGCAGGTTGGCGGGCCGGGTGGCCCCCTAGGTTATCATGAAGGGCGAGATCCTCCACCGCCTGCGGCGCGGCGAGCGGATCGTGGTGCCGAGGGGCTTCACACGGGTCGAGCCCGGAGATCGGTTGACATTCATCACCACGCGCCGCCATCGGGCGAAGCTGGAGGCGTGGATCGCAACCACGCGGCGGTGAACCGTCCTCGCCTACGTCATTCTACCGGGCGTTGACGACCGGAACCGTCCCCGGGGACCCCTGGATCGGGCCTGGCGCTCGAGGCTTCCGTCTCCCCCTTTCTGAATGGATAGACCAACTGCCCGAGGAAACTGTTCGGCACCCTCGTGTCCTTGATGCCAACATCCTTCACCGCCTGTCCCTTTGGGAGGTGGAATGTGCCGAAGAGCAGATCCCATACGGACAGAGCCTTCCCGTAATTGGTGTTGGACTCATGCAGGTGGTTCGAGTGGTGCCACCTGTGTAATTGGGCGGTGTTGAAGAAGTAGTTCAGAAAGCCGGCCCGAAATCGGATGTTGACATGTTCCATGAACCCCGTGACGGCACTGAGAGTGATCGTCATCAGCAGGATTTCCTCCGGGGCGCCGAGAAGGGCCAGGGGCAGGAAATACACGAAGCTCCCTAGAAACGCGTCCAGGAAGTGGAAGCGACCGGAGTTGATCCAATACACTCGCTCCGCGCCGTGATGCACCGCATGGAAACGCCACAGAAGCTCGCTGGCGTGGCTCCATCGGTGCATCCAGTAATAGCCAAACTCCGCCGCAAGGAGAGCGGCCAGGGTCTGAAGCCAGAAACTCATGCTCGTCGGCCACAATTCGGCTCCGATGAAACCTGTCAGCCAAGCCAAAGGGAAGAAGAACACGACCGGCAGAGCCGCTTCGGCGAGCTTGGAGGCCACGGGCAGCGTTACGAAGGTCTGTAGCATGTCGGTGACCGTGTCGCCCTGTGCTTCGCCCCACTCGAGGCGGTACGGCATGAGGCGTTCGAGGATCATGAACACCACGACACAGGCGGTGACTGGTATCAACGGTACCCATGGCAGCTGCTGAGGGCTGGCCACACCCAGCAGATAGTAGAGGGACACAGCGCTGCCGAATACGGTCAGTGGATAGAAGAGGATCTCCACAGCGAACGCGACGGGGCCCTTCAGATACATGAGGATCTCCATGGCTGCGTGAGTGCCGGCCCTGGAGGCTGCGGTCGGGTGCCTGATTCCTCCGGGCCAGATCGGATCCGCGCTCGAGCGATGGCGCCACAGAACGCACATCAACACTACTCCGCCCTGGCAGGTGGGCTAATACGTAAGATGACGTAGGTGGAGATCGCAGATGACGTAGGTGGAGACCCCATGGCCGCCCAGCCTGACGGCGCGCCGGCGCTTGGTGGCAAGGTCGGTGGGTCGGTTTCCCTCCCAAGAACTTTCCTAGCGAGAGACTTCACCCGTGCGGCTTATTTGCGCGTCGCACATGGCCGGTAGGATGTTGACCATGATCTGACGCCTCAGTGCCGAAGACATCCCCCGCCCGGTGCCGTCGGCCTCTTGATGTCGATTAGCTTTGGGCTGGGATTCTACGCGATGACGACGCTCCCCATCTCTTTAATGTCGTTCATCGATCCGTTCGTCTCGGCCATCTTCTTCGGCATCGGTGGTGCGGCCATCGGCTGGTCGCTGGGGAGGGGCGCCCCGGCTCAGGTCTGAGTCGAAGGGTGTGTGGCGGGTCCCGGTGCTAGGGCTGGCGGGTGGCCGAGACGTGCGGTCGTCGCTCAGCCCGCGCCGGGCAGCCGGGACCGTCATGGGCGGTGGTCCCGGACGCCCCGTGGGCAATCCAAGAGGGGGAGACGCCGAGCCTCAGGACCGCCTACCTCCGGCCGGACCGTGATACTATCTTACGTGTCGTTCTCAGCCGGCGGTGAGCTTGGGGAGCGGAAGGCATGGAGGAGCCATTCTTGCGCCTGACGTTGCACACCCAAGTCGAAAGTTGTCGCAGGGCCTGTAGCTCAGGTGGTTAGAGCGCACGCCTGATAAGCGTGAGGTCGGAGGTTCGAGTCCTCCCAGGCCCACTGA
>JBGMRK010000275.1:0-2100 GCA_048061375.1 Longimicrobiales bacterium | reverse complement strand
GAACGACCGCCGGATGGAGCCCTGGGCGCCGTCGGGGACGATCTCCGCGTTGAGTGGCGTGATGTGGCTTACGAACGCCGACCAGTCGCTGGCGTGGGCCGAGTTCGCCAGATAGTCGAAGACGCGAGGGCATGGCTTCGCGATCTCAACGCTCTCGCTGATGAGGGGGGTAGGAGCCCCGCGATAAGGACTCGACAGTAGCGCTCCCACCAAGCCTACAGGCACGGCTGCAAGAGCCAGGTACTTCAGGTACTTGACCGTTCCATCCTGCATCGGATCTCCTCACGGTGACGGACAGCGCCTCGAGCCAGGTTCGCGCTGCCGGAATCGCCTTCTCGCCGAAGCGCCGCCATGGCGCACCCGAACGTTAGGCCCCCGGAGCAGGTAGATCTCTACGTAAAACGACGTAGTAACAGGAGGTAGATGACGTAGACGCTTTTCTCCCGCCGGAGAACCGGCCCTCCCCGTTGAGGACGGTTAGCCTGCGGGAAGCCGAGGGTGTGTGGCGACGATAAGAAGCCAGACCCTATTTGAGCGCCCCAAATCTCTTGTGCCCCGGCACCGCAACGGGGCACCTTTTAGGCCCCCCGAGTTCCTAGCTGCGGCAAAGGCGGACCGATGGTGACGTTCAGGCTCAACGGACAACCCCGCGAGGTCGACGTTCCAAGCGAAACACCCCTCCTCTGGGTGCTTCGTGACACTGTCAAGCTCACGGGCACGAAGTTCGGCTGCGGGATTGGCCTGTGTGGGGCGTGCACGGTCCACTTGAACGGCAACCCCATTCGATCATGCCAGACCCCGATCAGCGCCGTTGCCGGTGCCGAGGTCACGACCATCGAGGGGCTCTCGCTGGAGGGCGATCACCCGGTCCAGCGGGCCTGGGTGGAGGAGCAGGTGCCGCAGTGCGGTTACACCCTCAGCAACGCAGGCTTCAGCTGATCAAGCGCTTGTCGTCATGCGTGCCCCACTTCTCGAACCACTTCCTCAAATAGAGCTGCGTGCGCATGAAATTCGAGGGGTTGGATCCCGTGCCGTGCCACTCGTTCTTGTACCGGATCATCACGGTGGGCACGCCTACGTACTGAAGGGCCTGATAGAACTCCTCGGTCTGACCCATCGGCGTGCGTAGGTCTTTCTCGCCAGTCATCAGCATCGTGGGCGTCTTGACGTTCTCCACGTAGAAGATGGGCGAGCGGTCGATCCACTCTGTCGCATCCTCCCAGAAAGGTTTCTCGAACGTGCGCATGTAGCTGATCGCGTCCGACGTGCCCATCGCGGACATCCAGTTGACGATGGGGCAGTTGGCCGAAGCGGCGGTGAAGCGGTCCGTGTTGCCGACGATGTACGTCGTAAGGATGCCGCCGCCCGAGCAGCCGTAAACGAAGAGGTTGTCCTCGTCGATGTAGCCGCGTGAGAGCATCTCGTCCACGCCCCGCATCAGGTCGGGCATGTCTGCGCCCGGGTAGTCGTGGTTGATCGCGTTGGCGAACTCCGTGCCGTAGCCGGTGCTTCCTCGCGGGTTCGTGTACAGGATTACGTAGTCGTTCGCCGCATGCTCCTGGAACGCGAAATTGAACCCCCCGTTGTACATGCCGTGTGGTCCGCCGTGGATGGCGAGCATGAGAGGGTACTTGTGGGACGCATCGAATTCGGGCGGCTTCACGATCCAGCCCTGAATACGGAACGGGTCGGAGTCGTACCAAATCTCCTCGACCTCGCCCAACGTCACACCGTGCAGCACGTCGGCGTTCACCTCGGTGAGTCGCGTCACGCTGTTCGGATCCCGCAGTGAGAACCGGTAGAGGTCCCCGGGTTCGTGTGCACTCGCGATCGTGCCCACCGCCGTGCCGTCATCCGAAAACGATGAGAGGGTGAGAACCCGATCGCCTTCGGTGAGTCGGGTCACACCACCGCTGAGCGACACGAAATGCAAGTTGCGGTAGCCCTCGCGCGAGACGTTGAAGTAGAGGCCGCTCCCGTCCGGCGCCCATTGCATGCGCCCGGACTGCCGGTCGTAATCCCCCGAGATCATCCTCGAGCCGGAGCCATCCCGGTTCATCACGTAGATCTGCTGATTGCGGTACGTGTCGTCGTGCTGGT
>JBGMRK010000274.1:0-2143 GCA_048061375.1 Longimicrobiales bacterium | reverse complement strand
CCCCGACCTGCGTGAGCCAGAGAGTCAGCAGGAGACCGAGCGCCCCGCCCGAGAGACCGAGCAATCCACTCTCGATGAGGGCCTCCCGTACAAGCCGGGCCCGGCTCGAGCCGAGCGCCCTGCGGATGGCCATCTCATGCTGTCGAGCCAGTCCTCGGCTCAACAGCAAGGCCGCCAGGTTCGCACTCGCAATCATGAGCACCAGGAACGCCGCCCCGAACAGTACGAGGCTCGATCGGCGTACGACGGGGTCGATCCGCTCGGATCCAAGCGCGCGAAGCGTCGCTCCCCATCGGGCCTCGCCCTGGTGCTGCGCTCCGAACCGCTCCACCAGCAAGGGCCCGAGCGACTCCAAGGCCGACTCCACCGCCTCAACAGTCTGTCCCGCGCGCAAACGCCCCACGACGCTCAAGAAGTGCTGGTGAGACGTGAAGTGCGCCGGGTAGTAAACCTCCGGCGCCATCGCGTGCGTAACCCAGACGTCGGCACGCCCCGTGAGCCCCTTGAATCCAGCCGGCATGACACCAATCACCTCCATCGCCACGCCGTTGACCTTGATCCGCTCCCCTCGGAGACCGCCGCGGCCACCGAGGGCACCGCGCCACAACTCATCGGAGACGACCGCCACCGCGGCTCGGCGTGAAGCTCCGTCCTCTCCGGCGGAAAACGTCCGGCCAAGCGCGGCGGGCACTCCCAAGACCGCGAAGTAGCCAGCAGAAACCACCTCGCCGCGGACGTGGTAGGGAACTCCTTCGCCGGTGAGGTTGAACTCGGTGCGGGTGAATGCGGCCAGGTCTTGGAGCCCCAGGTCGCGGTCGAGAAGCATCTCGAATTCGCCGTATGACCACCGCGTGGGGCGCGCTTCCCGACCGGGAGTCCGAGTGGTCAGATAGACCATGTACAGGCGGTCGGGCTCCGGGAACGGCAGTGGCCTGAGCAGCGTCGCTTGGATGAGGGTGAACATCGCCGTCGTCGCGCCCATCCCGAGCGCGAGCGTGAGTAGCGCGACGCCCGCGAAGCCTGGGCTTCTACGCAGGGATACCGCGGCGCGCCGGACGTCGGCTCCGAGACCTCCGAGGCGGCGTGCCCTCCTCGGAGCAGCAAGCCGCCGCGACCGGCGAACCCCACGGTGCGCCGCCCAGGCACTGTGGGGCACTTCCAGGTATACGCCAATCGCCCGCTTTGCGGCTGCCATCGAGCCTCGCTCGTGCCGTTCCTCTTCGATCAGGTCCACGAAGAGCCCGAGCATCTCGCGCCCATCCCGAGCCCGCGTGCCACGCGGGTAGATGCGTAGCAGAGCCCGATAGATCCTCACCCACACCGTCGTCACGATCTACTACCGGCCCTCATCCCTCAGACCAACCCTCGACGAGAGCCTGTACCTCGTTCTCATCGACGAGCACGCGAAGTCGGACCGCCTCCGCCGCGGCGACATGGCGCCCGAGAGCTGTGATCGCGTAGTAGCGCCGTTGTTTATGCCCGAAATCCTCAGCTTGTCGATCGGCCCCCTCTTCCAGCCAGCCCGCTTCTACGAGTCGGCGAAGCACCGGGTAGAGGTTGCCTGGAACCAGCTTGATGGCACCGGCGGTGCGCCTTTCGATCGCCTTCACGACGCCGTAGCCGTGGAGATCGCGACTCAGCAAGGAGAGCAGCACGTGAAAATCGACCGCCCTGAGCGGAGCGGGCACTTTCGAGTCAGTTGCTGTCTTGCCCACGTGCACCGTCTCCAGAAAACATACTTGTTGTTAGTATGATGATACTAAGCATGTCGGCGTCGAGGTGCAACGGTCTGGAGCCAGGTTCAGCACGCGACGAGCTTGACGACTCCGCATGAAATCGCACGCACGAGTGAAACACCACCGGGGGGAAAGATGACGAAGTCGGTCTTGCTTGCCCTGACCTTCTCCACGCCCTACTACCGGCCACCACGACCGCGCAGGAACAGGCGGCCGCATCGGAGCCCGAGCCCTAGAGGAAGACCATCAGCGCACGCTCCCAGACCGGGCCGACATCATGATGATCGACCCTGTGAGGACCGGCCTCAGCCGACCCGTGACGGGGAGGTTGAGACCCGCTGAGCGAGGCCGAGGGTGCACGGATCCGGCCTAGATCCCACCGCCCATGTAGTTCATGAGCGCCAAGT
>JBGMRK010000273.1:0-2166 GCA_048061375.1 Longimicrobiales bacterium | reverse complement strand
ATCCTGGAGCGCCGCCCTCGATCCCTCGCCGGGCAGGGCTCTATCCAACCCTTTTGCAAGTACTGTTCCGCTTTGCCCGCTCGGGCGTCGAACACGCCCAAACCCTCAGCATTCCCGTAAGGGATAGAGCGTCCGTCCTACCAGCGCTTCTTCTTCGGCCTGAATGCCTGGCGCATTACTTCGGCATCGAAGTGCTCACCGGGATCACCCGTAGTCGCGAAGCGATACAAGGCGGCCGAATAAATCCCGTCCAGCGCCGACTTCACGAGGAGGAGAAAGACGAATCCGCCGAAGACCGACACCATCATCGGAATCACGAGGAGATCGTTGATCTGAGCCACCATGATGGCGACGGGAACGAACGTCACCACCATCAGCAAGAGCACGATCGCGAACGCGAACCCCATGCCGGCATGCGCGACGACCTGCTCTCCCCAGGTCTGCTTGAAGACGCTCGCGCTCTCCTTCACCGCGTCGATCGCGCTCACCTCCTTCGTCACCAGTACCGGCACGGTGAGGTACGTGGCCAAGCTCCACGAGATCCCAATAAACCCGATGACGATCCGGCCAAGGAAGCCCACCCGCTCTTCAATCATCCTCAGAACCATACCGATCGTAGCGGCGATCGCCGCATAACCCAGAACCGTCGGCAGCTTGTCGAGCGCGATCCTCATTCCGTCCGATACGGTGGGGTCGCCGCCGTCCAACCGAATCATGGCCGCGCCCACAAGGGCCGTATTGAAAAAGAAGATCGCCGTGTAGAGAGCCAGGTAGTAGAGAAATGCGATTACGTAGGCCAGATATCCGGGATCCTCCGCAAGGCCTTCGAGTGCGCCGAATCCTTCACCGATGAACGCGAAGGGGGCGATGAACGTCGCCGTCACCAACACGGTCGCGACCCCGGAGAGGAGAGGAAAAACGAGCAACTCCTTGTCCAGTCTGAGGACACGGGCACTCCCCTTCATCAGTTCCCAACTGTTTGAAAACCTCGACATGTTCGGATTCGCCTCCTGCTCATACGGCTTATCGGACCGGAAGAGCCGACCACCAAGCCCACACGCTACTTTTTCACGCTACCTATTTTTCACGCTACCTATTAGTACGTGGACGCGCTAGGATTCTTCACGTGGTCCAGGACGCAGTCGACGACGGTTGAACTACTTCCCGAGCGCGGCGACGACTGAGCGCGTGCGGGACCTGCCTGAATCGACTCTATTCAATTCATCGATATACGATCTCGATGAGACAGGGTACACGACACCACGGAGATGCTCATGGATGTGATCCTCGAGCTGTTCTCGTTCCAGGGCCGGGCCAACCGCGCCTGGTACTTCTGGCACACCTTTTTGGATGGCGCCGTGGCTTTTGGGCTCATCCTCGCAATCGTCATCGTGGGTGGCGTTCTGGGGAATCCGCTCTTCGTGCTTCCAGCCGTGGGGGTGGCGGTAGCCGCCTCGATCGCCGCAGTGGCCATCACAATCAAGCGCCTTCACGACATCGGACGCCCGGGGTGGCATTGGTGGCTACTGCTGATTCCGTTCTATAACATCTATTTGGGCCTCACCCTACTGTTCAAGAGAGGAATCATCGGAGCCAACGAATTCGGTGCGGATCCGCTAGGCCGACCGGCGCCGGTCGGCTACGTCCGGGGCGACGTATAACCCTTGGCGGATCATGCTGTCCCGGTCCCGGTCGCCTTGTTACTATTTCTTCGCACCTAAACTGCGATCAAGATGAGTCGATTCTCGCAATGGATGGGCTTCAAGCCCAACTCTTCCAACGAGGGCCCCGAGGGCTGGGAGAAAAAGCTGGTAGCACTCGAGGCTGAGGCCGATCACGCTCCACTGGGCTTTCGCGGCCAACCTCTCAACAGAGCCGGAGACCTGTGCCTGAAAGCGGACGATCATGCGCGCGCGCTTCAATACTATGGCCGAGCGATCGACGCGCTGCTCCAGGATGAGCACCCTGAAGCGGCCCGCGGCGTGGCTGGCAAGATCATTCGGATTCACCCGGGAGCGATTCGCGCGCTCTACACGCTGACGTGGCTGGACTTGGCGGCACATCACATCGCGTCCGCGCTGACCCACCTCCGGGATTACACGGAGGCAGCGAAGCGTGGCGGGCAGACGAGCCGGGCCGCGGACGCCATCGTCGAGATGGCCAAGT
>JBGMRK010000272.1:0-2172 GCA_048061375.1 Longimicrobiales bacterium | reverse complement strand
GGTGGCCCTGCTCCAGGCGGATAGGCGGGGTCGCCCTCGAGGCCGGATACGCCGACCTGTGCCTCGGTTCGCTCGTAGTAGGGCTGGAGCTCCTCATAGGTGAGGGGCCAATCGTCGGCGATGCCATCGAGCGTCTTCACCTTGAAATCCGAGGGGAGCATCCGGGGCCACACTCCGGCGTACAGGATCAGGCTTCCGCCGACTCCGTTAAACATCAGCGGTGCGATATCGCTTTCGTCCTCGTTGAGCGGATAGTCCTGGGGGAGGCCACGGATCGTGGGGTTTGGGAACCACTGTTTACGGCCGGTGATCTCCCAGTCGGGGGAGGTTCCCCGGAACTCGGTTCGGTCGTGCCATCGCCCCTGTTCGAGGCACACTACCGATAGCCCGGCTTCCGCGAGGTAGCGGGCTACGATGCCGCCGGATGCTCCTGCGCCTACGATGAGAACGTCTGCTCGGTCCTGTTTCGTGGCCAATGCGGCTCTCCTGACCTCTTCGGTGCGAAAACTGCGACCGATGGCAACCGTTTTCCTATGTATAGCTGTCGCGTGTCGAACGTGTCAAGATGACTTGTGGCGGCTCAGGGCTGGTAGATGCCGGCTAGCTCGAGGACAAGCCGCATGCGGTGCGCTGCGAGGTCCGGATCGGGCAGAAGCCCGACCCGGTCGGCCAGCACGAACTGCCGCGAGAGGTGGACGACAGACCGCGCAGTCTCCAACCCGTTCACCATGCGGAAGTGGTTCTGGTGCCCGCACAGGTACGCCATGAAGACGACTCCGGTCTTGTAGTAGTACGTGGGGCTGGAGAACACGTGGCGGCTGAGCGGGACCGTCGGTGTGAGGATCTCATCGAACCGCTCGTCGTCGTCGGCGTCCAGGGCCTGGATCGCCGCCGAAGCGGCAGGAGCGATGAGATCGAAGGCTCCGAGAAAGGCGTCGCTGTGGTGGTCGCCGTCGCCTTTGATCGTCGTGGGGTAGTCGAAGTCGTCTCCGGTGTACATGCGGACGCCGCTTGGGAGTCGTCGCCTCAGTTCGATCTCACGGTCCATGTCGAGTAACGAGAGCTTGACACCGTCGATCTTCGCCGCGTTGTTCGAGATCACGGTGATGAATGAGTCGGATGCCTCGTCGAGGTCAGATGAACCCCAGTACCCGGCGAGTGCGGGATCGAACATGTCGCCGAGCCAGTGCACGATCACCTTCCCTGAGACGTTCCGGAGGATCTCGGAGTACGCCTCGTGATAGTCGTCGGGGTCCTGCGCCACCGCTGCGAGGTGACGACTCGCCATCACCACGGCCTGTCCACCGTGGCTCTCGATCAGGTCGATCTGTTCGTGGTAGGCGCCCACGATGCGCTCGCGGGATGTAGGACTCTCCGCCAGCTGGTCGGTGTTCGCTCCGCAGGCGATCTCACCCTTCTCGGACCGAGCCTCGGTCAGCGATCTGACGATCAACTCGCGAGTGGTCGCCCAGTCGAGACCCATGCCACGCTGGGCGGTGTCCATGGCTTCGGCTACTGGGAGACCCCAGGACCAGAGATGACGGCGGAACGCCAGGGTGGCGTCCCAGTCCACGTTGGCTCCCGAGGTGGGTGTGTTCTCGGCGAGGGGGTCCGCCACGACGTGGGTTGCGGCGAAGGCACGGCGGCTGGTCAACGGCGCCGTCGGGCGTTCGTAGTGAGTGGGGTCTCCGACGGTGTGCCGGGTCAGGGAGCCGTCGTCGAGGGGGATCGTGACCGTTCTGGGTGTCATTGTTGCTCCTGACGTGGTGAACGCTGTCTGGACATGCTAGGTGGAGGGTACGGATCCGCTCTCCTGGGTCATTGGTCAGTACGACGGGATCGTGCCTCCCGGTGCAAGGGTGATCGTGGTCGTCGACTCGCGGCGTACGGCGATGGGAACGGAGCCTGACGTGTAGACCCGGGCCAGGCGGGCGCCGAGCTGTTGGAGGACTTCCCACGAGATAGTTCGCCGGACGGACGCCACGGCATCCGCTGTGATCTCTTCGTCGCCGTCGTGTCCGAGCAAGGTGAACTCCGAGTCGAACCCCACGCCATCGATCCCCGTGACGTCCACGGTGAGCGCGTCCGACGAAACGCGGCCCACGACTGGGGCGCGTCGACCTTCAACCAGCACCGAGGTTCCGGGTGACGATGCGCGGGACCACCCATCGG
>JBGMRK010000271.1:0-2190 GCA_048061375.1 Longimicrobiales bacterium | reverse complement strand
CCCCCCCAGGCCTCCATCTCCTCGTGGACCGGGACATACCGTCCGGGATGCTCTTCGAACATCGTCCGGCACCGGTCTGAGCAGAAATAGTACGTCTTTTCCTGGAAGTCGGAACTCGCCGCGGCGCCTTCAGCTTCGATGCTCATCCCGCACACTTCGTCTTGCACACGCATGTTCGGCCTCCCTGGTCTCATCTTTTCGTTTCACAGGCCAGTGACGCCAACGAAAGTGGCGAGGGCCCCCCGCAATTTGCCCCCTCGGTCTGAAGTGGTCGTGAATTCGACGTGAAGCCGCATTCACCTGAGCGGAGCGGAGGAAGGACGGAGCATGTCGACGCCGGCCAAAACAAGCGCCACGAACCCCTCACTCCCAATCCAGGGCGCCCTTCTTCCACATGTAAAGGAGTCCGACGCCCAGCACCGACACGAAGATCAGCCCCTCGATGAATCCGAAGACACCCAGCTCCCGGTAGATCACCGCCCAAGGAATCAGGAACATCGTCTCCACGTCGAAGACTATGAACGCGATGGCGAAAAGGTAGAATTTCACGGAAAACCGCTGTCGCGTATCGCCCAGCGGAATCATCCCCGACTCGTACGGCATGTCCTTTTGCGGCGTCGCTCGCCTCGGGTTGAGCATATGCGACATCATGACCATCATCACGGCGTTCAGGCCCGCGACGAGGAGGAGAACCAGAATAGGCAGATAGGATGCGCGCATGCTGAGTCCTATGAGAGGCTAAGGCAACCCGAATCGGTCCATGTGAAAAGACGTACTCGGGGCAGCTCTCCGCTCGTTCCCGACGGCGTGTGGCGACGCGTACCGGGACTCGATCGAGCGGCATAACTGCCCGGGCCTCGACGGCTTTGGGCGTCGGGCCGACCCCGAGAAGATGCCAATTCACAGCGCAACGCACCACCCTTGCTACGCCTCGACCCGCGCGAGACGCAACGCATTCAAGGTGACGCCCAGTGAGACGCCCAAGTCTCCGAGCAGGACGGCCGTAATCAGCGAGACCATGCCGAGCGGCACTCCGAGAGCCAACACCAGCTTCACGGCGATTGCTAGAGCGATATTCTGTCGGATCACATTCCGGGATTGGTGGGAGAGGTTGTAAAGGTAGGGCAGGCGCGTCAAATCATCGCCCATCAGCGCGATGTCGGCCGTTTCCAGTGCAGTATCACTTCCGGCTGCGCCCATCGCGATCCCGACGGTCGCGACCGCGAGGGCCGGCCCATCGTTCACGCCGTCGCCAACCATGGCCACGGCACCGTGCTTCGCCTCCAAGGCCCTGATGGCATCGACCTTGCCTTCCGGCAGTAGGTCGGCCCTAACCTCGTCCACACCGACCGACCGCCCAACGGCCTCGGCGGTTTCCTGATTATCTCCCGTGAGCATTACCACACGACGAATCCCGGCCATTCGGAGCCCCGCGACCGCAGTCGTCGCAGCGCCTCTGGGCTCGTCCGCCAGGGCGAACCAAGCGAGCACTTCCCCTTCGCGCGCAAGTCCTACCACTGTGCGCCCGCCCGCCCCAAAACCATTGGGCCGGCCACCGTGGCGACCCGCGCTGACGAACTGTGAGAGCTTGCCGATGACGTACTCCACGCCGTCCACTCGGGCCCGGGCCCCACTCCCGACCTCGGCGGCAAAATCCGTGACGGTCCAGCCATCCCAGCGCGCCCCTCTGTCGCGGGCGGCGTCGACGATCGCCCTCGCGATCGGGTGTTCGGAGTGGGCCTCGATCGCGGCCGCATGCGCGAGAACCTCCCGTTCCGAAAGGTTTCCAGAGGCATGCACCGCCACGACCCGCGGGTGGCCGATCGTGAGCGTCCCGGTCTTGTCCAGAGCCACGACATCGATGTCGCCCATGGCCTCCAGGTATCTGCCCCCCTTGATGAGCACGCCGTTTCGGGCCGCCGAAGTCACACCACTCACCACGGCAACCGGTGTGGAGATCACCAGCGCACAGGGACACGCGATGACCAGCAGTGTGAGCGCGCGGACGAACCAGACGTCGAACGGTGCTCCGAACACGAGCGGGGGTACCGTCATGACCAGCACGGCAGCCAGCGTCACCGCAGGAGTGTAGTACCGGGCGAAACGCTCGATGAAGTGCTCCGTCGGGCTCTTGTCTTCTCCAGCCTGCTCCACGAGCCGCACGATGCGGGCGAGGGAACTCTCGGCCGC
>JBGMRK010000270.1:0-2192 GCA_048061375.1 Longimicrobiales bacterium | reverse complement strand
GAGTTCATCGTTGGAGTATCTGTCGGGGCGATCAACGGCGCCTACCTCGCGATACGGCCCACACCCGAGGGAGCTCGAGACCTGCTCACACTCTGGGAAACCGCAGATGAAGACAAGATCTTCGGTAACCGGATCACCCGGATCCGGGAACTCGCAGCGGTCCTCTTCCACGACTCCGCGTTCTCGAACCGGGCGCTACGGGCGTTTCTCGAACAATCCATACCCGCGCGCTCGTTCGACGAGACCACCATTCCATTGACCGTTGTGGCATCAGACCTCACTTCAGGGGCATCGCACCACCTGATATCGGGCGATCTGCTCGATGCGATACTTGCCTCTACCGCCATCCCTGGGCTGTTTCCGCCCGTGGAGATCGACGGTGAACGCCTCGTCGATGGCGCCATTGCCGACCCGCTACCTCTCTCGACCATGATCGAACGAGGGATCCGGCGCATCGTCGTCGTTGAGGCGGGCAGGGCATGTGGATGCGGAAACGATCTCGACCACATATCAGGACTCTTCCAGAGAGCGGTCACGATCGTCATGAACGACCGGATGGAACTCCTCATCCAACTCGCACCACCCGATATCGAACTCATCCGACTCGGGTCGGTCTGCCACCCCGAAACCCCGATCACCGACCTCTCCAACGCGGCCATTCGGGCACAGGCCGGCTACGAACAGACCGTAGACGTACTCGATGGATGAGCCAATGCGCGACGCGACCGAGCGGGTGCACAGCCGTGTCGCCTGGAGTGAAACACACTGAGGAGATATCGATGAACAGACAAAACGAGTACCTAACGGTGGCGGTCGTGATCGGAGGGTTCCTCGCGCTGTCATTCGCAGCCTGCGTGGCGTGGGACGCGGTCTTTCCCGACTGGGCAATGTGGCGAGCCTGGGCGCCACTGCTCCCCGGGTTCACATGGCTGTCGACCGGCACCTTCCTGCTCGGGCTTGCTGAAGCCTTCGTGTACGGGTTCTGGCTGGCACTGGTGGTCCCGGCGGTCCGGTGGATGAACGATCGCCTCGTCGTCCAGCCGTAGGGACCACATCGGAACCCGACATGAGATCTCAGCCGAGATGGGCAGCGGGTCCAGAGAACGCCACCATCAACGTGAGCACCGACAGCGCTCCGAGAACCACCAGGGCCGAACCCATCACCCACTTGCGGCGTGTCGGCTGACGCTGTGGAGAGCGGTCGAGAAACGGCAGTGCGGCTAGGAGCAGCATCAGGACGACAGGAGCCCAGATCAGCCCCTCGATCCCGACCCAGTTCTCCAGCTGGTACATCCAGTAGAAGATCCACAACGGTTTCGTCACTTCGATCCCAGCCACCGGAGCAGCGCCGATCGGGGTCGCCGTCACTGCCGCGAGCCCGACCAGGACAGCCAACAAGATCAGGCTCCAGCCGATCAGATGACGCGCATGCTCGGTGAACGGCACGGCCTCGTCGGAATCGACCTCTCCGACATCGACGTCTGACTTCGGCGACACACCGTGACGCCTCACCAGGGCGAAGTGAAGGATCAACAGCAGGAACACGACTGCGGGCAGAAAGCTGACGTGCGCAAGGTAGAGCCGGCTCACCAGAGCCGTGCCGGCGCCGAACTCGGGGGTGAACCAGGTGCCGAAACCTCCAGACAGCGACGCGAGTTCCGAATTGTGAGCGACTGCCTCGAACGCTTCCTGGTCCCACCGGAGTGTGGATCCCGTGAAGATGAGCAGGAACACCATGCCCAGCAATGCCAACCCGATCAGCCAGTTCGCCTCTCGTGGCCTCTTGTAGGACCCGGTTATCAAGATCCTCGCGAGGTGGGCCAGGGCGAGTACGAACATCGCCTGAGCCGCCCAAATGTGGATACCGCGCACCAAACTACCGAAGGGCACCTGCGTCTCGATATGGAGCACACTCGCCCTGGCATCCTCAGGTGTGGGGGTGTAGAACTGTGCCAGCAGGATGCCGGTAACGATCAGGATGACCAGCGACGCCAGCGTCAGGCCCCCGAGGGTCCAGGCGACCGTATTGGAATGACGCGGTACCGGGTACTTCAACGCCGAGAGTCCAAGTCTCTCATCCACCGCGGCCCGCCACCGCACCACCCGGCTTGCCTCCGGTTGCGACTCGTTCGAAAGTGGTTGCGCCTTCAGGTCCGTCATCGCTCGCCTCCTGTTCTTGAATGTGCGAGGGC
>JBGMRK010000269.1:0-2205 GCA_048061375.1 Longimicrobiales bacterium | reverse complement strand
ATGACCAGGACTCCGTCGTCCACGAGCAGCCTGATGGTCTCCGACTGGAGCACTCTCACGGGATTGGGGGATGGCACGACCCGCCGGTAGTGGTCCCCATCGGGCGCGAACGACCAGCCATGGCGCTTCGACAACTGCTCTGCCTCTCCCTTCGTGAGGACGGGCCCGATCGGCTTAGTCGGGTTGTGGAAGGCGGGGTCGTCGGAATGAACTTCAACCTGCGTGAGCAGTGTCGCGATCGGTTGGCCGGGGAGCTCGTTCGTGAGTGCCTGCTCGATCAGGTACCCTATCATGCCCATCGATTCGGCGCCGAGAACATCGAGTGGAGACGTGTCCGTCTCCCTTTGCCCGATCGCTCTCGCGGCCAGGATGCCGACCTGTGGACCGTTTCCGTGGGTCACGATGACGCTGTGCTCCCGTGCCACCTCCGCTACGGCGCGGGCCGCGCATTGGATGTGTCGCCGTTGTACGTCCACTGTGGGCTTCTCGCCTCTCCGGAGGAGGGCGTTTCCGCCCAAAGCGATGACGATTCTCATCTTGGGAGCCTCAGGGGGCCTGGCCATGCATGCCTCTCGTTGGGACAGAGTTCTCAAGAAAGCATCGCCCCACGCTATGCTCGGGGCAACCGACCTCGGACGCCGCATGACCGGGTCCCCTTGATCGCACACGGGCAACCGTCTACATTGCCAACGGCGTCTACAAACCAGACACTGGAGATTGTATGGGACGACAAGGATTTCTGGGCGAGTTCGAACAGATGGTGCTGTTGGCGGTGCTGCGGCTCGGTGACAGTGCGCACGGGCCCAGCATCAGCAGCGAACTCGAGGGCAAGGCGGGCCGCCGCGTCTCGCGAGGGGCGCTCTACTCGTCTCTCGACCGACTCGAAGGCAAGGGTTTGCTGCGCTGGGAGGTCGAGGCGGCGACGTCCGACCGCGGTGGGCATCCGAGACGATGCTTCGAAGTAACGAAGTCCGGGGTCGAGGCGCTGAGGACTTCACGCCAGGCCCTGACCAATCTTTGGACTGGCCTCGACCAGGTTTTTGGCAAGAGCGCCGGATGAGGAAAGGGCCAAGCGGGCCTCCGAGGTTCGCCGAGTGGCTGCTCGGAAGCGTGCTCCCGGGCAGCATCGCGGGCCGCAGCATTTTGGGTGACCTCCGGGAAGAGTTTCAGCGGAGGGTGGACGCGGGGGAAGGTTCGGCCCGGCGATGGTACTGGCGGGAATCCATGAGCGTCGTGTTCACGACGCTCCGTGAGGGAGAAATGCCGCATTCGTGGACTCCTCCGAGAGAGGTGTCCGACGCGTTTCGATTGAGAGGAAGAGGGGATGGGATGGTGAGTCAGATAATTCGCGACCTTCGGTACGCGATCCGGGCATTGGTCCGGACTCCGGGGTTTACGGCGGTGGCAGCCCTCACGCTGGCGCTCGGAATAGGCGCCAACACGGCGATTTTCAGTGTGGTCAACGGGGTGCTCCTGAGGCCGATGCCGTTCGAGGATCCGGATCAACTGGTTGCGGTGAGGAGTTCCGCGCCGGGGCTCGGCTACGATGACTTCTCGCTGTCGCCCGGCATCTACTTCCAATACGCTGAGGCCCAGGTCTTCGAGGAACTGGCGCTCCTGAACCGGACGGCGGTGAACGTCACCGGCGACGGGAATCCAGAGCGGATCGATGCCAGCTTCACCAGTCGGACGCTCTTCCCCACGCTCGGTGTCTCACCGATTCTAGGACGCAACTTCACTGAGGAGGAGGACCTGCCGGAAGGACCGCAGGTCGTCGTCATCAGTTATGCCGTTTGGCAGGCCCGGTACTCCGGGTCTCGCGACATTCTCGGGCGCACGCTCCAGGTCGATGGAGTGACACGCGACATCGTAGGCGTCATGCCCGAGGGTTTCGGGTTCCCGTTCGAGGACACGCAGCTTTGGATGCCCCTTGCGATCGATCCCGCCACCGCCAGCCCCGGCGCGTTCGGTTTCCAATCCATTGGACGCCTGAAGAAAGGCGCGGAACTTGATCAGGTGCGGGGCAGGCTGGCCCAGGTCGTTCAGAGGTTACGAGACGACTCCGCCGCCCAGGCGACCCAGGACGGGTCCAGCTTCGTACAGTTCCTCGATGAGGGTAAGTACGCTCCCCGCCTACTCTTTTACAAAGAGCAGGTGGTGGGCAATCTCCAGCGTCCGCTCTGGATTCTGCTCGGGACTGTGGCG
>JBGMRK010000268.1:0-2233 GCA_048061375.1 Longimicrobiales bacterium | reverse complement strand
CTACCTCCTGGGGACACGGGTCGGTAGAAGAGCTCAACAGGCGTTCATCGTGGACCTCGCCGCTGGCGCGTTCTCATTGGAGTGGGGAGATCCGGCAGACCTCGTGAGGGCAAACCAGCTTTGCCTCCGGTACGCCGATCTCGGGATCGGATTGGTCGACGGCACAGTGATCGGCATCGCCGAGCGATTGGAAGTGGCAGCCATCGCGACGCTGGATCTAAGACACTTTGGCACCATCCGGATCGACGGTGAGCCACGGCTCTATCCGCGAGACTTGTAGGAACAGAACCCACCCGTAGAGCCCACCCCTTGCCCACTTAGGCATCCTCACGTATCATCCCTAAATGAACGAGGCATAAGCCACAGGGGTACCCCGTGCCAGGAGAGCCGGAATGAGCGGAAGCGACCTATTTACCGGGACCCTCGATATCCTGATCCTGAAGACGCTTAAGAGCGCGGCCCTTCACGGATACGGAATAGGGCGTTGGATCCGGGAGAACAGCAACGGCGTCCTCAACGTGGAGGAGGGTGCGCTCTACCCGGCGCTCCATCGTCTCGAGCGCAAAGGCCTCCTCGAGTCGGAGTGGGGCCGAACCGATACCGGCCGGCGCGCCAAGTTCTACCGCATGACCGAGCTCGGCCAACAGGCACTCGAGGACGAAGCGGCCCGCTGGTCGGAGTACTCCGGTGCGGTCACCGCGATCTTGAACGGCGCGCGACGCTAACCCGGCGTCGCATACGATGTCACCGCACCGAGGCTTCCGCCGCGACTTCCATCTGGGTCGTTTCGGCCGCGACCTCTCCAAGGAGATCCGGGAAGAGATCCGCTTCTATCTGGAGATGCGCACCCAGGAGCTGATCGATGCGGGCATGGCCCCCGACGAGGCTTGGCGTCAGGCCCTGGATGCGTTCGGAGACCCGAAGGACATCGAGAAGAGAGCCCGGCGCGAGGCCCGGCTCGGGATTGGGATGAAGAAGAGGGGGCAGTTGATGGCTTCGTTCATTCAGGATCTGCGCTACGCGCTTCGCACACTGGCCGGAAATCCCGGATTCTCGGTGATCGCCATCCTCACCCTGGCCCTGGGCATCGGGGCCAACACGGCCATCTTCAGCATCGTGGACGCCGCCCTGTTCCGCGCTCCGCCCGTTCGTGAGCCCGAGCAGTTGGCGGCGGTCTACACGACGAGCCGTCGCGGCTTCCCCAGGAGCTCCTCCTCATACCTGGACTATCTCGACTACCGCGACCGCTCGACGCATTTCGCCGACATCGCGGCAACCGCGACGCTCGCCGCGGGGCTCGGCAACGAGGAACTCGGCGCACGGTTCACGATCGTTCGGGCGGTCACTGGGAACTACTTCGACCTCCTCGGCCTCACGCCCGCGCTCGGCCGGCTCATCCAGCCCGAGGACGATCGATTGCAAGCGGGAACAGCGGTGGTGGTCTTGAGCCACGCTTTGTGGCGCGATCACTTTCAGGCCGATGCCGACATCGTCGGTCGCACCGTTCGCCTGAATGGCTCCCCCTTCACGGTGGCCGGCGTCGCGCCGGTGGACTTCACCGGGATGAGCCTGAGTGTGCGGCCCGACCTGTGGATACCCATGCAGGCCGGAGCCTATCTGGGCGCCGGATCCATCGCCGATCCGCGCGTCTGGGAGACGCGGGCCTACCGGTGGATCGGCAGGCTGATCGCCCGGCTCCAGCCTGGCACCACGGTCGAACAGGCGCGAGCCGAGATGCTCGCGATTTCCGCACAGTTGGCCGAAGAGGACCCGGAAGCGCGCGGGCCGCGGTCGGTGACCGTAGACGCCCTGCCCGGCTATGCGCTCCCGGTCGGCTCCGAAGCGCAGATGACGCGTTTCGTCTGGCTGCTCCTGGGCGTCGTAGGACTCACCCTGCTCCTCGCCTGCGCCAACGTGGCGAACCTCCTGGTTGCGCGTGCTTCGTCAAGGTCCCGCGAAGTCGGAGTGCGTCTGGCGATGGGAGCGGGCCGCGGCCGGCTCGTGCGGCAGCTCCTGACTGAGAGCATGGTGCTGGCCCTGCTCGGCGGTGTGGCGGGCCTGGCCGTGGCCTGGGGCGTGCTCGCGCTGATGGGCGTTCTGCAGCTTCCGGGAGGCGTCTCGATCGGCATGCTGGACATCGGCCTCGACCGTGGCATGCTCGCCGTCACGCTGATCATCTCATTGGTGACGGGCGTGGTGTTCGGATTGGCGCCCGCGCTTCATGCCACACGGC
>JBGMRK010000267.1:0-2256 GCA_048061375.1 Longimicrobiales bacterium | reverse complement strand
CTCCCCGCCAATACCGCTACGCGAGCGCCCGACTCGCGTGCGGCCCGCGCCACGCCCGAAACCACTTTCCCCGCGAGAGACTGTCGATCGAAGCGCCCCTCCCCCGTGATGACCCAGTCGGCGCCGGCCACCGCGTCAGGCAGTCCGATCACCTCCATGAGGGTGTCCACCCCCGATTCGAGCTTCGCGCCCATGAATGCCACGGCGCCCGCCGCCAGACCACCCGCCGCTCCGGCACCTCGCAGCCCCTGGAGGTCGAGGCCCAAGGCCGAGCCAACACGCTCTGCCAAATTGGACAGTCCCTCTTCCAGCCGCTCGACCGCCTCGGGATCGGCGCCTTTTTGGGGTCCGAATATCCGGGCGGCTCCGTTCGGGCCCAGAAGGGGGTTGGTCACGTCGCACAGAACGACCACGGGGGGCAGCCCCACATCGGCGGGAGGCACGATGTCGTGGATGCGGCACAGAGCCTCGCCACCCAACCCGACCTCCGCGCCGGTCCGGTCCAGGAAGCGCCAACCGAGCGCGGTCGCAGCCCCTACTCCACCGTCCACCGTGGCGCTACCTCCTACGGCGAGCCACAGCACTCGCGGCCCGCGCCCGGCCGCCGCATGTAGGAGCTCCCCAGTGCCGAACGTCGTCGTTCGCAACGGGTCTCGCTCCGCGGCGTCCAGCAGGGTGAGACCACTCGCCACCGCCATCTCGACGAGGGCGCCCGGACCCCTGGCGGCCAGCCACACGAAGCCGGCGTCGACCTCCATGCCCGGAAGCGGACCTGTGACCCGGAACGGAACCCACTCACCGCCGGCCGCGGTGATGACAGCGGCGGCAGTGCCCTCTCCGCCGTCGGCCATCGGACGGAGGACCAACTCCGCTTCGGGCAGCGCGCGCTCCAAGCCGCCGGCCACTGCCTCACACGCTTCCGGCGCCGTGAGGCTGCCCTTGAAGGAATCCATTGCAACGACGATGCGCATCTTTAGGGCCCTTTTCGAAAAAGTGCGGTGCTGCGCCCTAGAGTAGTGAGTCACGGCACGTCGCGCCTCACACGCACAACGAGTAGGCTACGGCATCGTTATCCCATTCACTCGAGCCAGCTGACCATGATGCAATGCCTTGAAGGACTGCGTGTCATCGACGTCACCCAGAACCTGGCCGGCCCTTTCTGCACGCAGATCCTGGGCGATCTGGGCGCGGACGTCATCAAGGTCGAGCCACCCGGTGCGGGCGACTCGGCCAGGGCCTGGGGGCCGCCGTTCTGGGAAGGCGAGAGCCCGCTTTTCCTGACCACCAACCGCAACAAGCGCAGCATCCAATTGGACCTCAGGTCCCCGGAGGGAGCGGAGACACTTCGGGCTCTGATCGCCGGAGCGGATGTGTTCGTGCAATCCTTCCGGTCAGGCCGAGCCGAGGCGTTGGGTTTCGGTTACGAAGCTGTCAGCACGCTCGAGCCTGGAGTCGTCTACGTGTCCGTCACCGCGTACGGCTCGGAAGGGCCGCTCAGCCATCTGCCAGGGTATGACCCCCTCATGCAGGCGGCAGGGGGGATCATGTCGGTGACCGGCCATCCCGGTGGTCCGCCCACCAGAGTAGGCGGTTCCGTGGTGGATTTGGGCACGGGCATGTGGGCGGCACTCGGCGTACTCGCCGCACTTCGGGATCGCGACGCCACGGGCCGCGGGTGCCACGTCGAGAGTTCGCTCCTCGGGTCGGCCCTCACATGGATGGGCTATCACATGATCGGGCACCTGGCCACTGGCGAGGTGCCCGGGCCGATGGGCTCGGGCCTCGCAATGATCGCTCCCTACGAGGCGTTCCCCACCGCTGACGGTCACATCATGATCAATGCCGGCAACGACACTACGTTCATGCGGCTGACCGAGGCGCTCGGGCTCGATGAACTCTCCGACGACGAAAGATTCGTCGACAACCCCTCACGGGTGAAGAACCGGCCGGCCCTGTTCGAATCGATCGCGGGCAGGACGCGCGCCCTCGAAGCCGGTGAGCTTCTCGAGCTCCTCTACCGGCACAACGTGCCTTGCGCTCCCATTCAAGACGTGGCGCAGGTCGTGGCCGATCCGCAGGTGGCGGAGACCGGCTTGCTGCGCGCCGCGGAGCACCCTCGTATTGAGGATTACCGCGACGTGGCGATGCCGATCACCTGGAACGGCGAGCGGACTGGCTTCAGGGCCCATCCGCCCGGTCCAGGCGAACACACGCATGAGGTTCTCGCTGAGTTGGAAGCAGCCCGAAAGGATCCAC
>JBGMRK010000266.1:0-2276 GCA_048061375.1 Longimicrobiales bacterium | reverse complement strand
AGGGTCGCCAGGCCGGTTTCGAGGACGATCTCGAGGTCGGCGACTCCGTCGAGTTTCTTGAGCTTCTTCTCGACCCCGTACGCGCAAAACGGGCAGCTCATCCCGAGGATCGTGATCTCTATCTGAGGCGGACCGTCATGCGCGGCGGCAGCCTGGTCCTGAGCCGAAACACCGGCCGGGGTCAACGCGAGCCCAAGGGCCAAGGCGAACCCCGCGGCCAGCGCGAGGACGCTGCCGAACGCTGTACTGCCAATCTTCTTCATGGTGAGTCTCCATTTCTCGGTTGCTTGAAAAAACATCGTCTTACAGCCCCGGGGCGAACCAGTGGTGGAACCACGGGACGTTGCTGGGCCGCATGGTGGACGCCGTGAACGCTTCGAGCCACTCGCGCAGCCCGATGACGCCCGCCAGCCAATCCAGACCCCACCACCACGCCGTCGCGGCCAGCGCGCCGACGAGAATCGCCGCCACCAGCCAGCCGATCACCTGCCTGGCCAGCTCAACGCCGAGCAACGCGTAGTAGCGGGGCAGAACGAACGGCATCACCAGCGTTCCGAGATAGAACGCCGACAGCCCGGAATAGGTCAGGATCTCCGCTTTCCACAGACCGGCCGCGAAGAGCGCATTCCCGACCAGCGGCGCCCCCGTGACCCAGGCGAGCAGCAGCCCGACTCCCGCGTTCGCGAGCTGACTCAGCGGGCCCAGCGAGCCCTGGAGCGACACGGAGGCGTCGGATTGCCCGAAGGCCAGGAAGAGCCCGACGCCGAGGAGCCCGAACAAAAACGGCCACCAGAGTGAGTACGCCTGACCGGCCGCGGAGAGGGCCGGACGTGCCCACGGCGGCCCCGCGGGCACCACCGGAGGCCTCGCTCCGGCGTCAGGGAACTCCGCGGCGTCCGCCTCACGCGCCTCATCCCACAGGCTCTGCGTCGTCCGACCGAGGCCGTACGTCAACACCGTGAGCGCCACGGCCACGGCCAGGATCTGACCGAGTACGGGCTGCGGGCCGTTGAGGCCGACGATCAGGAGGACGAACCAGATCAAGAGCGATTGGGCCGCAACCAGATACGCCATCACGCCGGCCGGGCTGACGCCTCGGGCCAGCAGTTCCTTCGCCTGTCGGAAGATCCGGCGGCGGCTGGGAGGACTGACCACCCCGAGCAACACCGCGAGCCAGACCGTGCGCCACCCATGGTCGGGACGCTCCAGCAGGCTCCGCCTGCGCCCGGCGGCAAGAAACGACTCGCCAAGCGCGGTGGCCACGATGGCTAGCATCCATAGCCACCAGAACATGATCGCGAAGTGGCCGCCCGTGAGCGTGGCCCAGAGCCGTACGTCCTCGATGAACGGTGGCATCCTTTACTCTCCCTTTCCCGGACCGAACACTATCGAAATACCGAGAAGCGGACGCGGGTTCCCAACTGAAACCGGGTGTCGTACTGGAGCTGGGTACCGTTGAGACTCTGCACGATCGGGAACTGAACCGACCCCTCGAACAGAAGCCACGGCGCGGGAATCCACTGAATATCGGGACTCAGGAACAGCACGTGACCGCCCGAATCGGGATTGGGGGCGCCGTCGAGCTCGCTCTTCTGTCCGACCTCTCCGTTCAGTTCCAGGTACGCCACCAACGACTTGTCGCGGAGGCTCCTGTAGACCCACGGCATGAACCGGAGCCCCACCGCTACGTCGTAGCTGAACACGTTGCCCGCCCTGAACCCCTCGGACGCGGTGTTGATGCGGTAGCCGGCGTTGCCGGTCAGGCCGAAATGGCCCTGCGTCATCGTAAAGAGCGCCTTGAAGGGAAAGTCCCACGAGCCCGACCCCACCTGGAGCGGGCGCGGAGCGAGCGAACCGTCCGGCAAGCTGGCTCCCGTACTGCCAGACGGGATCTTGACGCCGCCCTCGATCCCGATGCGCGTCGTGCCGCCGAGGCGGTTCTTGCTGAAGAAGACCCACTTCGTGTCCACAATGACGTCGCCCACCCCAGTGGTCCCATACGATTGCCGAGCGTTCGCCGGCGTCGTGAAGTCCATGGACTTGCGCACGACCGGAACAATGACTCGCGTCGTCCACATCGGCGTGATCGCGTACGGCAGGACGACCAGCGGCTGCACGAAGACGCTGACGTCCCGCAGCATCGGATCCGCGACTTCCTCCCCATCGCGGAACAACCCCTCGCGACCGAAGAAGTTGACGAACGTACGGGCCGCCTCCTCCTCGAAGCCGGTAGTGATCGCCGTTTCCGTGTGAAACGGGAGAGCCTGAGCGGCGAG
>JBGMRK010000265.1:0-2308 GCA_048061375.1 Longimicrobiales bacterium | reverse complement strand
GCGGGCGAGGTGGTCACCGGCATCGTCCTCCAACAGATCGGCACCAACACCAAGAGGGTCGTCGAGCAGGTCCGGGCCAAGGTCGGGGAGATCCAGCGCAGCCTACCCGCAGGAGTCGAGATCGTCCCCTACTACGACCAGACCGAATTGGTCGATGACAGCATCCGCACCGTCGTGGTCGCCCTGGTCGAGGGGCTGATCTTCGTCACCGCCCTCCTCTTCCTTCTCCTCGGGAACCTGCGGGGATCCCTCGTCACGGCCCTCGCCATCCCCTTCTCCATGCTCGTGGCCTTCCTCCTCATGTGGTACACGGGCCTGTCCGCCAACCTCATGTCGTTGGGGGGGCTGGCGATCAGCGTCGGCATGATGGTGGACGCAACCCTGGTCATGGTCGAGAACATCTATCGCCACCTCTCGGAGGAGGAGTCTGAACGCGGCACCGTGGCCGAGCGGGTGCTGGCCGCCTCCAAAGAGATCGGCCGGCCCATCTTCTTCGCCATTCTGGTGATCATCGCGGTATTCCTCCCGCTCTACACGCTGACCGGGATCGAGGGCAAGCTCTTCACGCCTCTGGCGCGTACGGTCACCTACGCCATGGTGGGCTCGCTCATCGTCGCGATCCTCATCACACCCGCGCTGTCCGTCTGGGTGTTCCGGCGCGGGAAGTTCGCGCCCACCAAGGGGAGCATCGTCTGGCTGCGCCGGCCCTACCTTGCCGCCGTGCGGTGGGCGATGGAGCGGCGCGGCGTCACGGTGGCCGTGTACGCCCTGGCCATCGCGGCCAGCATCGCGATCTTCCCGTTCCTCGGGTCCGAGTTCCTGCCGACGCTGGACGAGGGCAGCGTGCTCATCCGGGCGACGATGCCCGCGAGCATCTCCCTCAGCCGCTCGCTGGAGCTCTCGCAGGAAATCGAGCGGGAGCTGCTGGCCTTCCCCGAGGTCACCCTGACCGTGGCGCGGGTCGGCCGGGCGGAGCTCGGGGGCGACCCCGAGGATGTAAGCAACGCGGAGATCTACGTCGCCCTCAAGCCCAGAAGCGAGTGGGAGACGGCGGACTCGAAGGCGGAGTTGGTGGAGGCGATGCGGCAGCGGCTGGGCGACGTTCCCGGCGTCCTCTTCAACTTCTCCCAGGTCATACAGCTTCGGGTCGACGAGATGATCTCGGGCATCACCGCACAGATCGCCCTCAAGATCTTCGGCGACGACATGGGCGTGTTGAAGGAGACTGCGGAGGAGGTCCGGCGGGTCCTGGCCACCGTCCCGGGCACGGCCGACCTTGCCGTCGAGCAGGTGGTGGGCGTGAAGTATCTCCAGGTCTCCATCGATCGCTCGAGGATCGCTCGATACGGCATCAACGTCGCCGACGTGCAGGACGTCATCGAGACCGCCATCGGCGGCAGGGCAGCCGGAGAGGTCTTCGAGGGACAGCAGCGCTTCGCAATCCAGGTGCGCTTCGAGGAGCACAGCCGCGAGCATATCGACCGCATTCGAAACATCCTGGTCGTGGCCCCGAACGGTCAGCGTGTTCCCATGGCGCAGTTGGCCGATTTCACGGTCGAGGAAGGGGCCGCGGTGATCAGCCGGGAGCAGAGCCGGCGCCGCATCTACGTGCGCACCAACGTGGTGGGACGCGACATCGGGCGGTACGTCGCCGACGCCCGCCGCGCCATCGAAGCCCAGGTGTCGCTGCCGGCGGGGTATTACATGACGTGGGGGGGACAGTTCGAGAACAAGGAGCGCGCCACCCGCCGACTCCTCTTGATCGTGCCGATCGCGCTCCTCCTGGTTCTCATCCTGATCTACCGTTGTTTCGATTCGCTCCGAAACACGCTCGTGGTGGCGCTGAACATCCCGCTGGCCGTCGTCGGCGGATCGCTATTCCTGCTCCTCCTGGCGATGCCGCTGAGCGTGCCGGCCCTGGTGGGGTTCGTCGCGGTGTTCGGGGTGGCGGTGCAGAACGCCATGGTCATGGTGCACTACTTCAACCGGCTTCGCGCCACGGGCTTGGGCCTGAAGGAGGCCGTGATCGAGGGCGCCAGAGTCCGCTTCCGGCCGGAGCTCCTGAGTGCCGTCGTGGGTAGCCTGGCCCTCGTACCTCTGCTCTTCTCGTCCGGCACCGGGGCGGAGGTGGAGAAGCCATTGGCCGCAGTCGTGATCGGCGGACTCCTCAGCCGGCCGCTCCCGATCGTGATCCTGCCGGTCTTCTACTATTGGGTCGAAAAGGGCAGGACATGGGCCGGGGGGCCGGGGTCCCCGGAGCGGGCCGCCGACCCGGGAGAGGGGCTGTAGTCCCACTCGGGTCGAGTTC
>JBGMRK010000264.1:0-2330 GCA_048061375.1 Longimicrobiales bacterium | reverse complement strand
GCGATGGTAGCCCACCACTTCACCGTTGACGTCGAGGAGTACTTCCACTCCTCAGCACTCGAGCAGTTGATCCCGGCCACTCAATGGGATGGGCTGACTCGGAGAGCACCGCTCCTGGTGCGACGTCTCCTAGACCGTATGGACACCTTTGGTGTCCGGGGGACTTTCTTCATACTCGGATGGTTGGCCGGCCATGAGCCGGACCTGGTCAAGGAGATCGCCGAGCGGGGCCATGAAGTGGCCTCGCACGGGTGGGATCACAAGCGGGTCACCCATCAGAGCGCGGAGGCGTTTCGGGACTCCGTCCGCCGTACGAAGCGCTTCCTCGAGGATCTGGTCGGGCAGGAGGTGCTCGGTTTTCGCGCGCCCAGTTTTTCCATCGTGCCAGGAAGCGAGTGGGCGCTCGACGTTCTACTCGACGAGGGGTACCGCTACGACTCGAGCCTGTTTCCGATCAAGCAGCACCCTACGTACGGGTATCCCGAGGGGAAGCGCGATCCGCACTGGATCACACGCCCGTCCGGGCGCATCGCCGAGATCCCGCCTGCGACGCTGCGGCTTGCCGGGTCCAACCTGCCGGCCGCGGGTGGCGCCTACTTCCGGCTGCTTCCCTATGCCCTGATCCGGGGAGGGCTGCGCAGTGCCCAGGACCGCGGGGTGCCCGGCACGTTCTTCATCCACCCCTGGGAGCTGGACCAGGAGCGCCCGCAGGATCGTGTGCTTCCGCGCTTGACTCAGCTACGCCTGTTCGGAGGGAGACAGAGGGCGTGGTCCCGCTTGGATCGGCTGTTCACCGAGTTTCGCTTTGGCCCGATCGCGGGTACCCTTTCATCCATGGAATCCCAGGCACTCGTCGGTTGAGCCAGTTAGCGGTGAGCACGCCGGTACGGGTCACCACCGAGGCCAGCGCGCCGGAGGCTTGGCACCGCATCCTCAAGGAGGCCGAGGGCGCAACCTTTTGCCATCTTCCGGGCTGGCGGCAGGTCATGGAAGGGACGATGGGCCACGAGTATCTCTTCTTGGCGGCGCGGTCGGAGGAGGGCGAACTGCTTGGCGGGCTGCCGTTGGTGCGCATGCGGAGTCCGTTCTTCGGCCATCATCTCGTGTCCGTCCCGTTCCTGAACTACGGCGGGCCGTTGGGGCCCGCAGCGGTGCGAAAGGCACTTGCCGAGGCAGCAAAGCACTTGGCCGAGGAGTCCGGAGCAGACCGTCTCGTGCTCCGCAACCGCACCGCACTGTCCGTGGACCTCGATCAGGGCCGGGACAAGGTCATGGTGAGACTGGAACTCGGAGACGATCCGGAGGCTCTATGGACGAACTGCTTTCCGGCCAAGCTCCGAAGCCAGATTCGAAGGCCTCAAAAGGAGGGAATGACCTGCCGATTCGGGCCGGATGAGCGACACGACTTCTACCGAGTGTTCGCCGAAAACATGCGTGATCTCGGAACACCGGTTCATTCCCTGCGCCTATTCGATGCGCTTGCGGAGGTCTTTCCGGAGGAGGTCATCTTCGGTGTGGTCTACCACGGTGAAGAGCCAGTGGCCGGGGGCTGCGGGTTCCTTTGGGGTGGAGAGTTCGAGATGACGTGGGCATCGGCACTAAGGGAATACAATCGCATGGCGCCCAACATGCTCTTGTATTGGTCGTTCATGGAGAAGGCGATCGAGCGGGGAGCGGCGTTGTTCAACTTCGGACGGTGCACGCCTGGGGGAGGCACTCACCGGTTCAAGCGCCAGTGGGGTGGAGAGGACACCGCGTTGGCCTGGCTGGAGTGGGACAGGCATGGCTCTGGAGCGCCTTCGGCCGATTCCTGGGCCTATGGAGCCGCAATGGGCGTGTGGAGGCATCTGCCCCTCCCGCTCGCCAACCGGCTGGGTCCGTTCCTGTCGCGCCGCATTCCCACGTTCTAGGCCGACCATCAGGATCGTGACGGCATGATCCGCCACCAGCTTCCGGTCTACTCGCCTTTGCCGTTCAGGGCGATCCTCCAGGCCTTTCGTGGGCGGCTGTCCAATGGAGAGAACCCTCTGGTTGCGCTATCGGAGTTGCTCGCCAAGGAGAGGAAGGCCGAACGGGTAATCCTCTACGGCAGTGGCACACAGGCGCTTCAGGTGGCTCTCCGGGTGGCGGTCGACTCGGTTGGGGGGGATGTCGCACTCCCGGCGTACTCGTGTTTTGACGTGGCGACGGCGGCAGTTGGGGCTCACGTGTCTGTGCGATTCTATGATGTGGATCCCGGCACGCTGGGGCCGGATCTGGCGTCGCTCGAGGCCGCTCTGGGGGCGGGGGCGCGCGTGGTCGTCGCGGGACCTTTGTACGGGATTCCACTG
>JBGMRK010000263.1:0-2343 GCA_048061375.1 Longimicrobiales bacterium | reverse complement strand
GGCTCCGGGCGACCACCCTGTTTCCATCTCGGAGCCTCATCGGCGTCGGCGAGGATCCGCACCGAGCGCACGATCGCCTCCACCGCGGCAACCATGTGGTCGAAATCCACCATCTCGACTTCGTCGGACGGACGGTGGTAGTCCTCATGCATGCCGTAGGAAGAGAGGGTGTGTGCCGGGATTCCCCTCACGGCGAACACGAAGTTGTCGCTCCGCCGGAAGAAGTCCTGGTCGGGTCGGGGGTCAACGACGACGGAGACGCCCTCCGCGGCGAGGGACTCACCTATGGTTGACCGCTCGTACCCGGTGAGCCACAGCTTCCCGGGCCCGCCGGCCAGCGAATCCGGCCGACCGATCATCTCCACCTGAAGCTCGGCCACCGTCTGATCGAGCGGCACCACTGGGTTATCCAAGTACCATCGCGTCCCGAGTAGCCCGAGCTCCTCCCCCGTGAACAGCGCGAAGACCACGGTGCGACGCGGTGGCGGACCGGCGGCCAGCGAGCGTGCGGCCTCCAAGACGGCCACGACGCCGGAAGCGTCGTCGTCCGCTCCGTTGTAGATCGAATCGCCGTCGACGGCCTGCCGAATCCCAACGTGATCGAAGTGGGCGCCCACGACGATCGCCTGGTCGGCGACCGACGGATCGGAGCCGCGGATCACGCCTAGGACGTTGCGTCCGACCACTACGTCCCCAGCCCCGGGATCATCGGGATCGAAGGAACCCAGCCCAAGGGATTCCCGCCCCCTGCGCGTAACACGCTTGAACGGAACGAGCTGGAAGAACCCACTGTCCCCCGCCGGCTCCACGCCGTACGACGCCAGCTCTTCGCCGATGATTCGAGCGGCCTTGAGAGCGCCCGGCGAGGCGGTGAAGCGCCCCTCGAGCGAGTCGGCTGAGAGCGCGGAGAGCAGGCGCTCGACGCGCTGCCGTGCGCCCTCCGTGGTCTCGTTCGCAGGCTCCGGCGCTTGATCCGCGCAGCCCGTCCCACCGATCGCGAATACCAACCCTGCGGCCACCGCCGCCCAACTGCTCATCTTCATGACGACCAATCTACTTCCACGGTTACCGTTGCCCCAGCACGCGAGCACACTTCCGGATCAGGTAGACGTTGCCGGCCACGCGCCCACCCAGGAAGGCGAGGAAGGCGGCGGTAACCCCCACGAGCCCCACGCCCCACCCGAACACGACGAATAGTAGCGCGATGCCGAGCACCTCGATCGTCGTGGCCACTGTGATGGGATGTGTCCTGTGACCCTTTACCAAGACGGCACGCTGGAACGAAAGCAGAACCGAGAGCGCCGGTAGCGGCACCAGAATCATGGTCGGAATCACTGCGAAGGCAGCCAATTCGGGCGTGAGCCCCGAGACGGTTTCGAACCAAATGCCGGCGAGCGGCGTGAAGGCCACTGCCCCGAGTCCGACCGACGAAGCCAGCCCTAGCCACAGGCCGAACCTGCCCAGCTCCGGCCCGTGCTCGTGGTCGTCGCCGAGCAGCGCGATCGCGGCCTCCTGGAAGCTCAGGCCCAGCGCCCGGAACATGAACGAGAGAGCGTGCACCACCGGAAAGACCGCCAGGGACTCGATCGGCGCGAGCGAGCGGCCCATGAAGAACGTGAGCATGGGCTGAGCGGCCAGGCCAATGACGGACGTCAGCGCCAGCGGGTAGTAGAAGCGCGCGATGCTCCGGTATCCGAGCGGCGCACGGCCGGGCACGTTCGTATCGGGTTGGAGCAGCAGCTCTCGGATCGTGGCGGCGGCCATCCAGCGGCCCGCCGCCGCCTCTGCCGTAACGCCGGCCCCCAGAGCCGCGGCCGCCACCCAGGCACCCGGAATCGAGAACCCGACATACAGCACAATCGCCGTGATCGACATCACCATGATTCGGATTACCGTGCCGTAGGCCACCAAACGCGTACGGCCCGAGCGGATCAAGACGCCCTGCAGAAAACGCCGGTAGCCGATTGCGGCGGGCCAAGGCAAGAAGAACCAGAGGGCTCCATACATCAGTTCGGAGACCTCGGACGGAAGTCCCATCACCGTAGTGCCAACCCACCCATACACGGGGGGGAAGAGCACGAGGAGGAGCAGTCCGGTCGCCAGAGCGCTCAGCCCAAACGTGAAGGTGCGAAGCTTTCGGTAACTATGCCCGTCAACCACCAACGCGGTCGCCGCGCTCATGAGCATGATGACCGGCGCCTCGATGAGGATGGCCAGCGCGAAGGCGACGCCGTAGGCGGCGAGGTTGAACTTGGGATCGGCAAGCCGGGCGATGAGGGCTGCGAGAAACGGCCCCTCCATAGCCATCATCACCCACGTAGCCGCGAGGGGAAGCCAGAAAAA
>JBGMRK010000262.1:0-2346 GCA_048061375.1 Longimicrobiales bacterium | reverse complement strand
GTATCATGACCAGCGTGTCGGTCAGCCAGGACCGGTCACGGGGCGCAAGATGTCGTGGGTCACCCTCGGAGGGCAATAGGTTTTCTTTGTGGGAGCCTATCCAGGGTGGGTCGAGGGGTCCTCAGGAGCAGCCCCGCCGGACGCGAGATCGTCCTCCACGAGGCCCTTGGCCCGCCTCCGCTTGAGGCGGGTCGCTTCCTTGTAGAGCGCTTCTCCCCATTCGATCATCTCTTCGTGAGAACTGGCGACCTCCTCGTCGACGGACGATCGCAGGACGTAGCTGCCGTCGGCACCCATGTCCCATCCACCCCGCCGATCGGCGAGCAGCGAATCGAACACCCGGCGGAGCTCGTTCTTGAGCTCGGCGGCCTCGACGGGGACCAGCGCCTCGACACGGCTTTCGAGATTCCGGGTCATGCAGTCGGCGGAGCCGAAGTAGTACTCCTCCTCCCCTCCGTTTCGGAAATAGTAGATCCGCGAGTGCTCCAGGAACCTACCCACGACACTGCACACGGTGACGTTCTCGGAGAGCCCTGGAATGCCGGGCCGCAGCCGACACGTGTCGCGCACGATCAGGTCGATCTTCACGCCCTCTCTCGCGGCGGCGTATAAGGCTCGCGTAACCTCCGCGTCTTCGAGCCCGTTGAGCTTGAGTTGGATCAACCCACCCACGCCTTCGTGATGGAGCCCCACCTCGCGCTGGATGTTCTTGATGATCGTTCGCTTCATGCCCTTCGGCGATACCATGAGCTTCTGGTAGTTCCGCTTGGGCTTGTAGCCGGTCGTCAGGTAGTTGAAGAGCTCCGTCAAGTCGCTCCCGATGCCTTCATCACAGGTCAGCAGGCCGATATCCGAATAGCCACGAGCGGTGCCGGCGTGGTAGTTGCCGGTACCGACGTGCGAGTAACGCCGGAGCCCGTCGTAATCCTGCCGGACCACGAGGATCAGCTTGCAGTGTGTCTTGAGTCCGACGACTCCGTAGGTGACGTGGATGCCGGCGCCTCCGAGCCGGTTGGCCCAACGGATGTTGGCCTCCTCGTCGAAACGCGCCTTCAGTTCGAGCACCACGGCCACCTGTTTACCGTTCCGCGCCGCTTCCATCAGATGCCCGACCGCCATCGAGTCCTCGGACGTTCGATAGAGCGTCATCTTGATCGCCCGCACCTTGGGATCGACGCTCGCCTCCTTTAGGAACTGCTCCACCGACGACACGTACGACTGATACGGATGATGCACCAGAAGGGAGCCGGCGGTGCGCAGTACATGGAAGATCGAGCGGTCCGTAGCGAGCAACGGATGGTCGGGCGGATGGTGCTGCGGATCCTTGAGCCTGGGCGCCTCCACTCGGTAGAGCTCCATGAGGTCGGCCATGCCGAGGAAGCCATCGACGTCGAAGACGTCTTCTTCCTCATCCAACCCGAGTTCCGCTGCCAGCATACCGCGGTGGTACCGCGACATTCCCTTGCCCACCTGCAATCTCACGATCGGAGCGAAGCGCCGGTCACGGAGTTCCGATTCGATCATCGCCATGAGATCGTCGGCATCTTCTTCGTCGCGCTCCGTGTTGGCGTTGCGCGTGACGCGGAAGAGTTCGCAGTTCACCACCTCCATGCCCGGAAAGAGGTGATCGAGCGTATTGGCCATGACGCTCTCGAGCGTCACGAAGGTGTTCTCTCCCGGAATCTGCAGCAGGCGCGGTATTCCCGCGCCCATTGGCACCTTGACCCGGGCAAGAACTTCCGTGGGGTCGCCCGGGTGCTTCAGCGTCACCAGTAGGTTGAGCGAGAGGTTCGATACGAACGGGAATGGATGCGCCGGGTCCGTCGACTGGGGCGTCACGAGCGGGTAGATGTTCACGACGTAGTGCTCGCGAAGCTGCAACTGTGCTTGGAGTGATAGCTGTTCGAACGTGGTCAGGACGACGCCTTCGGCGGCCATCAACCTCTGCAGTTCGTCAAAGCTCTCCCGCGCGCGGGTGTCCAACTCCCTGACTAGCGCGTACGATTCCTCGATCTGCTGCCGTGGGGTCCGGCCGTCTACGGTGAGCTCCTGCACCCTCGCTCCGACCTGCTGCTTGAGGCCCCCGATGCGCTTCATGAAGAACTCGTCGAGGTTCGAGCACACGATCGAGACGAACTTCACGCGCTCCAAGAGTGGAGTCCGAGGATCCACCGCCTCGTGCAGCACGCGGAAGTTGAAGTTCAGCCAGGTCAACTCGCGGTTGAGCAGCAACTCGGGCGCATCGAGGTCGAAGTGGCCGTCGGGACCGGGAACCGGGATGGGTGTCCGATCCGCCGGTGATCTCGGACGATCTGGATGCAGTGGCTCGACCGAGACGGGTGCGGA
>JBGMRK010000261.1:0-2358 GCA_048061375.1 Longimicrobiales bacterium | reverse complement strand
AGCTCAGGTGATCAGGGGTGGCTGAACACCCGCCCCCCCATCATGACCCAATCGATGCGCTGCGTGGCGCTGATGTCGTCCAGAGGATTGCCCGGCATCGCCACCATATCCGCTAGGCGGCCCACCTCGATGATCCCACGGTCGTCTTTGCCGAGAAGGTCGGCCGCATAGAGCGTGGCCGAGCGCAGAGCCTCGAGTGGGGTCATCCCCCGATCCACCAGGGCCACGAACTCGCCCGCGTTCTCCCCGTGCGGGTACACGGCCGCGTCGGTCCCGAACGCGATCTTGACGCCGGCCTCGATCGCCCGCCTGAGGCTTTCGATCGCGAGCGGAAGGACCAATTCCGCCTTGCGCCGCACGGGTGGCGGCAGCACGTCCAGGTCGATTCTGTCAGTCAAATAGGTGGTCGGAACCAGGTAGGTGCCACGCTCCTTCATGAGCTCGATGGCCTCGTCGTCGAGCATCGAGCCGTGCTCGATCGATGCTACGCCGGCCCGCACCGCGGCCTTGATGCCCTCGGTGCCGTGAGCGTGGGCCGCCACCTTCACCCCGTGGCGTGCGGCTTCGTCGACCATGGCCACCAATTCCTCCTCGCTGTACTGCTGGGCGCCGACGGGCCCTTCGAACGAGAGAACCCCCGCCGTGGCGCACGTCTTGATCACCTCGGCACCGTGTTTGATCTGGTAACGCACCGCCTGGACCACCTGCCAGGGCCCGTCCGCGACTCCATCTTTTGGACCCTGCTCTAGAACGCCCGGTGAGAAGCCGGTGATATCGCAGTGGCCGCCAGTGATGCCCAGGGGGTTACGTGAGGGCACGACGCGTGGGCCCACGATGTCGCCCCGCTCCACCGCGTGCTTGAGCGAAACGGTCACGTCGCCCCCGAAGTCGCGCACTGTGGTGAACCCGGCCAGCAGCGTGATGCGAGCGTTCTTTGCGGCCGCGAAGGCGGCGTCCGCCTGGTTATCCGTGACACGACGCGTGAACGAGTCGGGCCCGAGCTGAAAGGCGAGGTGCGTGTGCAGGTCCATGAGGCCCGGGACCAGAGTGCGGTCGCCCAAGTCGATGACCTCGGCGGTAGGCGGCGTTGAGGACGGGTTCACTGCCGTGATCCGGCCACCTTCGACGACGACCGTGACGTCCTGGAGCATCCGGCCGGCTACCACGTCGAGCATGCGGGCGGCCTTCACCACGGTAGGCCCCTGCTGGGCGGAGGCCCACCCGGGCGTTGTGAAGGAGGCCACGGCGATGAGCGTAGCGAGGGCGGTCGCATACAAAGGTCTAAGCATCAGGTCACTCCTCGGGGCATCTTGTCACTCTTCGGGCGAAGGTTCAGGATCGGCCGACCGGTCCTGTGGGCTCACTTCGCATGCGTCGTGGGCCGACATTATGGGCCGGTCGGAGCCCACACGGTAGCGCTCCCCGTTGCCGCGGTCCAGTGGTTCGACAGGAGCCCGTACGGCCGTCCCTTGACGGCTCGGCCATGGGGTGGCGACTGTGGAGGTTCAGGCCCTGCCGGAACGTGCCTGAACTGAGTGCCATCCGACCCGCCCGACTGTTTCTACGGAGAATTGCGTGAACGACAAGAATTCGCTGACCGACCCGCTTACTGGGCTTTCCAGCCAATGGCACTTCGACGTGATCTTCGACTTCGTGTTCGAGCTCGGTGATCGCGGTGTTCCCATGACTCTGGTGCTGCTCGAGATCGACGGGCTGGCAACGCACGTCGCTGAACGAGGAGCGAATGCCAAAGAAGCCGTTCTCGGCGGGTTCGGACGGATTCTGGCGGAGGGTAGCCGCAAGATGGACCTTTCCGCCCGCCACGGCGACGAGCGCTTCATGTGCCTGCTCCTGGCGTGCAACGTCCAAGGCGGTATGGTCTTCGCCGACCGTCTTCGGGCCGAAGCGGCGGAGTTCACGGCCTCGACGGGACTCACGCTGAGTGCCGGTGTGGCTGCGTACACCGGTGAGATGAAGGAGCGTGCCGATCTAGAGACTGCGGTCGGGAGATGCCTGGAGGCTGCGAAACTCGCCGGTGGCGACCGGGTCGGCATTCCTCAAGATGTGACTGATTAGCGGATCTGATACCCTGGTTCACCCTCCCGGTGGGCTCCGTCGAGAGGGGCAGCGATGCGCTGGCCGCTTCCCAGGCGGCGTGCCCTACCACCCCCGTGTCATATAGCCCACCTCCCCACGACACTAAGCTACCGAGTGTGCCCTCCCCGAGACTGGAGGCTTTTCGGTGACGGACCTGGAGCGGCTCCACGAGCAGAGCTTCGGTTGGGCGCTGACTTGCTGTGGGTGGGATCATCACATGGCGGAGGACGTCTTGCAGACCACGTACGTGAAGGTTCTTTC
>JBGMRK010000260.1:0-2368 GCA_048061375.1 Longimicrobiales bacterium | reverse complement strand
AAACGGGCGGGTGTCCGACTTCATCGAGGCCGTGCGGTACCTGCATGGTCTGGATATGGGTGGACTGGATCTTGCTCGGGACCAAGACGAGGACGAGGACGGGGAACCGGCGGAGCCGGAGCCCGAGTCATTGACGGAGAGCGAGGGAACATGAGCGACACGCCCAGGCGGGTGCTGGTAACCGGTGGGGCAGGGTTCATTGGGAGCCATGTGGTGGACGCGCACCTGGCGCGGGGTGACCGGGTCTGGGTCGTCGACGACCTCTCCACCGGCAAGCGCGAGAACGTACCCGCGGAGGCGGAGTTCGTAGAGATGGATATCGCCGACGCCGGACTGCGGGATCTGTTCCGTGACGTGGAGTTCCAGTTGGTGAACCACCACGCGGCGCAGGTGAATGTCAGGACCTCGGTCGACGACCCGATGCGGGACGCCGGCGTGAACGTGGCCGGGTTGCTCAATATATTGGAAGGGGCCAGGGAGGCCGGAACGGATCGCGTGGTCTACGTCTCGAGCGGCGGGGTGGTCTACGGTGAGCCCGAGCAGGTGCCGACGCCCGAGACGGCCCCCAAGCTCCCACTCTCGCCATACGGCGTGGCCAAGCTCGCCGGTGAGCACTATTTGCACTATTACCGCGAAATCCACGGGATCGACTACGTGGCGCTGCGCTACGCGAACGTCTACGGTCCGCGGCAGGACCCCCACGGGGAGGCCGGTGTGGTGGCGATCTTCAGCCAACGGCTCATCGGGGAGGAAGAGCTGACCATCTTCGGGGACGGGGAGCAGACCCGAGATTATGTGTTCGTCAAGGACGTCGTGAGCGCGAACGTCAAGGCGGCCGACCTGGACATCCCGGGCGGCGACGGGCTCGATGCGGTCGCCTTCAACGTGGGGACGGGGCAAGGCACCAGCGTGAACCGGCTGGCGGACCTTCTGGAGGAGATCGCCGGTATCCACCCCGGCCGCGTCTACCGCGCAGAGCGGCCCGGGGAGCTCCGCCACAGTACGCTCGACGCGCGTCGATTCGGGGAATGGGGCTGGGCGCCTCACTTCGCGCTTCGGGATGGACTCCGCGAGACGTTCCAGTTCATCACCGACACGGGGGTGCCGGGTTGACGGGTATCATACTGCTGTTCGCACAGGCCAGGCCGCCGGCCTCGGTCTGGGACATGGTCTTCGCCGGCACGCTGCCGACCAAGCTGGTGCTGCTCATACTGGCCAGTGCCTCGGTGGCGAGCTGGATTCTGATCTTCTGGAAAATCAGCCAATTTCGTGAGGTCCGAGCCCAGGGCGACCAGTTCCTCCAGGCCATGGAGAGGGCGCAGCGCCTCGAGGACGCGTACAACGCGATCCTGGCGCTGCCCGAGTCACCGTACAGCCGTGTGTTCCGCCAGGGAGTGAACTTCTTCAGCGAACTACGGCCCGGCGCGCTCAAGGAGGGCGCTCCGGTGGGCGAGGGTCTCTCGGTCGCCCAGCTCGAGGTCATGCGCCTCATGTTGGAGAAGGAAGAGGCAGAGGAGCGCGACGAGCTCGGGCGCGGTCTCACCTGGCTCGCGGTGATCGGCTCGGTGTCCCCGTTGTTGGGGTTGATGGGCACCGTGATCGGGATCACGAACACGTTCCTCGGCATCACGCGGGGGGGCTCGACCAACATCGCGGCCGTGGGCCCCGGTGTGGCGGAGGCGCTGATCACCACGGTAGCCGGCCTGGCCGTCGCGATCCCGGCCGTCATCTTCTACAACTATTACGTGGAGCGTCTCAACCTCGTGAGCGGAGAGCTGGAGGGCTTCTCCAGCGAGTTCATCGGCACGCTTGCCCGAGAAGGGCGGATATGAGGAGGACCTCGTGAGGGCGAGTGGCCGCCGAGGGCGCCGAGTGGGCCACGATCTCGAGGTTCGGGCCGACATCAACGTCACCAGCCTGGTGGACGTGGCCTTCACCCTGCTCGTGATTTTCCTCATCACGGCACCGATCATGCAGGGAGGGATCGAGGTCGACGTGCCGCGGGGCGATGTGAGCCCCCTGAGCGCGGTGGAGTCGAGCCTGATCGTGACGCTGGACCGCTCGGGCCAGATCTTCCTGGGAGAGACACCGGTCGAGCGCGAGGGCTTCGCTGCGGCGTTCAGCCAACTGGTGGGAGCGACCCAGCCGGACATGGTGTACATCAAGGGCGATTCACTCGGTACGTTGGGGCCCTGGTTCGACATCATGTCGATCATCGCCGGCAGCCAGGTGAAATGGGCGATCGTGGCGGAACAGCGACCCCTCAACTGAACGAGACCGCGGGCCGGATGGGAGGACCGTGAGCGACCTGGGAACCTATCGGCGGAGACGCCGGAGTGAGCCGCCCGGCAAGTGGGCGTTCGGAGCC
>JBGMRK010000259.1:0-2369 GCA_048061375.1 Longimicrobiales bacterium | reverse complement strand
TGCTCGCGACCGCGTACGGATTCTGCATTCTTCTCAGCTACTACATTCTGCGCCCGGTGCGGGACGAGATCAGCTCTGCGGATCGCGGCAATCTCCAGATCCTGTGGACCGCGGTGTTCATCGTCATGCTGATCGCGGTCCCGATCTACTCCTCGATCGTTTCACGCTACTCGAGGGGCGTGTTCATCCCGCTCGCGAACCGCTTCTTCGCATTGAGCCTGCTGACCTTCTACGCCGGCTTGCTGCTGCTCCCGGAAACCGCCAGGCCCTGGATCGACCGTGTGTTCTACGTGTGGGCGAGCGTGTTCGCCCTCTTCGTCGTCACGGTATTTTGGGGCTTCATTGCGGACTTGTTCCGCAACCGACAGGGGAGACGCCTCTTCGGGTTCATCGCGGTCGGATCGTCCCTGGGCGGTATCGTGGGATCGCTCATCACGGCCTCCACTTCAGAGATCCTCCCCGCCTTCAGTTTGCTTCTTCTCGCCATCGTGCCGCTCGAGGGGGCCGCCCTTTTCGCGAAGGCGCTCCACCGGAGCTCGGGTGACGAGCATACGCCGCTCAGGAAGGAAAGCACCGAACTGATCGCGGGTGACTCGTTCAGCGGGATTCGCACGGTGTTCCAGTCACCGTACCTCCTGAAAATCGCCGGCTACCTCGCGCTGATGACGTTCGCATCCACCGTGCTCTATTTCCAACAGGCGGAGTTGATCAGGGATGCCTTCGTGGACCGCGCCGCACGCACGGCCTTTTACGCAAAGATCGACCTGGCGGTGAACGTGCTCACGATCCTCACGCAGGGGTTGCTGGCCGCGCACGTGATCCGAAAGATCGGCGTCGCGCTCAGCCTCGCGTTTCTGCCGGCGTTGACGCTCTTGGGCTTCCTTTCGCTCGGCGTGTACCCCCTGCTCGCCGTGCTGGTCGGCTTCCAGGTGCTTTACAGGACCGGACGTTATGGCATCACGCGGCCGGCGCGGGAGGTACTGTTCACCGTAGTCAGCCGAGAGGAGCGCTACAAGTCGAAGGCATTTATCGACGCGGCCGTATACCGGGGAGGCGACCTGGTGAGCGGCTGGATCTACACGGGACTCGCCGCCCTCGGCCTGTCGCTGGGAGCGATCGCGCTGGTGGCCGTACCGGTGGCGGGTCTGTGGGCGGGCGTGGGGTTCCTCGTGGGACGTCAGCAGGAGGAACTGTTGACCGCGGCCGACTCGGACGAAGCGGCGACCATCGAAGCAATGCCCGATGGGGCCAGTTAGGCCTCCTCAGCGCCGCTGGCGGCCCCGACGGCCGTCCTCCCACTCCTCCCACACATTGAACGTCCGCATCTGCTGCTCCAGGTCGGTACTTGCGATGAGCCGGTCGATTTCGGCGCGCGTCTGCCGTCGCCAAGGCGCGCGGCCTGTCGCGAAGCCGTAGGTCACCGCGGCCACGATGGCTGCGTTCAGGCGAAGCGTGCGCACGTCACACTGCCCGAACTGATCCGAAGAGGCGTGATAATTCGGCCCGTACGTGGCCGGCTCCTGGTTCCCCATCAGGTTCGCCACGCCGTTGATCATGAAGTCGAAGTTGTCGGTGCCGACGATAGGCACATCGATATTCGTGAACGGGCCCAACCCCCGAATCGGCCCCAGCCTGTGCTCGAGGCCCGCCAAAACCTCCGGCCTCCCCCCGGTGAAGAATCCGGTGATCAGCCCACAGCCGATGTCGAACGACATCGCCATGACGTGGCGATCGAGCTCACCCTCGTGTGACCGCGTGTACGCGGCGGATCCCAGGAGTCCCTCCTCCTCGCCATTCCAGAGCGCAAAGCGAATGGTCCGCTCCGGCTGAATGCCGAGCCGCTGCATTTGACGCGCCACATCGATGACGAGGGCCACATTGGCACCGTTGTCCAGGGCACCGCCGCCCAGATCCCACGAATCGATGTGAGCGCCCACCAAGACGATCTCGTCGGCGCGGGTGGAACCCCGGATTTCGGCGATCACGTTATGGCTCTCGTAGGGTCCACCGACCTCGAGATCCAGCTCGAGCCTCAGCGTGAGCGACCGCCCCGCATTCAGCAAGGAGAGCGCACGGGTGGCCGGCCCCCGGTCCATGATGGCCATGGGCCTCGCTAGGTCGCCCGTGAGCGATGAGTTATGGCGGTATAGGATGCCCTCCGCTCTCGAGCCCATGTAGATCACTCCACGGGCGCCCGCGTCCACCGCCCGGCGCTCGATGAGGTAGGCGTCACCGTATTCGCGGAAAAGGCCCTCGATGTCGAGGAGCTCGGGGGTGGCTACGAGAACGAAGGCCCCCCGGACGGAGGCCCCGGCCTGGGCGAATTCGTCAGAAGTCCCGAATCCGACGGAGACCAGTGGCGCGGTGAT
>JBGMRK010000258.1:0-2384 GCA_048061375.1 Longimicrobiales bacterium | reverse complement strand
TGCGGGCGGACCTCCGAGGCGCCTGGGACTTGGCGGACCACCGCGGCGATGCGGTCGCCATATTTCTTGAGCGTGTCCAGATCGGGGCCGTACAGGCTAATCCCAACATCGCTTCGCACGCCAGCGATCAGCTCCTGGAAGCGCAGCTCGATGGGTTGAGTGTAACTGAAGGTGTTGGCCGGTACGTAGTCTGTCAGGAGCTCGTTCATCACGTACACCAACTGGTCCTTCTCGGACTCCAGGTTGTTCTCCTCGAAGCCTCCGTAGATTTCCGCGGCCCGCTTGCGGAGCCGTTCTTTCTCGGACTCCGCCAGCGGGTTCTTGCCGGTCATCACGGAATGAACCTTCTGCAGCACATTGTAGATGTTTTCCGGGCTGTTGTTCGTCGGCCATTTGTCTTGGGGCCGGTGGACGAGGCCAACCCAGACCAGCGGCCATTCCAGCGGCGACAGGTGCTCCTGCTCTTCCAGGATGGCATAGATGTCGCTGATCTCCACGCCCATTGGATCCGTGGCCAGTTCAGCGCGGCCGGAACGGGAGACCACGGTCTTGATTTCGGGAAACTGCATGAGCACTTTTTCGAGCTGTGTGGTGCTCTGGACGGCCTGCTCGACGGAACAACTGGGCACGCGCCAGGCCTGAAGAGCGATATCGCCTTCATCGAGTTTCGGAATGAACGTGGCTCCGAACCCCAACGCGAGCCAGACGCTCACGCCGAAAACCGCCGCCGCCGCTCCGAGCGTCAGCGTGGAATGCCGCATGGCGTGGCCCAACAAGGGGCGGTAGATCCGTTTCGCCCAACGGATGAGAAAGGTCTCCTTCTGGCTGACTCCGGCCCGCAAGGCGATCGCTCCGAGCACCGGCATCAGCGTCAGGGACAACAGCAGCGAAGTGACCAGGGCGAAGACTACGGTGAAGGCCATCGGGCGAAACATCTTGCCCTCGACGCCTTGCAGGGTGAAAATCGGCAGGTACACGACGATGATGATTCCGACCCCGAAGACCACGGGCCGGCTAACCTGCTTGCAGGCTTCGGCGACCAAGCTCAGCGGCGCTTTGGTGCCATACTCTTTTTGATGGTCCGCAACGCGGCGCACGAGGTTCTCGATCATCACCACCGAGCCGTCAACAATCAGGCCGAAGTCGATCGCTCCCAGACTCATCAGGTTGCCAGCGTAGCCAGCATAGAGCATGCCCACGAAGGCCCCCAGCATGGCGATGGGGATGGCCAAGGCGACGATCAGCCCGCCACGCAGACTTCCGAGGAGCAAAAACAGAACCAGGATGACCAGGATCCCTCCTTCGGTCAGGTTCTTGATCACGGTGTTGATGGTTCGCCGCACGATATGCGTGCGGTCGTAAAACGGCTTGATGACCACGCCGGGTGGAAGCGCCCCCTGGATATCCTCGATTTTTTTCTTGAGGCGCTGGACAACGGCCCGTCCATTCTCCCCCCACAGCATCAACGCCAACCCGATTACCGTCTCCCCTCGAGCGTCAGCAGTAACCGCCCCCTGCCGAATCAAGGGAGCGAAGGCGACCTCGGCCACGTCCTTGATGTAAATCGGAGTGCCGTCCTCACGGTTGTCCAGAACCACGTCGCGGATGTCTTCAAGGCCTTCCGCGGGCGGGCCATCCCCACCGCCGATCAGTCCCTCGCCGCGAATGATCCACTGCTCGCCCTGGTGCAGGATGTAGCCTCCACCGGTGTTGGCGTTGTTTTTCCTGAGGGCCTCGAAGACCCGATTGATGGGGATGTTGTAGTTCAGGAGCTTGTCGGGATCGACCGTCACTTGGTAGGTTTTCAGCTTGCCGCCCCAGGTGTTCACTTCGACGATCCCCGGCACGCTCCGCAGCCGGAAGGCGATGTCCCAGTCGAGGATCGAGCGCAGCTCCATCAGGCTGTACTCTTGGGTGCTGGGATCATCGTCGTTGACGAGCTCGAACTGGTAGATCTGCCCCAATCCGGTGGCGATGGGGCCCATTTCCGGTTCGCCGAAACCTGCAGGAATGGCGGCCTTGGCCGCCGGCAGACGCTCCAAGACTCGCGACCGCGCCCAATAAATGTCGGTCCCCTCCTCGAAGTAGATCATCACCGACGAGAGGCCGAAGCGGGTGGTGGAGCGGATCTCCTTAACGCGCGGCAGCCCGCTCATGGAAGCCTCGACCGGAAACGTGACGAATTGCTCGACCTCCACCGGCGCCAGCCCCGGCGAGTTGGTGAGGATTTGGACTTGGACGGGAGTGATGTCGGGTACGGCGCCGATCGGCAGCACGGTCAGCGAACGGATTCCGGCGGCGATCAAAACGGCGACCAAGATGAGCACCATGAACCGGTTGTTCAGCGCGGCGTCGATAATTCGGTTGATCATATCTCTACTCTT
>JBGMRK010000257.1:0-2427 GCA_048061375.1 Longimicrobiales bacterium | reverse complement strand
ACGTCCTGATGCCCGCCTGGAACACCGATCTCTCGCCACCGCCGACCCAGACCGTCGTCTTCGGGTTCTTCAGCGGGGACTTGGTCAGCATATGGAGCACACCGTTGGAAGTATTCGGACCGTAAAGCGCAGCCCCGGCGCCCAGCACCACCTCGATCCGCTCGAGGTCTTCGTTGGTCGAAGGCACGAAGTGGAGCAGGTTCACGCGCAGGGACGGCACCCCCGCGAGGCGATAGTCCGTGAGGGCGTGGAGAGCACCCGAGAAGATGTTGTTGAAGCCACGGAGGACCACATTGGTGGACTGAACGCCTTGGGTGATGATGTCCACGCCCGGCGTGCCGCGGAGATGGTCCACGGGAGTGGCGGTCGGACGTTCGGCGATCTCCGTCTCACTTATCGTCACCGTCGTATTGGTGGACTCCGTCGCCTTTTGGGGCCTTCTTCCGCTCGTTACGGTGATGCCGTCGAGTAGAAACACGTTGGATGTCAGCACGACGTCGAGCGTCGTCGTGGCCCCGGCCGTCACCCGAACGTCGAACGAGGCTTCCCGATAACCGAGACTCGAAACGATGACCGAGTACGCGCCCGCCGGCACACTGAGGCGGAACTGCCCCGATGAGTTGCTGAGAGCCCCTCCGCCCTCGCCTAGGACCTCGACCCTGACTCCGGCCAGAGGAGCGGAGCTTTCGGCGTCCGTGATGGTGCCCGTGAGCGTTCCGGTCTGGGCTGCAACCGGCACCGATAACAGGGCGAAAAGAATCAGCGCACCAAGTGTGCTCAAACAAAGCTTGCTTCGCATTGATTGGCCTTTCGATTCGGGTCTGTGGATGGCAAAAGCGGCAGGGCGCTCCATGCGATCGCCTAGGTCGGATCCTCGTCGCATCACTCATCCCGTTCCGGACGGTCGGACGTGGACATGAGCGCTATCAACCGCTCCGTGGCCAAGGTATACGTCTGATTTCCCGCCTGCAATGTTATTCATGCTCCGCTACCGCAGGTTTCGCGGGTCCATCGCAAGGTGTAATGTGGGCGCCGAAGTCTGGTGAACATCGAAACCCCGTCGCCAACAACAGGAACCGCTCTAGGTGTCAACGCTCCCAGACCCGCATCTCGTCTCAGCCGCCCGAGAGCGAATCGCCGGGCGTGTGCATTGCACACCGCTCGTCGGCACGCGGAGCTTGAGTGACCAGATTGGAGCTCCGGTCTACCTCAAGTGCGAGAATCTACAGAAGACGGGATCCTTCAAGGTGAGAGGCGCCCTGAACCAATTATTGCAGCTCGAGCCCGACGCCAGAGAGCGAGGGGTAGTGACTGTTTCGGCGGGTAATCATGCCCAAGCCGTCGCGTGGGCCGCTGATCAAACGGGTGCCCGAGCCACTGTCGTGATGCCCGCCGGCGCAAGCCCGGCTAAGGTAGAAGCCAGTCGATCTTACGGGGCGGAGATCGTGATCCACGGCAACGTGCACGAGGCCTTCGAGAAATGTCATGACTTGGCGAAACAGCGCGCGCTTACCTTTGTCCACCCCTTCGACGACCCCTTGGTGATCGCCGGCCAGGGGACCACAGGGCTCGAGGTCGTGGAGCAGCTTCCAGAGGTGGCGACCGTGGTAGCGCCCGTAGGCGGGGGTGGCCTGGCCTCGGGGATCGCCCTTGCGCTTGCCGCAACCGGGACGGCGGCGAAGCTCTACGGGGTAGAGCCCGAGGGGGCCTGCGCCATGCGCAAGAGCTTCGACCAGGGGTCGCCTGCGAGGCTCGATCGGGTCGAAACGATCGCCGACGGCCTCGCGCCGCCGATGGCGGGCGATCTGACGTTTGCGATCCTCAGTAAGCTCGCGGAGGACATCGTGGTCGTGACCGACGACGAGATTCGAATGGCGCTACGGCTCATCCTGGCCCGGACGAAGCTCCTGGTCGAACCTGCGGGAGCGGCGGCGGTGGCGGCGTTGATCTCCGGGCGGATTCCGACCGAGCACGGTCCGATCGTCGCAATCCTGAGTGGCGGCAACGTCGACATGGACCGCCTGGCTTCCCTCCTGACGAACGATGACGGGAGGGAGTTCTAAGATATGTGCCGCTTAGTGGTGTACGCCGGAGAGCGGGCGCCTGTGGCACCGGTGATGTATGGTGGCCAACACTCCCTCCATGATCAGAGCTTTCGACCGAAAGAGTTGATGAACGGCTCCATCAACGCCGACGGCTACGGCGTCGCGTGGTACCACGAAGGACAGCCCGTTCGGGTCGCGGACGACCGGCCCATTTGGCAGAACGGAGATCTCGAGCAAATGCTGGGAACGGTGCAGTCGACCATGGCCGTTGCGGGTATCAGGAATGCCTTTCCTGGTATGCCCTACGGTCTCGCAGAGGTGGCACCGATGATCCTGGATCGATGGACCTTCACGTTGAATGGCTACGTGCGCGAGTTCCGGC
>JBGMRK010000256.1:0-2430 GCA_048061375.1 Longimicrobiales bacterium | reverse complement strand
CATGAAGATCTGTGTCTACGGCGCCGGCGCGATCGGGGGCTACCTCGGTGCCGAGTTGGCTCTCTCCGGAGTAGACGTGACGTTGATCGCCCGTGGACCACACTTGGACGCCATGAAACAGCATGGCGTGCGACTTCAGATCGACGGTGAGGAGCGGGTAGCGCACCCGATCTGCACGGACGATCCAGCGGAGGTCGGCCCGCAGGACTACGTGATCATCACCCTCAAGGCCCACTCGGTGCCGGCCATCGTTGACGTCATGCAGCCACTCCTCGGCCCCGACACTGCGGTCGTGTGGGCGGTGAACGGAGTGCCCTGGTGGTATTTTCACCGGCTCGAGGGCCCCTGGGAGGACCATCGCCTGGAGAGCGTCGATCCCGATGGATCGCAGTGGGACAAGATCGGTCCCGAGCGGGCGATCGGCTGCGTGGTCTATCCGGCCGCCGAAGTGCCGGAGCCCGGCGTGATCCGCCATATCGAAGGCGACCGCTTCACCTTGGGCGAGCCCGGCGGCGAAAAAACCGAACGCGTCGAGCGCTTTTCCAGGGTCCTCATCGGGGCCGGGCTTCGTGCGCCGGTGCGCCGCATCCGTGACGAGATCTGGCTCAAGCTGTGGGGCAATCTGTGCTTCAATCCCATCAGCGCCCTCACCCTGGAAACGCTCGACGTTCTGGCGACCGATCCCGGCACCCGGGCCGTGGCTCGAGCCATGATGATCGAGGCGCAGGCGATTGGCGAGAAGCTGGGCGTACGCTTCGCAGTGGACGTGGACAAACGCATCGACGGGGCCGCCGCGGTGGGTGCGCACCGAACGTCCATGCTTCAGGATTTGGATAAGGGCCGGCCCATGGAGATCGATGCCGTGGTCGCCGCCGTCCAGGAGATGGGCCGGCTGGTGGATGAGCCGACCCCGACGATCGATACGGTCCTCGCGCTCGTCCGGCAGCGGGCGAGGGTGGCGGGAACGTACTAGGGCCGCAGGCGACGATGCGTGAACGCGTTGAAGACGGCCGGATGATGAAAGGTGGGCCCTGAGGTGCCCTAAACCCCGAACAGTGGAACGTTGAAGATCCGCGCCAGAATCAGCACTCCGCTCAGACCTGTGAACACCGCCAGGCTCCCCCAGGCGAACCAGCGCTCGAAGACGTTCGGATAGAAGGCCTTGTCTTCCTTCGGAATGACCGTCAAGCAGTAATAGAGGTTCAGATAGAAGATCACGGGTGCGATGAATAACGCGAGCGCCGACGCGATCAGCACGAGGAACACCGGCCGCGGGAACCCAGCGATGATCGCTACCGACGCGATCAACGAGTAGATCATGGTGGCTCGGTAGATGTTGTACTCCGAGAACCATGCCCTACGGTGCTCTGCGGTGAGGTCCGCGCGATCGATGCCCTGAAGGCTCGCCGTGGCATTGAACAGGTTCCGGCAACATGCGCCGACGATGCGGGGCCAGCCATCGAAGTAATTGAATGCGGTAGAGAAAGTCGCCGCGAACGCCCCCAGCAGGAAGATGATCATCATCCAGGGCCCCACGCTCTCGGTGAAGATCCCGGCGATCTCCCCCATCACGGCCCGCCCCTCCACCGGACTCGGGTACAACCACACGGCCGAGAGCAAAAGGAAGACGGAGGCGATGAGGAACGAGACGACGTGACCGAGTCTGAAGTCCCAGAGCCCGGTGACGAACCAGCGTCGCGCGTACTCACGAGCGTGAGACGGCATGATGGGGGTCTGTACCGTCAGGTCTCCCTTGTCTGGATGCGAAGAGTCGAATCGTCCTGCCAGTCCCGCATCCTCCAGGCGATCGCGGATCTTGCTCATGCCGACGTTCTTGGCCTTGCCCCACTCGGATGCCTGGAGCGAGACGTCCATCCCGGTCGGGAGAAGGCCCAAGAACGCGGCGATGATCAGCCACGACCCGACCGGCGTCTCCACCATGAAGAAGTGGCCCATGGCCGAGATCGGGGCGGGCTCGACGAAATAGACGGCTACGGTCGAGATAAACAGGATAGCCGCAAGAATCTTGGCGGCCCACTCAACCACCTTGTAGCTCCCACGGAGGATAATCGCGACCGATGCCACGCCGAGGACGACTCCGTACCACGTGAGCGAAACCGGCAGCCCGAGCGATTCCGTGAAGATGTAGTAGAGCACCGCCGAAGCGGCGATCAGGCGACCGGCCTGGCCCACGGCCGCCTGAATCACGGTGGTGATCAGCACGTACCAAAGCGGCCACTTGCCCCAAGCGGTCGCGTAGGCTTCGATCAGACTCTTGCCCGTGGCGTTCGTGAAGCGGAAGGCCATCTCGAAGCCGTAGTACTTGAAGATGTACGCGACGGGGATGGCCCAGAGCAGGGCAAACTCGAATCGCCCACCCGCTGTCGGCGCCGTGATCAGATGGCTCGTACCGATCCCGGTCATCATCAG
>JBGMRK010000255.1:0-2446 GCA_048061375.1 Longimicrobiales bacterium | reverse complement strand
ACGAGCTCCGGATCCTCTTCGACGAGGTGTCCCGACGTGATCCCGCTCTCGACCATAGAGGCAAGCCGGTCAGCCTGGGACTGCTCGGAAGCGGCGAGCCTCTCCCTGTCCTCCGGATCGAGAGCGCCAGCCTCGCGGTACATGAGCTGTACGTCGGCGGCGTGATCCGCTGTCGCTTGGATGAGCGCAGCGAGGGTCGATTCCAGGTCCTCACCGGAGGCCGAGGGAGGGACCGCCTCCTCGAGACCCGTGAGGAGATGCCGGTAGACGAGCCATAGGACGTCACCCTTTGACCCGATGTATTCATACAGGCCACCCATGGAGAGGTTGGAAGCCGCTGCTATCTCGCGGACCGATGTGGCGTGGAATCCCTTTTCGAGGAAGAGATTCAGCGCTCCTCGGGCGATTTCATCCTCCCGTCTTGCCTTGAGATCGTCCGGTGGCATCGGGGTCACCCTGCGAAGCCGTCGAGGCGGGAGAGGACATTGAGCATCACTTCATCCGCTCCGCCGCCTATCCCGGCGAGACGGGAGTCGCGCAGGTATCGAGCGGTCCAGGTCTCCTCCATGTACCCGATCCCACCGTGGAATTGAAGGCACCAGTCGGCGACCTCCCTCGAAAGCCTGCCGGACTTGTACTTGGCGATGGTGGCGAACCGCGTCGTGTCCTCGCCCCGGACGAAGGCTTCGGCGCAGGCGTAGTTGTAGTACTTGAGCAGGTCCACCTCGGCGGCTAGTTCCGCAAGCCTGTAGCTCAGGTATTGATTGCGGTTCAGAGGCTTACCGAACACGTTCCGCTCCTTGGTGTATTCGGAGGTGCGGGCGAGAGCATGCTCCATGGATCCGATCGACGAGTATGCAGCCCACATCCGCTCCTCGACGAACTGCGCCATCTGTTGTTGGAATCCCATCCCCTCGACACCGATCGTGTGATCGACGGGCACCCTGACATCGGTGAATGTGACCAACCCGGTGTCTGAGGCGCGCATCCCGAGCTTGTCCAGCTTGCGTGAGACCTCGAAGCCCGGGGTCGTGGTCGGAACGACGATCTGGCTCATTCCCTGGTAGTCGGACTGATCGGAGGTGCGGACGAGGACGCATAGCCAGTCTGCCTGGAGCGAGTTGGTGATGAACATCTTGGAGCCGTTGATCACCCACTCGTCGCCATAGCGTTCTGCCCTGGTGCGGATGGCGGCCACATCGGAGCCTGCATCCGGCTCGGTGACGGCGATTGCGGCCACCATCTCACCGCGCAGAGCTGGTGCCAGATATCGTTTCTTGAGTTCCGGGGTTCCGTAGCGATGCAGGGACGGTGTCGCCATCCCAACCTGTACGCCGAGGGCCATACCGATGCTGCCGTGATCCGCGCGACCGAATTCTTCAGATAGAACCACCGTGAAGAGATGGTCCGCGCCCTGTCCGCCGTACTCGGGGTCGTACTCGAGGCCGAGGAACCCGAGGTCGCCCATCGTTGCGAAGAGGTCGTGAAGGGGCATCATCTCGTCTGCCTCCCAGGCCTCCACGTTGGGGTTGATCTCGTGGTCGACGAACTCTCTGACGACCCGGCGGAAATGGTTGTGCTCTTCGGTGAATGGCATGGGATCTCCTGACATCAGTCCTTGGTCACTGGCCGGGTGCTCGGTCGGCCCGATCGCGATCTTCCAGCATCGTCAGTGCCTCTGGCACCTCGATCCACTTGGCTCTGAGGTATTCGGCCAGACCTTTCGCCTGGGCGTCGAAGCGAAGGGAGGAGCTCACACCTTGGTCGAGGATGCCGTGAACGACGAAGTTGAGGGCACGCAGACGGGGCAATTCGTACCTCTCGATTTCATGAACCGCGAGATCGGGCAGCAACTCGACGAGACGTTGAACGGTGAGAAAGGCTGCGAGCCATGGATATCCATCGTCGGTTCGAGTGAACACTCCGAGGTTGGCGCTGCCACCCTTGTCTCCGGATCGGGCACCGACGACTCGCCCCATGGGGACCCGTACCAGGGGTCCCGAATGCGGTGAGGGGAGCTGCGGCGCCTCCACGGTCACGGTGAATGGCTCGCCCGGTTCCGTTTCGGGCACGTCGAACGATGTCTCACCGAGATGAACGACGTTGGTCACTGCATCCCGGTCGATGAGGGTGGGCCAGTACACGGCGTAGGGGGAGGCCTTGCGGGGTGGCCAGACGCCGAAGAGGCCAGGGATCGAGCCGAGCGCAATGTGCACCATGGTGTCTGCCCATGAGCGGCCAACCTTCTCCTCGTCCGGGTCGCGCACCGCGATCTCGAGGTAAGAGACGGCGGCAGCATTCGACGACGGATCTTCTTCACCACGACCGATGAGCGTGGTGCGCACCTCCTCATAGTCCTCGGGATTCCATGGGCATGCCCGCCAGAACTGGCGGCAGAAGAGGTCTGCCTTCGCCTCGGCGTCGAGGCCGGTGAGGCCGATCATCA
>JBGMRK010000254.1:0-2482 GCA_048061375.1 Longimicrobiales bacterium | reverse complement strand
GTGGCCCACTTCGAATCGTCCAGGCCGCCCGTCCAATCCTCGACCAGCCAACGTCGGCGATCTCGACGCGGGGATGCCTCCGACAGCACTTCGATCTCCGACGTTCTCCACCCGCCTAGGCTCGCGGTGATCGTGGCGTGGCCCTCTCCCATCAACCGGAACAGCCCCCGGCCGTCGCTCCAGAGCAGACTGGTATCCGAGACTGTCCACTCCACTGGTGCGAGAGCCGATACCGCGTTCCCATCCTCATCGAGCGTGACCGCGTCCACATAAATCCACTGACCCGGACTCATAGGGCCATCGAGCTTGGTCAGGGCGATGGTGTCCACCCATGTGGGAATCAGCCCCATGAAGACGGTCTCCGCAGTGCTCCGCAGGTACCTGTCCACCACATCCACATCAATGCTCATGGGTGCAGGCACACCTCGCATGGAAGTGAGGTGCGGTGCCGCATACCCATACGTCGTCGACGGTGGCTCCACGCCCGTGATCATGAGGCGGTATTCGTCACCGAGGACCTCGAGGTAGGCGATGTGCCCCGACGTGATCCAAGAGAGACCGGACCGAGGTTGAGGCATGGCGGCCACGACCACCCGTTCATCCGTGCCATCGGGGCGGATCACAGAGATGGAACTCCGGCCGTCCATCCGGCCGAGGAAAGCGATCCACTCCCCATCCGGCGACCACACCGGATCTCGATGGCTCCCCTCTCCAAGGCTCTCGCTCGAAACGATCACACCCGCCGGAGTCACGATCGTCAGCAGGTCGGACCCGTCCGGACCTTGTGTGATCGCCGCGATCCGGCTGCCATCGGGTGACCAATCCAGTCGTTGCGTGAGTCCCACCGGCACCAAACCCTCGACGATACTGCGGGTACCGGTTTCCGAGTCCCAGATGCCGGCACCTACCTCGTAGGATCCATCCTCGGCCAGCCTCCCGAACGAGAACAGCAGGGACCGACCGTCGGGCGACCATGCCGCCGGGCGCTCATCAGCCTTGTCGAACACCGCCGGTTCCCGGCTACCGTCGCCGTCGACAATGGTGATATCGGTGCCCAAGGGCCCGCTCACCACGGTAGCAAAACGGGTCCCGTCCGGGGACCGCACCGCCTCGACTCCTCCCTTCACTCGGGTCACCCATTCCACGCCTCGGCGGGTGATCCGGAGGTCGACAGCGTCGGGCGAGCCGTCCTGCCACATCACTCCCGTCAGCAGAACTCGATCCGAGAGCGTTTCGCCCGACCAAGGCCCCAGGGCGGCAAATGCGACGCCCGCCACGCCAAGGCCAATAACCCCGGCCGATACCAAAGCGCGCCTACCCACCAAGGTCGAGCGGCGCCCGGCCCGGCTACCGTCTACCGCGACACTCGGGGCTCGACTTTCGTTAGCCCCGCCAACGGCTGGAGCCACCACGACGGTGGCCGGGCGCCCCACCACGCCATGTGGGATCTCCCGAATAAGCGCCTGGAACTCTGTACTCGGCTCATCGCCCTCATCCTCGTCCAACTGCGCTCGAAACGCCTGGTAGACCTGGAGCCCCCGCAGGTCGTCACCCGTGGACAGGAGCGTCTTCACCAGCGTCATCTGGGCCTGCTCGTTGAGCGGATTCAGGCGCGCGTAGGCCTGCGCATGCTCAACCGCTGCGCCATCTCTACCCTCACCCAAGAGAGACTCCACAAGGGTGGGGTACGCCACCTGAACCGCGATCGCGATGCGATCGTTGTGGGCCTCGACCCAGTGTTGCAACTCATGGCCCATGCCGGCCGCGCCGTTGCCGAGGAAGGGGCCACCATAAACGGCAAGGGCATCCTCGAGTCGGCGCTCCTCGATCGCCGCGTCGAAGTCCCACAGATCGACCGTGATCCGCGAGGTGTCGAGCCAGACATCCTCCTTGTCCGCGTCCAGAGGAAGCTCGGGGGACAGCTTGGCCAGATGATGGATCGCCTGGCGAAGTGAGGCCCGTGCCAGCCCTCGGCTCTTGCCCGACCAGATCAGGTCGGCCAGATGACCGCGGGGCGCTCGCTGGCCGTCCGTGGCGGCCAGAACGGCGAGCAGGAGACCGGGCTTCGAGTGCGCCAGCACGGTTCGACCATCGGCGTCCTCGAGGGCCAGCGTCCCTAGAAGTCGGAGTCTGAGCACAAGCCTGCTCATTTAGGCGAGGACGAAGCCTCGCTAAGTCCTGGGGGGACCGCGGCAAAGATGCTTCGCTTCAGCCGCCGGGGGCAAGCTCGAAGTCGGCGAGATTCCTGGTGCACGCTCGAACTGAAGCGAGGCGTGCCGGACCCTGCCGGTAACTACCCCCCCGGCAGCCGCTTCACCAGGATTGTCGGAACGTCGAACTCGTCCCTCTCGATATACGCGACGAGGCCGCCCGGGCCGAACGCGTCCGGGATGCGCATGCCGTCGGCCGCGATGGTAGTAGATGTCGCCGCCCAAGAGGCCCGATTGGAATTCGTTACGGGCATTGCCCACGAAGCCTCCGT
>JBGMRK010000253.1:1252-2565 GCA_048061375.1 Longimicrobiales bacterium | reverse complement strand
TCGGCGAGTCGTTCGTGGACCTTGTGTAGTTCCTGCTCTAGTTCTTCGATCTGCCCGGGAAGTGAGGTCCACTCCCGGCGTTCCTCGTAACTGAGCCTCTTGGGTTTACCATCGTCCGACTTCAGCCCCGACCTTGGCTGGGAGCCCCGCGGCTTCACATCGCCTCCCGGCGGCGTGGGCGGCTCGGACTCCCGAGCCGCCACGGTGCGCTGCCAGTCGGAGTAGCCACCGACGTACTCCTTGAACGCGCCCCTACCCTCGAACACCAGTGTGCTGGTGCAAAGGTTGTCCAAGAAGGTCCGGTCGTGGCTGACCACGAGAACCGTACCGTTGTAGGCCACCAGGCGGGCCTCGAGCAGCTCGAGGGTCTCGGTGTCGAGGTCGTTGGTGGGCTCGTCCAGGACCAGCACGTTGGCCGGTTGCGTGAAGAGCTTGGCGAGCAGAAGGCGGTTGCGCTCCCCTCCCGACAGGCTCCCGACAGGCTGGCGCGCCGTCTCGGCCGAGAAGAGGAAATCCTGGAGGTAGCCGTAGATGTGTTTACGGTCGTCTCCCAGGGCGACGTACTCGTTTCCGTCCGCGACGGCTTCCGCCACGGTGAGGCCGGGGTCGAGCTCGTCTCGGTGCTGATCGAAGTAGGCGATCTCCAAACGGGCGCCGTGTTTCACCGTGCCGTCCTGGGGCTGGAGCTCGCCGATCAGAATGTTGAGCAGCGTCGTTTTGCCGCAGCCGTTGGGACCGATGATGCCGACCTTGTCGCCGCGGTAAATCGTAGAGCTGAAGTTTTGGAGCAGGCGGGGCACCGAGGACTCGGTTGTCCCGTAGCCGAAGCTCACCTGCTTCGCCTCGACGATCTTGGCGGTGGAACGTCCCCCCTCCTGCACGTTGAGTCGTACCTGGCCGACCCGTTCCCGGCGGTCGGCACGGTCCCGCCGAAGCTGTTCCAAGGCACGCACCCGACCTTCGTTTCGGGTGCGACGAGCCTTGATGCCCTGACGAACCCACGTCTCCTCCTTCGCCAACTTCTGGTCGAGCAGCGCCCATTCTTTGTCTTCGTTGGCGAGCAGGTCGTCTTTTCGACGGAGGAAGGTGGAGTAGCCGCACTCCCACGACGTGAGACGGCCGCGATCGAGTTCGACGATACGGGTGGCGAGACGCTGGAGAAAGGTTCGATCGTGGGTGATGAAGAAGACGCTGCCATGAAAGCGGAGGAGGATGGTCTCGAGTTGGTCGATATGGTCCAGGTCCAAATGGTTGGTGGGCTCGTCCAGGAGAAGCACGTCGGGATCACACACGAGGGCCTTGCCCAATAGCGC
>JBGMRK010000253.1:0-1152 GCA_048061375.1 Longimicrobiales bacterium | reverse complement strand
CTTCGAGAAGACGAGGTCCGCCGAAGGCTATGTGTAGACGTTGGCAGCTGATGAGGGCCATGGACGCCCCTATCGCAGAACGCCGCTCCCCACAGCTCGCCCTCCCTTGGGGTGCCAGGCCTCGATGGTGAAGGACGTTCCCACGCTCCCACGCACTACCCATTCGACCTCGGCGTCCGAGTTGCCGGCCAGCACACCGAGACTCTGCCACGTCTCGGAAGAGAGCACCTCCACGCCATCGATCGAGACCCGAACCGGCACGGCGCGGCCCTGCTGCACGCGAATGGCGAGCTCGGTCGGCTGGTACCCGATGTTCTGCACGCGCGCCGTCACCCGATAAACGCCGCCGGACAGATCGTCGACCTCGATGTCGTCCAGCGCGATCCTTGGCATGAGTTCGGCCTGCATTAACGCGAACTCCACGTTACGGCGGACCTCCTCGGCCAGTTGATCTGGACGAGGATTGTTCTGGCCGAACTTTCGCCAGCCGCCGATCTCGACCGGCCCGAGTTGCGGATGGTCGAACGGGGTCCACGGCTGGAAAGCGTATCCGTCCAGGACCTCGTCGTTGTAGCGAAGCTGCTCGGCCGGCTCGATTCGTCCGTCCCCGTCGTAGTCTTCACCGAGGGCGTAGATCTCATTCGCGAAGGCGAGTGCGCCGAATAGCATGTACATGGCGTCAATGGAGCCACCGTAGGCCGGGTACGCGGACACACCGGCCCCGCCGGATTCCGCCGACAACTCGGCCGGAGAGAGCGGTACCGCTGCCGGCGCGGAGCCGAAGCGCGCAGCCCCCACGGGGAAGCCTCGCAGTTCGCCTTCTTGGTTGCGATAGACCTGGCCACCCTTCTTGTTTCCGCTTCCGCGTGGCCAGTTCCAGTCGTAGACCGACGTGGCGAGATTGTATCCGGTGACCTCGAGTCCCCGACGCGACACGTCCATGTAGAGGGCGCGGTCCGCCGGGTTCAGCGTGAAGTCGGGCACGGAGGGTGGATGCAGCACCACGCCGCCCGAGGAGTGGAAGTGCTGGCTCGCCGCGATATTGGGGTGGGCCTCGACGAACTCGAGCATGGCTCTCAGGCCAGGCTCGGAACCGGGAAAAGGACCGGATCCGCCCTGTTCGATGAACCAGTTTCCGGGGTAGTTGCGGTT
>JBGMRK010000252.1:0-2579 GCA_048061375.1 Longimicrobiales bacterium | reverse complement strand
AGAGTCTCTGGAGAAAGCACACCCAGATTCCCCACGAACGAGCTCACCGCGATGCGAGGCGAGAGATCGAGGAGACCACGAATCACTTCCTCCGACACCGAAGTCACAAATTCTTCACGACTCTCAACCGGCTCGAACACGAGTGCTCTTCCACCGCGTTCGCGGCGAAGAAGCCCCTTCCTGGCGAGGTTGTTGAGCACCGTGAGCACGGTGACGTACTTTACCGACGTCGCGGCCGCAGCCTCGATCTCTCGCGCTGTCATCGGTCCGTCGGACGCCCACACACACTCCATCAACTCGGCTTCGAGAGGACCGAGGAGCTTTGCGATACCATCTCGCCCCGATCGAAAGGGGCCAATTCTACTCTGATTCACGTTCGGTCAGCTTCCGCGAAATTTCCGGCCCGTCCGGGAGGGGATCCCATCAGCGCCGCCTGGTCGTAATCACGATGACCCCATCGGTATAACCCGTGCCGAAACGAGTCGTGGCCTCACGGGAATCCATGAAGCGCATTTCTTCGACGTCCGACGCGAGAATCTCCGCCATATCCGCCATGTACCCTCGCGGGTTTCCGTCGACGTAGAGTCGAACGCCCCTGAACTGTTGGTTCTCCAAGGAAACCTGGCCCCTGTTTCGTAGCCAGGTCGGACGCAGGCGCTCGACCGCTTGAAGCGCGTTCAAGTCGAGTACACTCAGGAGGTCCGCCGAGGTAAGCACCCTCGAGGAACGGGACGCCCGCCGGGGACTCGCGTCCGAAGGATCCGCGGTGGAGGAATTCCCCGTCGTCGAGCATGAGGCGACGAGAAGCAGAAACCCGAATAGGGACAGTCTCCTGGCACCGGTGGCGGTGACGTACATGGCGGCCCTCCGTACGGTCGACGTTTCAAGGAATGCGACGCCCGAATAAAGATAGATCCCTCCGCCATGCATATGCCACTAATGTAGCCAACGCAACCCGGCACTCCCAACGGTCACGGCGCTCCGCCGGCGGCTCGCACCACCGCCGCCGCGAATGCGGGCGCGACGGTCTCGAGCCCCTCCAGTACCTCCAGCGCCTCGGCACGCCGTCCGGAAGCAGCCAGCCTCAGATACCGAAAATACATGAGACCCGCATCGGCGTAGCGTACCTCGTTTCTGGGCAACGACGAGAGGTAGGGATCGTTTTCCAGAGGCACCGCGGCGTGGATCGTAGTGAAGAGCCGCTCCAGCTCCCTCCCGACGACGAACGTCTCGCGTCCTGCGTTGGCTTCCTGAGAGAGCACGGGAGCTCTCAGCTCGAGGATCCTGCGATCGTCCGTATTGAGCGCAACGCCGGAGAAACGGCCCGGAGCTGCCGTGAGGTTCCCCACGTAGAAAAGCGTCGCCATGTGCTCGTCCGGCGAATCCGGGGCTCCGTCGGCAGCGCCGGTGACACTCCGGCTGTTGCGCAGGAGGGTCTCCTGATCGAGCCGGGCACCCAACTCCTGTCCTACGAGAGCGATGCTCGCCCGTGAATCCGAGAAGTCCGCCCGCCACACCGTGACCTGTGGAAAGACCGACGCGAACGTCGCGGCGATCGTCTCGAAGCCCTCGGGCGTCAGCTGATAGAGGGGAAGCCACTGCGCGAATACTCCACCCTCTGCTAGACGCTCGCTCACGAGGCGGAAGTGTTCGACGGTGTAAAGACTCCCGGTACCGGCGTGCCACGGCGTGAAGAGATCACCCACGATGACGTCGAAGGTCTCGGTCGAACTCAGGAGGTAGTTTCGCGCGTCGTCGGCGACCACCTCGACGCGCGGGTCGGTGAAAAGGCCATTCGTCCAAGGCGAGAAATAGCGGCGGGCTGCCCGAATCACGTTCGGCACCAGCTCGGACGCCACGACGCGCTCGACGTCGTGGACGAGTGAGGCTCCGGCCGTGAGTCCGGTGCCAAGGCCTAAGAACAGCACCTTTGCGGGCTTGGGGTGAATCAGCAACGGCACGTGGGCCTGCATCTGCTCGACAAGCGTCGAGCGGGAGTCCCCCAGAGCATAGAAGTTGTCCAATCTCATTTGGACCCCCCCGTCGCTCTCCACGACCGACACGACGCCGTCACTCGCCTCCCAGACTGCGCGCAGAATCTCGCCCGGCTCGAGTCGCACGACGGGTGGGCTCGGTAGTCCGATCACCGCCACCAGAGCGACCGCGGAAAAAGCCGGTCCGCGGAAGGATCGACGACCGCCCCGCGGCGACACGACGAACAACGCCAGGCCCCCGTATACCACGGCCATGATCTTGATCGCGATCCACAGGCCCACCAGATCGAGCAAGATGAACCCCGCGACGATGGGGCCGGCCACGGCTCCGAGGGAGTTCAGCAGAACGAGCCGGCCGACCAGCGGACCGGCCGGACGCCCCCTCAGGGGGGTTGCCTTGAGCAGGTACGGAAAGACCGCGCCTATCAGAACGGCGGGCGGGAGCACCACGACAGTGACCATACGGAAAACGGTCGTCAGGTAGGCAGGCCAGGTCGCCCGCGGAGCGACGTACGCGAGGCCGCCCGTGACCCACCCGAACACCGCAGGCGAGAGACCCACCATCAATGCGCCCAGCACCAGAAG
>JBGMRK010000251.1:0-2603 GCA_048061375.1 Longimicrobiales bacterium | reverse complement strand
ATCGACCCGCCGGTTCGGAAGACGATAATCTGAAGCGAGGTGATCAGGTCCAATGTGCGGGAAGGAAGAAGGTATTTCAAACGCCCTAAAGGCGCAACATCCCAGGGATAGTGGGGGGTGGAAGGTTTCCGGAGGGGGGGGAGAGGGCGTGGCTGCGACCAATCGGGGAGGCCAGAGCACGTGTTGGGTGCTCTGAGTGGGTTGATCGTCGAATGGGTCACGGGGATGTGTGGATGGGCGGCGAATTTCGCAGGGAATATGAGGTCACGCCGAGAGCGGTCTTTGGTGTCGTACCGTGTGGCCGTCAGTCCTCGAACTCCTCGGCCACAGACTGATCAAACACGAAGTCAGGCACGGGCTCGGCCTCAGCCGGATCGAACCCCGAGGTCTGATCCAGTAGGAAGTCTCCCTGGGGTGGCCCGCGCGCCGGCGAGAGGGGCGGAGGCAGATGGTGTAGCTCGAGATGCAGGAGGATTCTCGAAACGACGGGCGGGTCGGTGAGAAACGCGAGAATCCTCATCTGTCCACCGCAGCTCGGACAGAGCAGCGGCAGTACACCATAGATACGAGCGAGGAGTACGGCCCAGCGGATGCGGGCGGGATTGGCGGGGCGGCTTGGAGCGTCGTCACATGATCGCGCCTGAGCCGAGACCGGGGCCGCAGGCTCATCGTCTGGACTCTCGGCCTCCGGCCGACCGTTCGCTACGACGGCAGCACGTAGCGTGGCGTTCGGCGCGAGGACACCATGATATCGGTGTCTGTGCACGCGAGGCGGTGGGATGAGGCGAGCGAGACGCTCCAATAGCTCGAGCGGCGAGAATCGTAGCTCGGTACGCCCGTCCGGTGTAGGACGTGGGAGTCGATAGACGAGTCGGGAGTCGTTGGACGCCAGCGAAGCAATCCCCGCGGGAGCATGGAGCCGTTCGAGCGCAAAGGGCGGACGTGCGCAGTACCGGAGCAACCGCTCGACGCCAGCGCGGTCCTCTCCCTCGATGCGAACAGAGGCGTCGATGCTGAACCCTCCCGAGCCTTGCCAGGTGAGCATGCCGTCAGCGTCTGCCTCATCGAGTAGGCCCTGGGTGTGGAAGTACCGAAGCACACGGCGCTGGATGACATGCTGGAGATCGAGCCAGTGGGCCGCAGTGAGCTGGCTGGCTGCATGGAACTGGGCGTCCCCATCGCCGGATCCCGAGAACACACCGTCGAGCACCACGAGATGGTAGTGAAAATGCGTGTTGAGTGCGGAGCCGAATCGATGCAAGAACGATAGCGCCCCGATTCGGGCGTCCTTGGGTGCGCCGGGACTTGTGCGGCATAGCGTAGTGCGTATGGCCCGCACGAAGATCCGCAGCACAGCTCCGGCGATGTGCGGATTGTGGTGAAGGAAGGGCCTAAGGCGTTTTGGAACCGACAGCACCCACTGACGCACAGGTAGGTGAGGCAGCACGTGGTCGGTGACGTGCGCGGCGACTTCGGCCATACGGCGTGTGTTACATGAAGGACACACACCTCGGCCCTTGCATGAGAACGGGACGAGCCGCTCGCGGCCGCAGTCCTCACACTTCGTTCGAGCGAAACCGTGGGCCAGGATGCCGCACCTCAGGTAGGCTCGCAGATCGCGCTCAACCCAGGCGGCGGGACCGAACCCCATGGGGTCCGCCTGTGTGGCCTCGGCGAGGAACGTCTCTAAATGATGCTGAACCACGGGGTAGAGGGGTGTGGTTGTCGGCCTGCGTGGCCGGTAAATCGGCCCCGAGGTGGCCCAGTCGGGCACGGGGGCGTGGTGCTGTCGATACCGGTGCCGCGAGCCACGATCTGTCCCCGTTACCATGGCGGAGCGTGCGGCGGAGGCGAGGGCTACTCCATGGTGGAAACGGACAGCGTCGTCTCACACAGGGCTACATAGTCGGCAGTGCCAAGCGGCTCTCGGACGCAGCATGACGGGAAATTCGCGGCACTTGTCGAAAAAAGTTGCGCGAGGTGACCTCATACCCACCACATACCCACCAGAAATCCTAGAAATGCTCCCACGCCCGCGACCCTACTCCCCTCGCAGCACCTCGGCGGGGTTGGTCCTCGCGGCCCGAATCGCCGGCACCACCGAGGCGACCAGGCCAACGGTCAGGAAGGTGAGCCCCACGCCGAGGAAGATCGAGGGCGAGCGCGCCTTCATGCCGAGCAGAATGATCTCGAGCGCGGGCGCCGCCGCCCACGCCAACGCGAGCCCGATCACGACGGCCGGAACCAACTGCTCGAGCGCCCACCGGAAGGTCTCCCGCGCGAGGCGACGGCCATCGGCACCGAGCGCGAGCCGCACGCCGAGTTCACGCCACCGCTGCCGGACGCGGAACGCCAACATCCCGTAGAGGCCGACCGCGGCGACCAGCAGGCCCGCGAGACCTCCGCCGAGTGCCAGAGCCCCCATCGCCCGGGGGATCCTGGTGAGATAGGCGTGCGCGTCCGCGAGCGTCCGGGTGCCCGAGAGCGACAGGCGCGGGTCCACGGACGCGAGGGTGCGCCGAAGCTCCGGCGCGAGTCCGACCGGGTCGTCCGCCGCGCGCAGGAGCACCCCGACGCCCACCGCGGCCTCATCGTGCGCGTGG
>JBGMRK010000250.1:0-2619 GCA_048061375.1 Longimicrobiales bacterium | reverse complement strand
GAGGCCCACCGCCTTCCGGTGAACTGAGCCACGGCCCTCCGGAGGGAAAGCGACGCTGGATAACCGTTTCTGCAGGCTGTCATTTGCGCCTCTCGTGTTCCAAACGAACCGGGAGGAAAGGTGCCAGCAAGGAGGTTGTCCATGCGCAAGATCAAGGAAGTACTCCGACTCCGAGCCGAGGGGCGGTCGGATCGAGAGGTCGCCCGGAGTGTGAAGACCGCCCGAACCACGGTCCGGCGGATCCGCAGGAGAGCGGAGGAGGCGGGACTGAGCTGGCCGTTGCCCGATGATCTCACCGAGAGCGCCCTGGAGGCTCTGCTGTTTCCACCCCGGACGGCTCCCGGCATCTACCCGCGCCCGGTTCCCGACTGCAAGTACATCCACGCCGAGCTCCGCCGCAAAGGAGTCACACTTCATCTGCTGTGGCTGGAGTACAAGGCAGCTCATTCCGATGGCTACCAGTACAGCCGGTTCTGTGATCTCTTCCGCGAGTGGAAGGGCTGTCTCGATCCGGTTCTGCGCCAGGAGCATAAGGCCGGAGAGAAGATCTTCGTGGACTACGCCGGCCAGACGGTACCGGTGGCGGATCCTGAGACCGGCGAGATCCGCGAGGCTCAGATCTTTGTAGGCGTGCTGGGGGCCAGCAACTTCACCTTCGCCGAAGCCACCTGGACGCAGACGATGCCCGACTGGACCGCCTCCCACGTCCGGATGTTCGGGTATTTCTCGGGAGTCAGCGAACTCCTGATCCCCGACAACCTTGCGTCCGGCGTGAGCAAGGCCTGTCGCTACGACCCCGAGGTGAACCCCACCTATCGGGAGTTGGCCGTCCACTACGGCACGTCCGTACTGCCGGCCAGGCCTCGCCGGCCCCGCGACAAGGCGAAAGTTGAGTCGGGTGTTTTGGTAGCCGAGAGATGGATCCTGGCGCCGCTGCGCAACCACACGTTCTTCAGTCTGGCCGAGCTCAACCGTGAGATCCGCCGTCTCCTGGACGCTCTCAACGACCGGCCCTTCCAGAAGCTCGACGGCACCCGCCGTTCTCTGTTCGAGAGCGTGGATCGGCCCGCTCTGAAGCCTCTTCCCACCACGCGCTACGAGTACGCCGATTGGCGCAAAGCCCGGGTCAACATCGACTACCACATCGCGGTGGAGAAGCACTTCTACAGCGTTCCTCACCGCCTCGTCCGGAAGCAGGTAGAGGTGCGCCTCACGGCCTCCACCGTGGAGGTCCTCCACGATGGCCACCGCGTGGCGGCCCACGTCCGGAGCCGGTGCAAAGGAGGCTTCAGCACGGATCCTACCCACCGGCCCAAGGCCCACCAGGAGCATGTTGAGTGGACCCCCTCCCGGATGATCCGCTGGGCCCAGAAGACCGGGTCCCATACGGCTGCCGTCGTCACCCGGATCCTTGAGGAGCGTCCCCATCCCGAGCAGGGCTACCGCCCCTGCCTGGGCATCCTCCGTCTCGGTGAGCGTTACTCGCCCGAACGGCTGGAGGCCGCCTGCCACCGGGCCCTCGTGATCCGGGGTGTCTCCTACCGCTCCATCAAGTCCATCCTGGAGCACGACCTGGACCGCGTTCCCCTGGAAGAACAAGCGAGCCTCGAATTGCCCCAGGAGCACGACAACGTCCGGGGTCCCGACTACTACACCTCTTGGCACTGAGAGCCAGACCCATGCTTCTTGAACAGACCTTCACCCAACTCCACGAGCTCCGCCTCACCGGCATGGCCGCCGCCCTCGAGGAACAGCAGGCCGTGCCCGATGTCCAAAGCCTCTCCTTCGAGGATCGCCTCGCCCTCCTCCTCGAGCGGGAAGCTACGGTCCGCGAAGACCGCCGCCTCACCCGGCTGCTGCGGCAAGCTAAGCTCCGCCTCCCAGCCACCATCGAAGACTTGGACTTCCGCGCCCCGCGGGGCCTCGATCGCTCCGTCATCCTTCGCCTCGCCAGCTCGGACTGGATCCAGCGCCATCAGGTCGTTCTCATCACAGGTGCGACCGGTACGGGTAAGACGTACTTGGCGTGCGCTCTGGCTCAGGCCGCCTGTCGCCAGGGCCTCTCCTGCCGCTATCTCCGCCTCACCCAACTCATCGAGGACATGGCCCTGGCCCGGGCCGACGGCTCCTATCCCAGGCTGATGAACCGGCTTCAAAAGACCGAGCTCCTGGCCATCGATGACTATGGCCTCGCTCCGCTGAACCAAACCGAACGCCGCGATCTCCTGGAGGTCATCGAGGACCGCACGGGCCGAAGAGCCACCCTCCTCGCCAGCCAACTCCCACTCGAGCACTGGCACGACGTGATCGGCGACGCCACCTTCGCCGATGCCATTTTGGACCGCTTGGTGCATCACGCGCACCGCATCACCCTCACAGGCGCATCCATGCGTAGAAAGGAGGCGAAAACCACTCCACCCAAGACCGTCACGGCGTAACCCACGCCACCAGCGTCGCTTCGCTCCGATAGGTGGGCCTCATCCCTCGGAATGGGTGGGCCCCTTCGCTTGGATCAGGTGGTTCCCTGCGCTCGGACTGGGTGGCTCACTTCGTCGGAATACGCAAGAAGCGGCGGATCAGACGGGCTGAGGGATCTGGGAATGCTTGAGTCCGCGATGG
>JBGMRK010000249.1:0-2639 GCA_048061375.1 Longimicrobiales bacterium | reverse complement strand
GCGGTGGCGCTGGGACCAGGCGAAATCGTGGCCCTCACCTCCGAGCGTGGCGGCTCGCGCCGTGCCGTGATGACGCTTCTTCGCTGCAAGCTGGAAATCGACCCGCGAGTTCCCTAGAGGGCTGTTGAAGGAGACACAAATGTACCGTGCGTTATTCAGTTCCGTCATGACGGGGTTCACGCTGATTACCGTGCTTTTCGGTGGAGTCGGCGAGGCCGACGCGCAGGACGCCGACACGCAGGACGCCGACACTCTTCCCTCGATCGAAGCGAAGACCGAGGGCATGCAAAAGATGGACGGTTTCGTCCCGCTCTTCTGGGATGACGACGCGGGCAAGATGTGGATGGAGATCGGTCGCTTCGAGGAGGACTTGCTTCACTACACGTCTCTGCCGGCCGGCCTCGGCCAGAACGACATCGGGCTGAACCGGGGAGACCTCGGCCCACAGCACGTGGTGGTGTTCCGCAGGGTCGGGCCGCGTGTGTTCATGGAGGAACCGAACCAACGCTTTCGGGCGATCAGTGATGACCCCATGGAGCGGAAATCCGTGTTGGACGGGTTCCCACCCTCGGTGCAGTGGGGATGGAAGATCGCGGCCCAAACGGACGATCGCATCCTGGTCGACGCCACGGACTTCTTCCTCACCGACTGGCACGGCGTGATCTCGACGCTGCGTAGATCGAACCAGGGAACGTGGAAACTCGACAAGGGGCGGAGCGCGCTCTATCTGCCCCGCACGCGCACGTTTCCAAAGAACTCCGAGGTCGAGGTGACCCTGACGTTCACCTCCGACAACCCCGGCAGCCTGGTTCGGAGCGTGTCCGCCAGCGCCGGAGCGTTGACCGTTCGCCAGCATCATTCGTTCGTCGAGCTCCCGTCGGGATACCAGCCGCGGGCGTCCGACCCCAGAGCCGGGTACGGCGGCATCTCGTTCATGGACTATGCCACCCCCATCGGGGAGCCTTTGCTCAAGCGCTACATCTCCCGTCACCGCCTCGAGAAGGTGGATCCCTCCGCCGCGGTGAGCGATCCCGTCGAGCCCATCATCTATTACCTGGATCCCGGAACGCCCGAGCCGGTCCGCACAGCCCTCATCGAGGGCGGGAACATGTGGAACCAGGCCTTCGAGGCTGCCGGATACAGGAACGCGTTCCGTGTCGAGATCCTACCGGACGACGCCGACCCGATGGATCTCCGCTACAACGTGATCCAGTGGGTGCACCGCTCGACCCGGGGGTGGAGCTACGGCAACTCCGTACGCGACCCGCGCACGGGCGAGATCCTCAAGGGCCACGTCACGCTCGGCTCGCTGAGGGTGCGGCAGGACTACCTCTTGGCCGAGGGACTGCTCTCGCCGTACGACGACGGTGATGGGGTCCCGACGGCGATGAGCGAGATGGCCCTGGCTCGCATCCGACAGCTCGCCGCTCACGAGATCGGGCACACGCTCGGGCTCTCGCACAACTACATCTCGAGCGCCCAACGCTCGGTCGGACCTCAGTCGGTCATGGACTACCCGCAGCCGCGCATCGGGCTGAAGGATGGCCGGATCGACGTGCTCGACGCCTACGAGAACGAAATCGGCGCTTGGGACAAGGTGGCCATCAGATATGGCTATCAGGACTTCCCAGAGGGGACAAACGAGGCCGCCGCGCTCGACCGGATTCTCGCGGATGCCCGGGACGACGGCATCACGTTCATCACCGACCAGGACGCCCGGCCGGCGGGAAGCGCCCATCCGCTCGCCCACCTCTGGGACAACGGCGCGAACGCCGCCACCGAGCTCGACCGCATGATGGACGTGCGCAGGGTGGCGCTATCCAACTTCAGCGAGGCGGCCATCCGGAATGGACGACCGCTGGCCACCCTGGAGGAGGCGCTCGTCCCGCTGTACCTGAGCCACCGCTATCAGGTGGAGGCCGCCTCCAAGGTGCTGGGCGGGCTCTACTACACCTATGCCCTTCGCGGCGACGGGCAGCAGCCCCTGAGATCCGTTCCGGAGAGCGAGCAGGAACGCGCCATGGAGGCTCTCTTGCGGACGCTCGACCCGTCCGAGCTCACGCTTCCGGACAGGGTCCTCGAGCTCATCCCTCCGCGACCCGCCGGCTATGGACTCAATCGGGAACTGTTCCGGAGGTATACGGGCCTGGTGTTCGACGCGGTCTCTCCGGCCGCGGTGGCCGCCGACATTACGGTCGCCATGATTCTCCAGCCGGAGCGCGCCGCCAGGCTGGTGCAGCAGGAGGCCAGGGATCAGACCCTTCCGGGCCTCGGTGACGTAATCCGCGAGCTGGTCGAGGCTACTTTCGAGGCCGATGTCGACAACGGCTACGAGGCGGAGGTAAGCCGTGCCGTGCAGCGCGTGGTCGTGGACAGGCTAATGGGCCTCGCGGCGCGGGCGCCGATGCCGCAGGTGAGGGCCGTAGCGTCGCTCGCGCTGAACGAGCTCGCCGAGCGCTCCGAGCAGTGGACCGCTTCGGCCAGGGGCGACGCCGACCGCGCGCACTTCTACCTGATCGCCAAAGATGTGCGGCGATTCCTGGATAGGCCGATGGAGCCGGGTCAGAGTCCCGCCCCGGTGGAGGCGCCCCCGGGAAGCCCGATCGGCGACCCGGGCCTTTGGTCACTACCATCCTGGG
>JBGMRK010000248.1:1188-2643 GCA_048061375.1 Longimicrobiales bacterium | reverse complement strand
GCACGACCGGGACAGGCACGACCGGGACAGGCACGACCGGGACAGGCACGACCGGGACGCGCGTGACCAGGACACGGGCGAGGAAGCCAGGGGCGAGCAGGTACCCCCTGTGGTGATTCCCACGGTCGGCGCCACAGAAGGTGAATCCCCCGGTGAGGACGCATCCGAAGACGACGAGCCGAGCAACGAGACTCCTCCTGCCGACGCCGAGGGCGACAAGCAGCAGGCTCCTGGCGCTCCCGGTGGTGAGGTTCCCGGTGACGTACAACCCGGTGTGACACCGGTCGGCGGCGATGTTCCGGCGACGCAGGCCCCGGGCGACGATTCGCCTGAAGCCGCATCTTCAGGTGACGAAGGTACGGACGTAGCGAAGGTTGCTGATGATGTGCCAACTGGCGCTCCGTCCGGTGGGAGCGAACCCACCGGCGCACCGGCGAGCGGTGCGAAGCCGACCGGTGCCCCCACGATTGGATCCGCGCCGTCTCCAGCGACGGGCATCCCCAGCCTCGGATCCCCTCCCGATTCGGGCGCTGACACGTCCCCGGCGCTCTCCCCGGCGGCAGCGGACGTCGATTCAGCAGGTTCGACGAGGAGCCCGGACATCGTTGTCGGAGCGATCGACGACCTCCCGGATCTTGGCGACCGGCTCGGCACCGGTATGCAGACACCTCTCCCCGGGACTGCCTCGGGCACAATGGATGCCCTCACCCCTGGCACGGAGGCCGGTCTGGATATCAGCGATCTGATCGCGCTCGTCGAGTCCGGCGAGATCGATGGGCTGTTGATCTCCTCGAGCGATGGCAAGATCATCCTCGAGGTGAACCCATCCGCATCGGAAGGTGGCACTCCCGGCGTCATGCCTCCGACACCGGGCGCGGGTGATCGTGTGAACGAAATGATCGGAGACCTCGACACCCAGGCGTTCAGGGTCACCGAGCAAGGCTCAGGAGCGGGAGCGATCGACTTCCCAGGCCAACTCGTTGTCATCAGCGTCGCAGCAAGCGCAGGCTATCTCGTTGCTCGACTCGGCAAACGATGACGGCGACCCTGGCGAGCGGCAGCTCGGGACTTCCGGCTCTGCGAGCAGAGGTGGCGTCGGTTGCAAACGAGACCGTCGAGACTGCGCGCGGCCTTGAGCGGTCGGAGCTCGCCGATGCGATCACATCTGTGGCGCAGCGCTGGAGTGACCGGCGCCTCCGGGTCGGGTTCACCGGTGTGTCGGGAGCGGGCAAGTCCTCGCTCATCAACGCGCTGTGTTTTCGCAGAGTGATCGACGATGTGCCGCCGGGTGTCATGGTGGAGGTCACCGATGGCGACCAGCCAAGAGCGCTCGCAGCGATCGCAGGCAGTGACCAGATCACCGAGTGGGGAAACGATGAGCTCGCAGGTGGGCCCCAGGAGGGCCGCACCCTCTCGGCCCTGCGTATCGAGACACCGGACGTCGAGTTGCTCCGC
>JBGMRK010000248.1:0-1178 GCA_048061375.1 Longimicrobiales bacterium | reverse complement strand
ACCGATTACGCAGCCCGAACTGACCCAGCTCGCACAGGTGGCCGGGAGTGCAAACACGCTGATCCTCGTGATGACCAAGACCGACCTGATCCACCGGTGGCAAGAGAACCTCGAAACGACGCTCGCCCTCGTGGAGTCGAATGCCAGGACACGCAGGGTCGAGGGCTTCGGCGTGGCGCTTCCTCTCGTCGATCTCTCGATCGAGAACGCGGAGAGGGACGCCGATGCGAGTGCTGAGCTGTATGAAGAGAGCGGTGTCGCCGAGTTGAGGGACTTCCTCGTCGAGGATCTCGGCCACCGGCTACGGTCGTTGCGTCTCGAGAACGTGCTGCTGACGTGCCGCTCGGCGCTCGAAGACCTCGAGGAACCGAGCCACGTGAGCCGGGCGGCTATCGAGGGACCTGCAACCATCGATGAACTGCTCCAGGCGGAGGCAGACGCTCTTGCAAGGCTCCGCACAGACTCGGCCGACTGGATGCGTGAGGCGGCAGACGGGTGCAGCCGTGCACGCGACGCGCTTGCGGTCACCATGTCACGCCTCTTTGCCGGGGCGACGAGGGAGGCGACCGCGGCGGCGGCGGAGCGGAGCCGTCCCGACGACGTGGTCCTTGCCGACTTCCTCAACTCCCTCGACGACGTGCACGCCGAACTCGTGGACGAGGCCGATCAGCGCCTCGTGGAGCTCGCAGAAGCGCTCGCAACCGAGGTCGAAGAGACTGCCATGCCCGATGTCGATGCCCCGGAACGGCCGGAGGCCAGGCTGTTAGGTAGCCACGGCACCGGCGGGTCGGGCATGTCGATCCGGGTATCGGCGACGATCGCCCAGCTCGGTTCCTCGACAGCGTTTGCGTGGTGGCTCTACCAGGCCCCAGGTGGAGGTGCCGCGATGCGTGGCGGGTTCATGCTGCTTGCTGGTCTGCTCGGCACGACGGCGACAGTGGTCGGTGCCCGCCAGACCCGGAAGCAGAAGCGGGCCGTTGAAGCGGTGAACGAGGTTCGTAGGATCGCCGAAGAGTGGAAGGCCACCGAGGCCGCGGCGGTGCGCTCATGGATCCTGCGAGGACAGCGCGAGCTCGAAGATCGGCTGCGGGCAATCATCGGTGACCAACGCAAAGCCCACGAGAACAACGTCCGCGCGTTGCGGGCTGCGAAGTCGGGCACAGCCGTCAGGGGGCCTG
>JBGMRK010000247.1:0-2661 GCA_048061375.1 Longimicrobiales bacterium | reverse complement strand
ACGCACGCTCGAGGGCGGTTCACTTCGGCGAAAAAGCCGAGGCCATGCTTGGCGAATTGGACCAAGGCCCGGCGGTCGACGCACTACGGCAGGCGGTGGTCTACTCGATCGACCGGAATCACTAGAGAGTCGGCACGGCCATGCAACCGAGGAACGACTGTCCCGATCGGGCGGTATGCTAGTCGATACCCGCCAGCGGAACGCCGCGCGACTCAGCTTCACGATCTTGGTGGGCATGGTCCTCGGTGGCTTGATGACCCTGTTGTCGGAGTTGTTCCTGCCCGAAGGGCCGGCTCGAAGCTTTCTGGCGACGTCGGTGGCGGGTTCGATTGGCCCTTTCGCGATCGATCTGGTGGCCGTGGCCCTAACGCTCGGGCCGCTGGACTTGAGACTGAACGTGCTGACGCTCGTGGGGATTGCGATCGTAGGCTTTGTCGTGCGGTCCTGGATGTAGGCGGACCGGCATTGGAATCTGGAGGTAGATAGCGATGGGAATTGGCGGCTTGGGCATGGGGGAGATGATTCTGATCTTCCTAGTCGTGCTCCTGCTCTTTGGTGCCAAGCGGCTGCCCGAAATCGGCTCGTCACTGGGCAAAGGTATTCGGGAGTTCAAGAGCTCGGTGCGAGACATTGAGCGCGAGATCAACGTGCCCGACGATTCGACAGGCTCGATTTCGTCCACGACGCCGGCAAACGGCGACGATGACGGTGACGGTGAGCCCAGGAGCCTGACCAGCAGCTCCTGACAGGCCCGTTAGGACAGCCTTCTAGTAGATGGGGGCCTGAATCGGGCTGGGGCCGTCGTCGAGGGGTCCGCGCAGGAGGGCATCGCGCTCATCGATGATCTTGGCCGCGTCGCGCACACCCGCGAGCCACTGTTGCAGGCGCGTCTGGCCGAGGGATCGTGTGACTGCCAAACGCTGACTGACGACCTGCTGGTCCCAGGCGATACTGTCGGCTGGAATATACCCCGTCTGCTCGATGATCAAGACGTTGGTGCTCGTCTCCACCACGTGGCTCACCTCGCCCTCGTTGAGGCCGAACGCCGCGCCCACTGCCGCATTCTGGCGGCCCAACCCGGGCACGAAGTCCTGTCGAGTGAACGGGCCGGCTTCGCGGAGTTCCACACCAAACCGAGCCGCCACGTTCTCGATGGCCTCGCCACCCCGAATGGCGACGAGGATCTCCTCGGCTTCGGCCACGGTGGCCTCGACCTTCTTGCGCTGACGGACGGTAATCTCGATCGAGGCCTCAGCGTTCTCCTCTGAGATGAAGCCCTCCTCGCGGGCCTCGATCAACTCCATCATGTAGAAGCTCTGAGCCGCCTCGAAGACGGGACTCACCTCTCCCGGTGAGGCTTCTTCGAACGCCCAGTCCGCTCCCTCGTCGACGCTGCCCGCGCCCGTGACGAATGCGAAGTCGATGGTCAGGGTCGCCGACTGCACCGTGAGGCCCACCATGGCGGCCGCCTCTTCGATCGTGCGCTGTTCCCCGAGCGTTTCGAGGGAGTCCGCGATGGTGAGAAGGTCGAGCTCGGACTCCTCGGTCCTGACGACCGGCACGAGAATGTGCCGAGCCTGGATCGAGTCGCCCGCCCTGTCCAACACGTCGATGATATGGTAGCCAAAACTCGTCTTCACAGGTTCGGTGATCACACCGACGCCGGACGCGAACACCGCTCTTTCGAACTCTTCGGCCATACGTCCGCGGCCGAACCAGCCGAGATCGCCGCTTCCATCGCTGACGCCACGTCTATTCAGGAGGTCGTCGAAGTCCGCACCGTCGACCAGTTCCTGCGTCAACTCTGCCGCGTACTCTTCCGCCGCTACCGTGTCCGAGGAAATTGGGGTCTTGTCCAGGACGACGACCTTTACCGACGCCTGGGCCGGCACGGCGAATTCATCGCGGTTGTCGTCGTAATAGCGGCGCAGCTCGGAGGGCTCGACCGTGATCAGCGAGTCCGCAACGCGCTGCGACGGATTCAGCGGAATGTAGCGCACCTGCACCTTCTCGTTCGCGTCCCTGTAGGCACGCCAGAGCTCAGCGTCACTGACGTATATGTCGGACGCCAGTTGGCGAATCAGCTTGCTCCGGGGAATCACGTCGCGGTAGTAGCCCTCCAACTGGATCAAGAGCTGGTCCTCCGGCGTGGAGTTGGCCAGGTACGAGAAATACTTCTCCGGATCGAACTGACCCTCCGTCTGGAACGCCGGATGAGTGCGGAACTCGGGAGGCGGGCTCGTCCGAGCCGCCATTTGAATCTCTTCGTCGCTCACCGCGATGTTGCGTCGCTTCATTTCCTGGTAGATGAGGGTCTGGTTGACCACGTCATCCCAGGCGGCATCCTCGATGTCACGATTCTGCTGCGACGTCACCGGATTCTGCTGAGATTCGGAGACCTGGTCGTAGAGTCGGCGGTAGGCGAAGTTGAACGCGTCATAGCTGATCGACTCGCCGTTGACCTTTCCGATCGCACCGGGCCCGACACCGCTCACCCCTGTCACGTCCATCCCCCACGTGAAAACCATGAGACCCACGAAGGCGATTGCCGTAACCAGCATGATCCACTTCGTGTTCTCCCTCATTTGACGCATCATAGACCGGCAACTCCTCGGCGGATCCCCTCAGATTTCCAGAAACATCCTTTTCACCTCATACGGC
>JBGMRK010000246.1:0-2678 GCA_048061375.1 Longimicrobiales bacterium | reverse complement strand
TCAATTGCCCACCCGCTCCTTCAACTCCTCGAACCAGTTGAGGACAATCACAACATCTCGCCGTCGGGTTGGAGAGCTCTTGACCATGAGGAACCGCTCGTCATTCCTCCCGACAGCCCACCACGGGTAATCGGCGCCCCCAAAGAGCTCGCGAGGCACCCCAAATGAAAACGTTGGACTCGAGCTGATGTCGACTTCCATCACCTCTTGGGTGGGTCCTCGGAAGAAAATCCGGCGGCCATCATGGGCCCACCTCGGATCACGGCCCCCTGTCGTTGAGATCTGCCATTGCTTCCCCGAGTCGGGAAAGGCGCGCACCCACACTTCGGGCCTGCCAGTTTCCGATGATTGGTAAGCGAGCAGGCGACCGTCCGGTGAGAGGCTCGGGTTCCGCTGCGCCTCATGAGCTTCGAAGACCAGTCGCGCGGTGCTGTCGCGGGCCGGTTCGGCGAACCACAGGTCCAGGTCTGACTCACTGCTCCCGGGGAGTGGAAAGACCACAAACTGTGCGTCGGCGGACCAAGTGTAATCCAGCACGGCGGGCACGGTGATGGCCATTCGCTGACTGGGTCCGCTCCCATCGATGCGCTTTCGGTACCAGGCCTCCGTGTCACCACGACTCGAAAGGAACGTGAGCCAGCCCGGTATCCAGCTCGGGGCGAAGTTGTCGCCCTCAAACGTAAAGCGCGTCTGCCCGCCCGTGAGGAGGTCGTATATCCAGATGTCTCTTGTGCCTTCTTCGCTCAAGATCTCGACGGCGAGACGCTCATCAGTCGGAGAGAGCGCGACGCGTCCGAAATCCGCAGATCCGACAACCGCGTTCGTCTCTCCTCCGCTGGAGTCGACCCAGACCAGTCGGTCCGCTGCGCTAGCCTCGACTTGTTCGTACATCAAGGTTCCATCAGCGGAGAACTCGAAGCCGGAGAGGCCAAAACCCGTAGAGGTGATCTCATCAATCATTCGCAACGCTGGGCCAGTGAGCTCCATGCGGTCCTGATCGAACGACGCGGCGTACAGCCGGTTGTCGTCGCGGGTGAAGACGATGTGGCCGGTGGGTACGTAGTACCCTGAGAAGCCTGATGCGATTTCCCGGAACTCACCGCTCTCGAAAGAGACGACCCCGAGCATGTAGTCGGCGAGGTCCGCCTTGGTGATGGTGAACAACGCCCCTTTGCCATTCGGGAAGACGCTGACGAAGCGATGCGTTGTACCCGAGTCGGGTTGCGTGAGTCTCTCCACCGCTCCCCCGGCCTCGGAAACGCGGCCGAGTCCCCCAGTCCCGATATGAAGCCCATAGATGTTCCCATCCGGCCCCCAAGTGGATCCAAAGGCCAGCGAATCCGTCACCGTGTACGGCGTTCCGCCGGATAGAGTGGCCATCCGAACCACCTGTTGTCCGCCGCTCTGTGCGTAGAACGCCACTGATTCTCCGTCTGGCGACACCTGCGGATCGTATCCGGTTTCTGTTCCCGGAATCGGAGTCCCCTCAAGAACATCGAAGTAACGCAAGAAGAGTTGGCGTCCGGCAGGTGCTTCCGCCTGGTAAACCATACCCGAGCCATCAGGAAGCAGCGAATAGATCGCCCCCGGGAGTCCGGCGACCGGCTGCTGGCTCCCCGGGAACGTCAAGGTGAACCGCTGCGGCGCGTTCGTGGGTTCGGGACGGAGGAGCGCCCACCCGAAGGCGGCGGCGAACGACAGGGCGAGGCCCGCCAGGCCGATGCTCAGTGGATTCCATGCACCGCTGCTTGCAGCGGCGACACCGGCCACCGTCTCCCCATGCCGGAAGTGCTCATCGCCCAGCGCCCTTGCGAAGTCCTGGGCTGAAGTGAACCGATCCGCCGGTAGCTTCTCCAGTGCCTTCCGAACCGCCGCGTCCACGTTCGCTTGGACCGAGGACCGCTGCTTAGCCGCCGACACCGGCTCGCCCATGATGATCTTACCCAGCACGGCCTGCGCGGTGCTTCCGAGATATGGCGGCTCACCAACCAGCATCTCGTACAGGACTGACCCGAGCGCGTAAGTGTCGGTGGAGGCCCCCACGAATTGCTCTCCCGTCGCCTGCTCCGGGCTCATGTAGTACGGAGTCCCAAGGCTGAGGCCAGTCTCCGTCAGACGACCGCCTCCAGCTGCCCCGACCGCCAAGGCGATTCCGAAGTCCGCGATCAAGGGCCGCCCCTCGTGCATGAGAATATTGGCGGGCTTGATGTCGCGGTGGATGACTTTGTGGCGATGCGCGTAGTCGAGTGCCTCGGCCAGGTCGGTCGCGATCTTCACCGCTTCGTCGACCGGAAGTTGATGCTCCCGATCCAGTCTGTCCCGTAGAGATTCGCCTTCTACGTAGGGCATCACGTAGAAGAGGAAGGAGTCTGCCTCGCCCGAATCGAACAACGGTAGGATGTGCGGATGCTGGAGGTTCGCCGTCGTCTTGATCTCAGCCAAGAAGCGTTCGGCACCGACTACGGCTGCGAGTTCGGGCTTCAGAACCTTGAGCGCGACCTTCCGTTCGTGCTTGAGGTCGTCGGCCAGGTACACCGTGGCCATCCCGCCCTCACCGAGTTCGGACTCGATGCGGTAGCGGCCTTCAAGGGCGGCGTTCAGCCGGGTGACGGGATCGGGCATCAGTCCAGTTCGCTCCTCAGGAATCCACCCCTAGATGATACCGCGGCCATCTAACG
>JBGMRK010000245.1:0-2683 GCA_048061375.1 Longimicrobiales bacterium | reverse complement strand
GTCCCTCTCGTCGGTCGCCTCCCCGAGGATCATCCGCGCCGCCGCCCCAGCGGCCGGCATCGGCATTACCGGTGGCCTCGAGCGCCGCCTTGGGCAGCCACGCGTCCATCGTGTTCCAGTAGACCACGTTGTCGGCCGTCTCAGGTTCCAGCATGTGCGACACCAGGCGGCCCAGCATCTGGCCGGTGGGTACGACGAAGGTGCCGGCCGGGAAGTCCCGCTCGAGCGTTTGGACCTCGCCCAACTGGACGCGCGCCGCGGCGGCGTGGTTATAGGCCTGCTCGTACGTCACATCGACGAGGGTGTACGCGGTCACCTCCACCGTCGTGGGCCGCTCGAGCACCTCAACGGTAATCCCCTGCCGCTGTAGCATCGCCACAGCGTCCACGGCGTCTCTGGGAAGCAGGTACGCGTAGGGGCGCGGACGAGTCTTGGTGGCGATCGGCCGCTTCATGAGCGAGTCACTCTCGACAGTGATCACCCGGCGATCCTCATCCTCACCGACCGGGACCTGATACTCCACCGTGTAATCCTCGGGCGCGTACTCCATGTCCACGACGATGTCGCCCCGGGCGCTCAGGCCCATCTCGATGGTCTCGATACGGGCCCGGTTCACCGTCTCGATCAGCCGGTCCGCGTCGTCGCGGGCATACTCCAGCACGGCCTTGAACGCGAGAACGCCCGCGGCGACACCGTCGGCCAACTCCTGCGTCGTCGGCGATTCGAAGAGGATGCTCACGGAGTTGATGAAGCCGCCATAGTTGCGTCCGATGCGAGCCTCCGATCCTCCACCGTTCCAGCGGGTCTCCGTCCCCTGGCTGTAGTAAAACGACTGATAGCCCCCTGCCTCCAGCCGGGCGTCGATGGTGGGGAAGATCTCCTGATCACACAGCAGCGTGATGCGCTGGTCGAGCTCGGCATGGCTGGGGCACTGGTAGTTCAGGTTGTAGGGAAACGAGCCTCCGTTGTGGCCGTCTACGAATAGGTGTGGACGCCAGCGTTGGATGATGTTCCTGGCGTACGCAGTGAGCGCAGGCTGCTCGAGCTTGACCCAGTCGCGGTTCATGTCGATGCCCCACGCGTTTCCGCGCGTACTCCGGGGCGTCGCCTCGAAACCGTCGGGGTTGATCTGGGGGGCCACGAGGATCACCAAGTCGTCCAGCAGCGCGTTCGCTTCCGTCCCGGGCGTCGAAAGCTCTCTGATCAGGATCAGCAGAGACTCACGCAGGGTGCGCTCCCCTCCGTGCACGTTCGCGTGCAGCGAAACCACCGGCCGCCCCAACGCAGCGGCCTCCCAAGGCTGGCTGACCAGCGGACGGCTGAAGATCGCGTAAGGGAGTTCCCTACCCTCTCGGGACTCGCCGTAGACCCCGAGCCGCATGTCGGTGCTCGACGCCCGAACCTCGCGGAGGTAGATCATCATACTGTCATAGGCCGTGTAGACCGTGAAGCCCGAGGCCTCCGACTGAGTCCTGAGTTCCTGGGCCCCAAGCTGTGCCGCGGCAAGGAGGGTGCTCCCATACACTATGACGTTAAGAAAACGGACTGATCTCATATCTGGACTCTCGATCGTGTCGGAAAACGGCCTGAAACCGTGACAGTATCCGGCCTCAGGGGGGTGGGCAAGCCCACCGAACGGAGAGGGCGACGTTTTCGAAGATTTCGCCACCAGACGCCAGAATCTCCAACGACACGAGTGGTCGCGTCGTCTTGGACAACATCCTGGAAAAGACCGAAAATCAACAGCCTAATCACCCGATACCCCTTTAACGGCGCGCAGATTTCCAATATCGGCCGAGTCTCCATCGCCGGGCCCGAGTAGGCAGTCCAAAGCCTGACGAGAAGGAAACACTTGTTTTTTTCCCCAAAATGGGCGCATTTTTTGGTGGATTCCCTCACCGATTGAATCGCAGGAGGCTCGAAGGATGGCTCGGACAAGCATAATCGCCGGTTTGGTCGCTGCACTCGCACTAACTGCGGCATCGGCTGCGGCCCAGGATGAAGACTACATGTTCGACAGGAACCGTCCAGATGGCTTCGGCCCTCCGGGCGTATCGGGGAATTTCACGCTGGATGCCGGTGAGATCCTGTGGAGCTTCACATACAGCCGAGACGAGCTGCTCGGCAACCGCAACGGCACGTCACCGCTGTTCCAGCAGGACGTGCTGGATTTCTTTGCGGTGGCACCGATCTCAATGCTTACACAGACCCTGAATCTCGAGGTTCGTCTGGGGATCACAGACCGTTTCACGCTGGCGGTCTCCGCGCCCTACATTTTCCGGGATAACCTCAACGAAACCGAAACGGCATTTTTCCAGACCTTCTCCGACGACGTTGGCGACCTGAAGGTCAACACGCTCTGGGACCTTCTCGATCCGGGCGCACACGTGCTGACTCTCGGTATTGGCGTCTCCGTTCCGACGGGCGAGATCGACGAGCGGGGGCGGACGGCGACCAGTTCGCGAGCCCAACTTCCGTTCAATATGCAGGCCGGTTCGGGCTCGTGGGAACTGAGTCCCAGCCTGAGCTTCATGACCCAGAACGAGATCGGCACGTTTGGAGCGCAGGTCAGCTCGACCTTTCACCTGAACGACAACGCCCGGAACTACCGGCTGGGTGATCGCTTCGACATGACGACCTGGGTGTCGTACAACGTGAATGACTGGATCTCCGTGTCTGCCCG
>JBGMRK010000244.1:0-2734 GCA_048061375.1 Longimicrobiales bacterium | reverse complement strand
TCCGCGACGGTGCGCGCCCCACTTGTACGACCATCCCAGGGGCGGCATGTTGCGCGCCATGTGCTCGCCCTCGACCCGCTGTAGATGAGTTCGACTCCGCCGCCGCCGCCACCGCGGCACGGGCGTAGTGACACGAGCCTGACCGACTCCCCCCCAACATCAGACGACACCGTCCCAGGCAGGCCCTTCGACCGCTCCCTCGTGGAGGGTCCGATCGGACGAGCGGTCTGGCGCCTTGCCTGGCCCACCATGCTCCAAAACCTCATCGGTGGCTTTCAGGGCCTCGTGGACCACGCGATGGTCGGCCACTACGTGGGCTTCACCGGCAACGCCGCCATCGGCGTGTCCTGGCAGATCTTCCTTGTGGTGATGGTTTTCATCAGCTCGCTCTTCACGGGCATGGGCGTGCTGGTGGCCCGCTTCGCCGGCGCGGGCGATCGGGAGAAGGTGAACCGTACCGTCTACCAGGCCTTCCTGACGGCCGGTGTGCTCTCGGTTGGGGTTCTCGCCCCGCTCGGGTATGTACTCGCCCCATCGTTACTCGATCTGGTGAACGCCGCTCCGGAGGTACAGGCGGAAGCGCTGCCGTATCTGCGGATCATGTTCGTGTTCAGCTTCGGCATGTTGATGTTCTTCATGCTGGGTGGAGCTCTGCGCTCGGCCGGCGATGCCCGCACGCCGCTACGCCTGGGCATCATCCTCACCGTCCTCAACGTCGTCTTCAACGTCATCCTGATTCGGGGCCTCGGCCCGATTCCGGCGTTTGGCACCGCGGGGGCGGCCATGGGGTCGGTGATCGCGGCCGGGCTGGTCGCGCTCGTGGCCGTGTACATGCTGTTCTCCGGTGGGTGGGTGGTGGCGTTCAGGCGCACGATGTCATACCGGCCCGACTGGCCGATCATCCGTTCGCTCTTCCGCTTCGGGCTGCCCACCGGGGTCCAGGGTGTGGCCATGAACCTGGCCGGTGTGTTCCTCTTGCGGTTCATCGGCTCGCTGGAACTGAGCGCGGAAGCTCAGGCGGCGTACGCGGTCAGCTACGTGCAACTCTTCTCGTTCATTACGTGGACGTCGGTCGGACTGATGGGCGCCACGGCCGCCGTAGCTGGGCAGAACCTGGGTGCCAATAAACCGGATCGAACCGTGAAGGCCGCCCGCGTGGCGGCCGCCATCGGCCTCGCGATGGCCAGCCTCATCGGCATCGCGTTCGTCACGATCCCGCGCGTACTGCTCGGCATGTTTGGCATGCACGACCCCGTCGTGCTCGAAATCGGCGTGCAGTTGCTCGGTTATCTAAGCATCTCGGGCCTCTTCGTCACGGTCGCGCTCGCCTATACGGGTGCACTCCAGGGCACCGGCGACACCAAGAGCCCGCTCTATATCTCGATCGTGTCACAGATCGTGGTGCCGCTGGGCATGGTCGCGGTCATCCAGGCGATCTGGGGGCTTCAGCCCGCTGACATCTGGCTGGCGATCGTGCTGGGCCACGCCACGCGGTGCATCTTGAGCGTTGGGCGATTCAGGCAGGAGAAGTGGCGCCACATCGAAGTGGATATCGAGCCCGCCCGCTGAAGGTATCGCTCAGCGCCGGACCAGCTCAATCAGAATCCGGCCGACCTCGTCGTTTCCCTTGAGTCCGGCGAACCGCTCCGCGCCAGGACCGGACGCGAAGAGCGGCACGAGCGCGGCGGTGTGGTCGGTGGTCGCGTATCCCACGACGATCTCCCGCTGCTCGTTACCGGTCAGGTGGAGGCCTCCCGTCTCGTGGTCCGCCGTGACCAGAACCAACGTCTCCGGGTGACGCTCCTGGTAGTCCAAAGCCACGCCGACCGCGGCATCGAAGCCCAACATCTCGGCCGTGATCACTTCGCGGCTCGCGTTTCGGTGGGCTTCGGTGTCCGATCCTTCGTTCTCCACCATGAGGAAGAATCCGTCGGGGTCCTTCTCCAGAACGCGGAGCGCCGCGGCGGTCATCTCCGCAAGGTTGGGTGAGCGCTCGGGCGCCAACGGCATGTCACCCTCGGCGAAGAATCCGAGCACCATCGAGGCGTCGCTGCGGCTCACACTCTCGAGGTCTGCCTCGGTCTCGACGAACGTGTAGCGCTCCATGGCGGGGGTCCGGAGGTCCAAGCCCAGCCGGGCCTGCGCCAGCGGGAGCAGGCTCGAGCCGCCGCCCAGGAGCACGTTCACCGGGAGGTCGATCATCTGGCGGAAGATCTCTGCCATTTGGCCTCGGCTGGGCACATGGGAGGCGAATGCGGCGGGAGTGGCGTCCGTGAGCCAGGTGGTCGTGATCAGGCCCGTGGCCCAACCCTGCTCGTGAGCCACCTCGAGCACGGTCTGGCGTGGCACGCTGTCCATGTCGACGCTGATCGCTCCCATGAACGTGCGGACTCCGGTCGCCAGGGCCGAGGCGCTCGGTGCACTTCCCGTCACCTCATGATCGGCGCCGCGAGTGTCCACGAGCCCCCCAACGGGCATCCGCTCGATGGCAAGGTCGTCGGAGGCGAATGCGGCCAAGGTCCAGTGCGACACTCCGGCGCCGTCCGCGATCAGCACGATGACCGAGTTGGGTGTGACGGTCGCCGTGTGGATTACTTGCGGCGTGCACGAAGCGACGAGCAACAGACTCGCGGAAAGCAAGCTTCGCGTGGGAATTCGGGTCATGTCCTTGGCATCCTCGTTCAAAGCGCACAGCGCGCTGGATTCGGATCGATTGTGGAACCCCAAGAAACAT
>JBGMRK010000243.1:0-2769 GCA_048061375.1 Longimicrobiales bacterium | reverse complement strand
CCGCCCAGGTGGTGCTCGCCGATTCCATGGGAAAGGTGGTAGGTCGGGCCCTGTCCGACAGCGCGGGTCGATTCTTTATCGCGGTCGACCTCGGGACCTACTCGCTGGTCGTCAACCGGCTCAGCTATGAGCCCGAGCACGTCACCGACATCGAGATCACGAACACGTCCATCATGGCCGTCAGGATTCGGCTGTCCCCCGATGCGGTCGAAATCCCCGGACTGCTGGTTCAGGGGGAACGTCGCGCGCCATCCCTCGCGTCCAACGGGTTCTATGACCGGAAAAAGCGGGGGTTCGGCCATTTCGTCGAGGTCAAGCGGCTCCGCAGGCTTCAAGCGCTCAGACCCTCGGAGCTTGTGCGGAACCTGCCCGGCGTCGTCACCCGGAACGGCGAGGTGCGCTCGACACGCGGTGTGTTTCGTGCCAGCGGACCGGAGAATTGCGTGCTCCAGGTCGTGGTCGATCGCGTCTACAGGGGTGCAAACCTGGATGACATACTGACCGTGGAAGAGATCGAGGCGATCGAGGTCTACAACGGGTCCAGCAATGTCCCGCCTGAGTGGCAGGGCCTGGCAGGACTCGGTTACCTCGATATCACCGGTGGGACCACCCCTACCTGTGGGGTCGTTCTTGTCTGGACCAAGCGCTGATCTTTCTCAGGGCCACCTGTACACCATCGAGCTGATGTTCATTCCCGCGCCGACCGCGGCAAGAACCACCAGATCACCGCTCCCAAGACTCTGGCCCTCGAGGCTGCCTTCCAGGATCAAGTCGAGCAGCGTTGGAAGCGTCGCCACGGAGCTGTTCCCAAGACAGGAGATCGTCATGGGCATGATCCCGGCAGGCGCCTCGCCGTCTCCCTCCAGCGAGAAGAGGCGCTTGAGAATCGCCCCGTTCATCTTGGCGTTGGCTTGATGCATGAGGATCTTGTCCACCTCACCTAGCCCCACACCCGCCTCGTCGAGACTCTCGCGTACGAGGTCCGGGACCGTCGTCACGGCGTACTCATACAGCTTTCGACCACGCATCTTGAGGAAAAGAGCACCGTCCTCGAAATCGGGATTGAACGATCTCCCCATCCACATGAGTGAAGCATGCTCCAGAGTGTCGGATCTGGTTGCGTGAGCCAGGACGCCCACCGGCTCATCGCTGGATCGCGCCTCCAGAATCACGCATCCCGCTCCGTCGGAGTAGAGCATGCTGTCGCGATCGTGAGGATCGGACACTCGGGACAGCGTCTCGGCGCCGATCACCAGGGCCCGCTTCGCATCGCCACTTCTGATGTAGTAGTTCGCCTGGATGACGCCCTGCAGCCAGCCGGCACATCCGAACGGAAGGTCGTAGGCAACACACCTCGGGTTATGGATTTCCAGTGTCCGCTTGACCCTGGCAGCGAGGCTCGGCACGAAGTCGGACCTCAGGTTGTCTGCCCGGACGTCACCGAAGTTGTGCGCGAAAATGATGTAGTCGAGTGACTCCCTGTCGATTCCCGAGTTGGCCAGGGCTTTCTCCGCCGCGTGGAAAGCTATGTCCGACGTGACGAGATCATCGTCCACATGGCGTCTCTCGACGATGTTGGTGATCGCCTCGAACTTCTTCACGATCGTGCCGATTTTCGAAGGGTCGTATTGCTTGGCATAATCCTCGAAGAACTCGGACTGCAAGAACTCCGAGTTCTTGACTCTGCGCGAGGGGACATAGCTCCCAGCGGCAACAAATACTGCGTGGATGTTCTTGCTCATATCCCTCTAGTAGCTCTGTATGCGGTGACGGGGGCAACGTACCGGGGTTGCCCTCCCCCGGTCAAAAGCCGGCGCACTGGATGGGGCATTACACGGCCAGCGCCTGTCTGGTCGATACGCGCTTCCGAAGGAGCGTCCACGTCGAGCAGAGGCCACATTTCATCGCCTCCCCGGCATCCCCTCCTCCATTGCCCCACCCCTCCCAACCAGTGACCTTCCCATCCGGACCCAACATGTGCCAGTCCCGGAGACGCTATGAACCGGATCAAGGGAAAAACCGCGCTCATAACCGGCGCGACGGCCGGAATCGGAAGGGCGTGCGCGCAGGCGTTCGCGGCGATGGAGGTGAAGCTGATCCTGCTCGCACGTCGTGAGGAGCGTCTCAACGCCCTGAAGCGGGAGTTGGAGCAATCTCACGGCGTCTCCGTGTTGACGAAGGTTTTCGATGTCCGCTCGGCCGCGGCCGCGGTGGAACTCGCCGCCGAACTCGAAGCGGACGGCAGGGTGCCCGACATCTTGCTCAACAACGCCGGCAAGGCACTCGGCATGAGCAAGCTGCACGAGGGGGACGTGGAGGACTGGGAGGAAATGATCGACACGAACATCAAGGGTCTCCTCTATATGACGCGCGCGATCCTGCCCATGATGGTTGCTCGCGACTCCGGGCATGTGATCAACATCGGCAGTATCGCCGGTCACCAGGTCTACCCGTCTGGGAACGTCTACAACGCCACCAAGTTCGCCGTCCGCGCCCTCAACGAGGGGATGAACGTCGACGTGGCCGGCACCAAGGTGAGGATCTCCAGCGTCGATCCCGGACTGGTCGAGACCGAGTTCTCGGAGGTCCGCTTTCGCGGAGATACCGAACGTGCGGCCACCGTTTACGAGGGCTACACACCCCTGAGGGGTGAGGACGTGGCCGAGGTCGTGGTGTTCGTAGCGAACCGGCCCGAGCACGTGGACATCCTGGACCTCGTGATCCTGCCGACCGATCAGCGTAGCGCCCACGTCGTGCACAAGGAACCGC
>JBGMRK010000242.1:0-2792 GCA_048061375.1 Longimicrobiales bacterium | reverse complement strand
GTGGCCTCCGTCGCTCGGTCAGCCCAGGTTACCCACTCTCCGCCGAAGCGGGAAGGGGTGGCCCGCCTGCTGCCCGGAAAACTGTCTGAACTCGAACCACTGGTGCGATGCGCGCGACCCTCTTCGTGACTTGCCTGGGCGACCAGTTCTTCGCGGACGCCTGCGCAGACAGCGCCGAGCTGCTCCGGTCGTTGGGAGTCGACGTGAATGTCGCTAGGGGCCAGACCTGTTGCGGCCAACCCGCCTACAACGCCGGGCATTGGCCAGAGGCGAGGAGCATGGCGAGCCACGCGCTCGAGGTGCTCGCCGACGCCGAGTACGTGGTCGTTCCATCGGGCAGCTGCGCCGCGATGATGCGAAGAGGCTACGCCGAGTTGTTTGGGGACGACGGTGGCGCGGCGGTGGCAGAACTCGCCGGTCGCACGTTCGAGCTGGCTGAGTTCATCGTGAGGGTGCTCGGGGTCGACGCGGTGGGCTCCGGGCTGGCCGGTCGAAGGGTGGCGTATCATCACGGCTGCCACGCGCTCCGCGAACTCGGCTCACGCGAAGAGCCTCTGACCTTGCTTAGAAACGCAGGGGCCGAGTTGGTGGAGTGGGAGGCGGCCGAAGAGTGCTGCGGGTTCGGAGGGCTGTTCTCCGCCAAGCTCCCTGAAGTCTCGGCGGCCATGGCGGACCGCAAGCTCGACACGTTGCCGGACCCGGACATCGTGACCTCGGCCGATCCGGGGTGTCTGCTGCATCTCTCGGGTAGGGCAGCGCAGCGGCGCAGCGGCCCGGTGTTCAAGCATCTGGCCGGCGTGCTCTGGGAGGCGGCGAATGGACGTACGTAGCCGGGACTATGCCGCTCGTGCGCGGGCGACCCTTCGCGATGAGCCGGGGGTGCGGGAGGCCGTGATCGGGGCGACGGCCGCGTTCGACCGACACCGCGAACGGGCGTACGGCGAGGTCGACTCGGAAGCGTGGCGTGCCTGGGCGAGCGGCGTGAAGAGCCATGCGCTGACCAACCTGGCCGACTATCTGGAAGAAGCCGAACGCCGCCTCACCGCAAATGGCGTCGTCGTGCATTGGGCGGAGACCGCCGCCGATGTCCAAAGCGTGCTACGGGCGGTGGCCGCCGAACATGGTGTGCGCCGGGTCGTAAAAGGGAAGAGCATGCTCTCGGAGGAACTCGGCGTGAACGACGCGCTCGAGCGGCAGGGCATCGAAGTGGTCGAGACCGACCTGGGCGAGTACGTCATCCAGCTCTTCGGTGAGCCGCCCAGCCATATCTTGGGCCCCGCAATCCACAGAAGCCTGGAAGAGATCCAGGGGCTCTTCCACCGCGTGCACGGCACCCCACTCGAAGCCACCCCGGAGGACCTGGCCGCGGCTGCCCGCGCTGCCCTGCGCGAGGCGTTTCTCATGGCGGACATGGGCATCACCGGCGGGAATTTCCTGGTTGCCGAAACCGGGACGCTCGCGCTCATCGAGAACGAGGGCAACATCCGGTTGGCCACGAGCGCCCCCAAGGTGCACGTCGCCCTGGTCGGGATCGAGAAGGTGATCGCCCGCTGGAGTGATTTGGCGGGCATGCTCCAGTTGACGTCGCGCGCCGCCACGGGCCAGGCGGTGGGAACGTTCGTGTCCATGATCCACGGCCCCCGCCGGGACGGCGAACCCGACGGACCGGAGGCCGTGCACGTGATCCTGGTGGACAATGGCCGCACCGGCATGCTGGCCGACGAGTCCACGTGGGAGGCGCTCAAGTGCGTGCGCTGCGGGGCCTGCCTCAACGTGTGCCCCGTCTACAGGCAAACGGGCGGGCACGCCTACGGTTGGGTGTACAGCGGTCCGATCGGTGCCGTGCTCGCGCCGGGGCTTCTCGGCTTAGACGAGGGTGGAGCGCTTCCGTTCGCGTCGACCCTGTGCGGCGCATGCACCGAGGTGTGTCCCGTACGGATACCGCTTCATGAGATGCTGCTCACCTGGCGAAGGAGAGTGGTGGAGGCCGGGAAGGCGCCAACCACCGAGAGCGTGCTGTTGTCTGTGTACGCGGCGGCAGCGAAGCGCCCGGCGCTATTCCGACTGGGGGCGGCCGGACTTCGGCTCTTACCTTCCTCCGTAAGGCGACGGCTGCCGTTCCTGAAACCGTGGCTGGCCGTCCACGGCGAACTCCCGTGGAGCAGGCCCTCATTCATGCGCCGTTGGAAGGACGGCCCGAAATGAGGGAGCGAATCCTTGCTCGTGTCAGGTCCGCACTAGAGGGCAGAGAGGCCGTGGCTCACCCTGGCGCGTTCGTCGGGTCGCCCCCGGCGGGCCCTGTGATCGAGGCCTTCGCGGACAGGATCCGTGGGGCGGGCGGCGAGGTCGAGCGATTCTCGGACATGGACGAGGCGCGCGAGTGGCTGGACGGCTTCGCGAACGCCTTCGAGGGAGTGGCATTCGGGTCCGATGTGCCGACGGAGCTGGCCACAGACCTGCCGAGCCTGCCTGCCCGCGACGCACCGCTCGGCGTCTCGATGGCGCTTTGCGCCGCCGCCGACACGGGCTCGCTGGTGCTCGACTCCCGAGGTGGGAGGCTGCCCCAACTGCTTCCGCCGACCCACCTGGTGTGGGTGCGGGCGGACACTGTCATGGCCACGCTGGACGAGGCGCTCGAGGCACGGAGGGGTGATCTGCCGGCGGTACTCGCCCTCCACTCCGGGCCGTCCAAGTCCGCAGACATCGGCAGGGTAATCGTCACCGGCGTACACGGCCCGGGGAGGGTGGTGGTGAGGATCGTCGGGTGACCGGTGCGTCGGGTGACGGGTGCG
>JBGMRK010000241.1:0-2814 GCA_048061375.1 Longimicrobiales bacterium | reverse complement strand
CGCAACGCCCAGCAGACCGTGGATTTCTACCGCGACCGGTTGGGCATTCCCTTTGTCAAACGGACCGTGAACTTCGACGACCCCGGCGCCTACCACCTCTACTTTGGACGTGAGTCGGGCACGCCCGGCACGATCCTCACGTTCTTCGAGTGGCCGCAGGCAGCCCGTGGGCGGTTTGGCATCGGTGGAATCCATCACCTGGCACTCTCGGTCGAGACGGTCGAAGCCCAACTCATGTGGAAGCGCTGGCTCAACGATGCCGGCACCCAGACCACCGGCCCGTACGACCGCGGTTGGTTCAGCAGCCTGTACTTTCGCGACCCGGATGGGCAGATCCTCGAGATCGCCACCGCCGGTCCGGGATATTCGCTCGACGAGCCAGCCGACGCTCTGGGTGCGCGGGAGATAATCCCTGAGGTCGAGCGCACCCACGGAAACCGCGACGAGACCGCGATCGCCGCCCTCACGCATCCGGAGCCGGTCGAAGCCATAACGGACGCGATGACGCTCACGGGCATCCACCATATATCCGGGATCACAACCGATCTCGAGCGGGCGAACGAATTCTACTCGGAGGCGCTCGGGCTCCGGCTTGTCAAGCGCACTCTGAACCAGGATGACGGCTCGATGAGACATCATTTCTGGGCACATTACGACGGGCGGAATGTGGCGGCGCGGAGCTCGCTCACTCTTTTCGAATGGCCCGACGACGGAAGGCACGCCCAGGGGGGGTACGGGCAAACCCACCACATCGCGTTCCGTGCCTCGAGCGCTGAGGAGCAGCTCGCGTGGCGAGACCACCTGACGTCGCTGGGCGTCGACGTCACCACCGTTCAGGATCGCAAGTACTTCCAGAGCATCTACTTCCGGGCGCCCGATGGGCTCCTGTTGGAGATCGCCACGGACGGACCAGGCTTTACGGTGGATGAGGACCGGCCCGATCTCGGAGCCGAGCTCCAGCTTCCGCCGTGGCTCGAGGATCGGCGCGACGAGATCGCCGCCCGACTCACGCCGTTACGCTGACCAGACCCGTGCTCACCTACGGAATCCGGATGCCAGATGACGTCCAGGACGGAGCGCGTCTGTTCGTCCTCCTCCACGGGCGGGGAACGGACCGTCACGATCTACTCCCGCTCGCGGCTCACCTACCGCCGGAGTCGATCGTGGTCACACCCCAGGGGCCTCACCCTGGTGGGCCCTGGGGCTATGGAACCGGTTGGGCGTGGTACCGTCACCTCGAGGAGAATCGGGTCGAATCCGAGGGGCTTCATTCCAGCCTCGCCGCGCTCGAGAGTTTTCTTGCCGAGCTGCCGGCTATCTTGCCTGTCGCGCCCGGACCGTTGGTTCTTGGCGGGTTCTCGCAGGGAGGAACCACCTCCTTGGCCTACGCGCTGACCAGGCCGGGGACCGTCGCCTCGGTGCTCGATCTCAGCGGCTTTCTGGTGGACGATGCCGAAGTTCCGGTGACGTCGGCGGCACTCTCGGGAACGCGCGTTTTCTGGGGCCACGGCACGATGGACATGACCGTCCCCTATTCCCTGGCGGTCTCCGGACGGGCGTTGCTCCGGTCGCTCGACGCCGACCTTACGGAGCACGACTACCCCATGGCTCACCAGATCTCCGCCCAGGAGCTGGCAGACATCACGGCCTGGTTGTCCAGCGCCCCCAGGCGCTAGACTCTAGACTCTGGCGGCAGCGTCCGCAGTATCAGTTGGTATACGTGGGCGAAACTTACGGTCCCCCTAGTCCGTCCATTTAGGGGACTCGATCGAGGAGTAAGCATGGGGCCGGAATTCTGGGTAGGGATCGCCGCAGTCTTCGTAAGCGGTGGAGCACTCGGGGCGGGCGGGGCCCTCCTGGCGCAATGGATGATCCGGAAGGTCAACAACGAAGCCGATCGTTCCTTGGGACCCGCAAACCCGCGTGAAACCGAGTCGCTCAGGGCCGAGGTCGCCAACTTGAACGAGCAGTTGGCCTTGATCGACCAGCGCTTGGACTTCACCGAGCAGCTACTCGAGGGCGCAATCCCGTTGTCGCGCCCGACTCGGAGGGCGCTGCCGGAGCGACCCGAAGGGGACTAGGCCCCTCCCTCGCCGTCCAGCTGCTCGGGCAGGGTAAGGAGTTCGAGAATCTTGAACCGCCGCTCCCCGACGGGAAGCTGGATTACTACCTCCTCATCCTTACGCGCCCCGAGGAGCCCCCTTCCGATGGGCGACGCCAGGGAGACGTGGTCACCATCGAGGCTCATGTAATCTCCGGCCACAATGGTCAACGAAAGCCTCTCGTCATGGACGAGATCTTGGATCTCGACCTTTGACCCGAAACCGACCCGGTCGCTCGGCATCTCCGACACGTCGATCCTGGACAGCTCGGCCACACGGCTGGTGAGATGCCCGAGGCGAGCCTGCACGAACTGCTGCCGCTCGAGGGCCGATTTGTACTCCGAGTTCTCTCGGAGGTCGCCCAACTCCACCGCCTTTTGGATCCGACCGGGAAGCTCGACGTTCAATTCGTGGGTCAAGCGGGCGATTTCATCTTCGAGCTTTGCGCGAATCTCATCGATCATTGCAAAACCCTCGCGCAGCGGCGCCCCCGGACCGGCGGAGTGGACAGAACTACGTCCCAACCGAGCCACCGAGAGGACCAGCGAAAGAAAAGAGCCGCCACCCGGGGAATGTCCCCAGGGGAGGCTGTTACCGTCTAAAGATAGCGTACCCCCCCGGGGCCGTGAAAGTCCTCCGGGGCCGCTGCGGACGTGAGGGAGGCAAGCGGGAGCTATCGATCACGCTCGAGAGGCCTGGTGAGGCAAGTGGG
>JBGMRK010000240.1:0-2824 GCA_048061375.1 Longimicrobiales bacterium | reverse complement strand
ACGCCCCAGCCGACCACGCCGAGGCCGTTGATCATGGTGGTGTGCGAGTCGGTGCCCACCAACGTGTCCGGATAGGCCATCCACGCGCCGTCTTCCTCACGGCGGTGCACCACCGAGGCCAGATACTCGAGGTTGACCTGGTGCACGATGCCCGTGCCCGGCGGCACCACCGAGAAGTGCTCGAAAGCGTGCTGAGCCCAGCGAAGCAGGCCGTAGCGCTCGCGGTTGCGCTCGTACTCGCGCTCCACGTTCAGGCGGTACGCCTCGGCATTGCCCGCGTGATCGACCTGCACAGAGTGGTCGATCACGAGATCGGCGGGCACCACGGGGTTGATGCGCGATGGATCCCCACCCAGGGCTTTGATGCCGTCCCTCATGGCCGCGAGGTCCACTACCGCCGGTACCCCCGTGAAGTCCTGCAGGACGACTCGGGTCGGCATGAAGGGCAGGTCGGCGCCGGCGTTGGTCGGGCTCCAGGCGGCCACGGCCTTTACGTGCTCCTCCGTTACGTGGTCGCCTCCCGCATGTCGAAGGGCGTTCTCGAGCAGGATCCGGATCGAAAAGGGCAGGCGGTCGAGTTGTGCGACGCCCGCGTCCTCCAGGGCTCCCAGTCGATAGAACGAGGTCGGGCCTTCCTGAAGATCGACGCGGGCGACGGCGCCGAAGGGGTCCGTGGTTGGGTGGGCCACGCTTGATCCTCTCGCTGGTCGTTTGGGGGCGGGACCGGCAGTTAGCCAACCCGATGAAAAACAATATCGAAGGCCCCGGCCGGGGGGTACCCCGGGCCCGGCGGCAGGGGGCAGCCGGGACGTCGAGCCTCGGTCGAGACTACGAGCTGAAGCCCACCTTGGGCAGCAGGCGCAACACTCCCCATCCGGCGGCGGCGGCGATCACCAGGGAAACCACGCCCGGTGCCGGTTCTCCGTAGAGCAGATAACCGGTGCCGAACAGCGCTCCGTAGACGACCACCAGACCCAGGAACCAGCTCATGAAGGCCGCGGTCAGGCTTTCGCCCGACGGGTCCGCTTCGGTGGCGGACGTGTCCACGGCTCTGTCCCAGCCTCCGCCCAACGGGTGAATCCGGTCGTAGAAATTCTGGAGCGTCGCCCGATCATCCGGCGGAGACAGGAACGTAGCTACGACCCATGCCACGGTCGTGATGCCTACACCGGCCACCAGTGTCAGTGACGGGTCCCAGGCCTCGAAGCCGAGTCTCGTGTGCACGAACTGGAAATAGATGGCTACCAGGAACGATGAGATCATCGCGACGATCTCGCTCCACGCGTTGATGCGCCACCAGAACCACCTCAAGAGAAAGACCAGCCCGGTGCCGGCGCCGATCTGCAGCAGGATCTGAAACGCCTGCATCGCGTTCTCGAGCCAAAGGGCCACTACACCCGAAAGCGCGAGCAACGCTACAGTGGACAGGCGAGCGACCCAGACGTACTCACGCTCTTCCTTGTCGGGCGCCATGAACCGCCGGTAGACATCGTCCACGATGTACGAGGAGCCCCAGTTGAGGTGTGTGCTGATCGTCGACATGTAGGCCGCGGCCAAAGAGGCCACGACGAGGCCCAACAGGCCGTGTGGCACGAACACCAGCATGGCCGGATACGCGAGGTCGTTTTGCACAATGGACGGGTCGAGCGAGGGGAAGGCCGCGACGATCGAGTCCAGGTTCGGATAGACCACGAGCGAAGCCAGCGCCACGATGATCCAAGGCCACGGCCGGATCGCGTAATGGGCCACGTTGAACCACAGGGTGGCCTTCAGGGAGTCCTTTTCGGTCCTTGCGGCCAGCATTCGCTGGGCGGAGTAGCCTCCGCCGCCGGGTTCCGCGCCGGGATACCAAGTGCTCCACCACTGTACAGCGATCGGGACGATGAACACCGCGGCCGCCGTACGCCAATCCGAGAAATCCGGCATGAAGCTGAGTTTGCCGGTCAGCGCCGGATTGTTCATCAGGCCGGAGAGCCCGCCCACCGCCGGGTGCTCGAGGGCGTAGTATGCGGCCGCCAGCGAGCCGGCCATCGAGATCACGAAGAGAAGCAGGTCTGTTACTACAACGCCCCAGAGTCCGGACGTAGCCGCGTAGAGTGCGGTCACGCTTCCCGCCACCAGAACCACAGTGTACTTGTCGGTCCCCAGCAGCACACCTCCGATCTTGATGGCTGCAAGCGTGACGGTGGCCATGATCATGACGTTGAAGAACACGCCCAGGTAGATGGCGCGGAAGCCACGCAAGAAAGCGGCGGGCTTTCCCGAGTAGCGCAGTTCGTAGAAGCCCACGTCGGTAAAGACGCCCGACCTCCGCCAGAGCTTGGCGTAGAAGAAGACCGTGCACATGCCCGTGATGAGGAAGGCCCACCAGATCCAGTTCTGGCTCACGCCGCCGGAGCGCACGAGGTCTGTGACCAGGTTGGGCGTGTCCGTCGAGAAGGTAGTCGCGACCATGGACGTGCCGAGCAGCCACCAGGGGGCGCTTCTGCCCGCCAGGAAATACTCCTCCGTACCCTTGCCTGCGCGGCGCGCGAAGACGAGCCCAACGCCCAGTGCCAGGACCCCGTAGAGGCCGACGACCACCCAGTCCGCCATGGTCAACTGCATGTGCTCTCCTGTGCGTTGCGGTACGCCATGGCTGCGAACCTGCCGGGGAGCTCGACGCATTGCAAGCCACGCCAAGAAGGCTATCATTCTTGTTCAGCGCTTGGCGGCCGGGGTGGCGGAACGGTAGACGCGGGGGCCTCAAAAGCCCTTGCCTTTCGGGGCGTGCGGGTTCGATTCCCGCCCCCGGTATTCAAGCCTGAGGTGTCGGCGGAACACA
>JBGMRK010000239.1:0-2850 GCA_048061375.1 Longimicrobiales bacterium | reverse complement strand
TTTCGCTCGGGCTCGACGCGTTCCCTCGCTCGAAGCTCGACTACGTGCGCGCGTGTTCGAGGGCGTTACGGCGCGTACCCGATCCAGGCGTAGTCATCGCTACCTGGACGCCCACCGTGCCCCTCGCTGTCGCACTCCGCAAGCTGCGCGGCGCGAGCCGCACCGTCTGGCTCGCACAGGACTACACGGAGATGTTCGAGAATCTCCCGACTGAGACATGGCTCCTGAGGCACGGGGCGGGCTTGTGCGACGCCGTCGTCTCCATCTCGACGCTCTGCTCCACGCACCTCGGGGCCGACAGGTATCCCGGCAAGGTGACGTTGATCCATTCCGGCCTCGATGACGTGTTCTTCCAAGCCGGCGGCGGCGCTGACCGGGCGGGCATCCTGTTCGTTGGTGATCCCATCGAGCGGAAGGGCTGGCGGGACTTCGTACAGGCCTGGCGGGGCCTGCGATCCACCCGTCCCGACCTGGGCTTCACGCTCCTCTGTCGGACCCCGCCGGAAGGCGGCGTGCCCGAAGGAGGCCGCTGCCTGGTGGGCTTGAGCGATGAGGAAGTCGCCGAGCAGTATCGATCCGCCCGGGTTTACGTGTGTGCCAGCCACGCGGAAGGGTGGGGCTTGCCCGCCCTCGAGGCGATGGCGGCGGGGACTCCCGTGGTCACGACCCTGCACGGAGGCTGCGAGGCATACGCACGCGATGGCGTGAACTGCCTGACGGTCGCCGTAGGGGATGTGCCCGGCCTGGAGCGGGCGGTATGCCGCATCCTGAACGAGGCCGACTTGAGGCACGAGCTGGTGGCCGGGGGGCGGTCGACCGCGGCCGAGTACACGTGGGATCGCGCGATCGACCGATTCGAGGCCGTGTGCGCTGGATGAGCCATGGAACCTGAGCGGACACAGTCACCCCTGAGCCTTCGCGCGAGCCGCTTCGTAGAGGCCGCCGAGCAAGACCTCTCACCGCTCGCGGGCACGCACATCTTCGAGGCTGCCCAGCGCGACCGCTTCGCGAAGCTCGGCATCGCGGACCAGACCTATGTCGAGTGGTTGGGCCGGATGTTGCCGTACATGCTCGGGGCCTACGCCACAGGACCCTCCCCGCGCATTCTCGACTTCGGCTGCGGTACGGGAGAGCTCACGGTGCTCATGAACGCGCTGGGGTATCGCGCCTACGGGATCGACGTCCACCGCCGGCACTTGGCCCTCGCACAGGTTCTGGCAGGGGAAAACCACCTCCCGGGCGGCACCTTCGTTCGCACGGGCGGGCCCGGCCTTCCCTTCGCCGACGCTTCGTTCGACCTGATCAACCTCCATGTGGTGGTGGAACACCTGTCCGACCCCGTCCTGGACATGATCCTCCCCGAGTTGGCCCGTGTGTGCCGGGGGGCGGTCTTCATCACGGTGCCCAATCGACTACAACTCGTCGACGATCACACCGGGCTCCGGTTCGTGCCCTGGATGCCGAGACCGGTGGCGGAGGCGTACGTGCGCCTGCGTGGCAGCCGGTACGTCTACGGAATCTCACGCGACGGCTCGTGGGATGTGTGGTACCGGTCGTTCGCGCAGATCGGGAGACTGTTCGCGCGAGCCGGATTCCGCTTGGAGGTGCCGCCGGATGCCGTGATCTTTCCACCCGCCGACTCTCCCGCTCAAAGACCCTTGAGCACCTACCACGAAGTCAGCCCGAGCCGCTTGAAACGGCTGGTGTGGCGGGGAATCGCCGCGGGGATCGAGTGGACGGCCCCACGCGACGCGCCCCGCCAAGCGCTCTACCCCTACCTCAACCTGGTCTTCGTCCCAAAATCGGCACCACCACCCTGACACGCGCCGTCACCGGCCTACCGCCGCCGCCTCAACCACTCCTCCAACGTCAGCAACGCCCACAACTGGTGCCCGAAGTCCGCCCGGCCCTCCAGGTGCTCCCGCGCCATCGCCCGCACGGGCTCGGGGCGGATCCACTCCCAGATGCGTGCGTCGTCCGCCAGTACCCGCTCCTCGAGCAGCGGCCGCCACTGCTGCCTGAACCAGGTCGGCAGGGGAATGCCGAAACCCATCTTGGGCCGTGAATGGATCTCGTCGGGCAACAAGTCGCGGAAGGCCGTCTTGAGCACCGCCTTCATGTGGCGCCCCCTGATCTTGTGCCTGTCCGGAAGTGCGGCCGCGAACTCCATCAGGGCCGTGTCCAGGAACGGTGAGCGCAACTCCAGCCCGTTGGCCATGCTGCACCGGTCGGACTTCACCAGGAGGTCCTCGGGCAGATACGTCTCGAAGTTGATCGCGAGCGCGCGGGCCAACGGAGACAGTGCTTCCCTGCCCTCCAGCGGTTCACGGAAGCTTCGCGAGACCTCGTCCCGATTGAGGAGTTCGCCGACCTCGGGCCGAAGCATCTCGGCGAGGCGGTCCGCGAAGAACCCGATCCAGCGGAGCGTGCGCTCCTCGGTGGACATGGACGCGGCGGCGAAGAACCGGCTGAAGCGCCGCGAAAAACTCCGAAAATCGGGGTTGTGGGAAAGCCTTTGGCCGATGGTATTGCCCACGCCCACCATCCATCCCGGCATGCCCTCGGCGATCTGTGCACCCCGGAAGCGTGCGTATCCGGCGAACATCTCGTCGCCGCCGTCTCCCGTCAGCGACACCGTCACGTGTTCTCGGGTGAGCTGCGAGACGATATAGGTGGGGATCGCCGACGAGTCGCCGAACGGCTCGTCGTAGTACTCCACCAGCCGGCCGACCAGATCCACGGACTGCGCGGGTACCTTGAACTCGGTGTGATCGGTACCGAAACGCTCGGACGCCATGCGCGCGAAGTGGGTCTCGTCGTAATTGGGGTCGTCCTCGAAGCCGATCGAGA
>JBGMRK010000238.1:0-2856 GCA_048061375.1 Longimicrobiales bacterium | reverse complement strand
AAGCTCCGCCGTGTAGAACTGCTCGATCTCTTCGAGCATCTCATCGGCTTCGATCATAGCCCACTCGAGCTGGTCACGCCGGCCGGTCGAGGGCCTGAAGGGGGAGCCTGTGGCCTCGTTGACCGCCTGCCCCAAACGGTTTGTGATGGTCGTGTCCGACCGAATACCCTCCCCGTCAGGAAGTCGGAGTTGGTCGAGCAGTCCGTTCACGTGGCTCTTCAAGGAGTCGGTCTGTGCCGTGAGTTCCTCCCTGGCCCCCTCTTCACCGTCCCAATCGTCGAGCCGTCCGCCGTAGAAATCCACGACCTCCCGGGTGTCGTTCAGACGCCGGATCGCCGCCCGCAACTCGGCCAGTTTGCCCTGGCCCGCCCAGTAGACTTCCAGGTTCGCTTCGACCATGACGACCGACTGGGTCTTACGCGGATCGGGGCGCACCTCGATCGACCCCTCGGTCGTTTGGTCCCCCACAGTGATCCGCACACTGTAGTTTCCGGGGAGGACCGCCGGCCCGGCCGGCTCGTCGTCGTCCTCGTCCGCATCCGGGGCGACCACACCCTTCCGGTCGAGCGCCCAGGTCACCCGGTTCATGCCGGCCTCCGCAGGCCCCTTGAACGCCCGTATCACCGAGTCCGCCTGCATGATCTCGATTTTGGCGGGGCCGCTGCCGGCGGGTGTGCCCCCTCCTCCGAAGAAGGCGCCGAAGCCACCGGGTCCCGCCGGGCCCGTATCCTCATCCTCGTCCGCGACAGCCTCCGCGAGAGAGTCGGAGACCAGGTAGCTCATGATGGTCCCATAGGGGCGGTTCTCACCCTGGAATTCGGCATCTCCGGGGAACATGAGCGGTCCGGTGAGCCCTACACTGTGCTGATAGGTCGGCGGGACGTCGAAGAGGTAGAGATCCTCCTCTGCCAACTCCGGGCGAGCAGCCAGGGCCCGGATGGGACGGATGTCGTCGATGATCCACGCACCACGACCGTGTGTTCCCACGATCAGATCGGAGTCGCGCGGGTGGACCACGAGCGCGCGGGTCGGCGCACCCGCCGGGAAGCCTCCCTGTGTGAACTTGGTCCAGTTGCCGCCCCTGTCCATCGAGATGTACAGCCCGAACTCCGAACCCAGGAAGAGCAAATTGGGCTCGACCGGATCCTCCTCGATCACATGCACGTAGCCGTCGATCTGATCGGGGGACAGGGCCTGCCAGTCCTCCCCGTAGTTTTCGGTCTTGAAGACGTAGGGCGTCCAGTCACCGGAACGGTGGCCTTCGAAGACCACATAGGCTCGCCCCGCCACGTGCTTCGAGGCTTCGATGTGAGGCACCCATGTGTTGTCGGGCACGCCCCTGATGTTGTCGACGACGTTCTCCCAGTTGGCGCCGCCGTCGCGGGTGATCTGGACGTTGCCGTCGTCCGTGCCGACCCAGATGACGCCCCGTTCGACCGGCGAGGGGGCGATCGTCAGGATCGTGGTGTGGTTTTCAGCCGCGGTCACGTCGAGGCTCAACCCACCCGATTCGGCCTGCCGCTGCTTCTCGGGGTCGTTCGTGGTCAGGTCCGGACTGATGACCGCCCAGTCCTCACCACGATTGGGGCTACGGTGAACGAACTGGCTGCCATAATAGACGACGTTCGAGTCGAATGGATCGATCGCGATCCCCGCGTTCCAGTTGAAGCGTAGGTCCACCCCCTTCTCCGGAGACGGCGGTCGAATATTGGTCCACTCCCCCGTCGCCAGGTCGAAGCGCTGTAGGCTTCCACCCTGGGACATGCTGTAGCCCAGGTTCGAGTCGGTCGGGTCGATCAACGCCGCGAATCCGTCACCGAACCCGATGGATCGCCAGTGCCGGTTGTTGATCTTGGGGCCAGAGAAGGAAGGGGTCTCCCACACCTCGCTCGGGCCACGCCAGGAGCCGTTGTCCTGGAGACCGCCGAGCACGTTGTATGGGATCTCGTTGTCCACGCTGATGTGGTAGAACTGCGATAACGGGAGGTTCTCGACAAAGCGCCACGAACCCCCACGGTTGCGCGAGATGAAAACGCCCCCGTCGGTTCCTGTGATGATGGTGCGGCCATCGGGATGGGTCCAGAACGCGTGATGATCCACGTGCACGCGGCTGAACGGCGTGACGTCGGTGAAGCTACGACCGCCGTCCTCGCTCACCATCAAGCTTCCGCTTACGCGGTAGACACGGTTCTCGTTCGTGGGATCGACGTACACGCGGCTGTAGTAGAACGCGCGGCCGTTCACGCCGGGCTCGGTATTCACCGACGTCCATGAGCTCCCCCCGTCGCTCGAGCGAAGCAGGGCACTCTCGCCGGCCTCGACCAGCGCATAGACGACTCTGGGGTCGTTCGTCGCCCAGGCCAGACCGATGCGGCCGAGGATGCCGGCGGGGAGTCCGTCGTCCGACGAGAGTTTCTGCCACGTGTCTCCGCCGTCGAAACTCTTCCAGATGCCCGAGCCCTCACCTCCGCTATTCATGAACCAGGGTTCGCGACGGAACTCCCAGGTCGATGCGAGCAGGTGTTCCGGGTTCGATGGATCGATGATCAGCTCGAAGCCACCGGTGGTCTGGTCCACGAAAAGAACCTTGGTCCAAGTCTCTCCGCCGTCGGTGGTCTTGAAGATGCCGCGCTCGTCACCGTCGCTCCATGCGGGGCCCAGTGCGCTGACCCAGGCCACGTCCGGATCCGTGGGATGCGGGATGATCGCCTCGATGTGCTCAGTGCGCTCGAGCCCCATGTGCGTCCAAGTCTCGCCGCCGTCCATGGACTTCCATACGCCCCGTCCCACTCCCATGGAATTGCGGGCGTTGGCCTCGCCCGTGCCGACCCACACGATGTGCGGAGCCGCCGGAGA
>JBGMRK010000237.1:0-2877 GCA_048061375.1 Longimicrobiales bacterium | reverse complement strand
CGATCATCAGAACGTACACGGCCAGGAGGTACACGTAGAGGAAGGGCATCCCCAGCAACCACGGCTCGGTACGATTGGCCAACGTGTACACGATCGGGGGCTGCGCCAGGGCCATCAGAACCGTGAACGACACGATGGCCACCCAGCCGGCCCTGGTGCGCGGCCGGTAATGCGATCGGAATCGTAGTGGCGGCTGACTCATGGCAACCCATTTGACGCTGCCGCACCAACCGACGCAAGGAGACCCCTTGCTCGACAACGCGCCTCAGAAAGGCGGGGAGCCCGCCAGGGGTGCCACACTCGCCGGTTTGCCGGTATAATCCGGGCCGCGACAGCCGGCCTCCAAAAGGAGGCCAAACTACCATTTGGGAGGATGGGTCTTGAGTCACACACCCACGGACATTCAGATCGCACAGTCGGCCGAACTTCGGCCCATCGTAGAAATCGCGGAGACCCTCGGTCTCGGGCCGGCCGACATCGAAAACTACGGGCACTACAAGGCGAAGGTGCCGCTCGGAGCCTTCCGGGACCACACCGGCCCGAAGGGCAAGCTCGTCTTGGTCACTGCGATCAGCCCGACCCCGGCCGGTGAGGGAAAGTCGACGATTTCGGTCGGGCTGGCGGACGCGTTGAACGCTAGAGGGCGAAACCCCGTTCTTTGCCTCAGGGAGCCGAGCCTCGGACCGGTCTTCGGGATCAAAGGCGGCGCGGCGGGCGGCGGGTACTCGCAGGTGGTGCCGATGGCGGACATCAACCTCCACTTCACGGGCGACTTCCACGCGATCACGGCCGCGCATGGACTGCTCTCCGCGATGCTCGACAACCACCTATTCCGGCCGAACGATCTCAACGTCGATCAGCGGCAGATCGTGTGGCCACGGGCGGTGGACATGAACGACCGTGCACTCCGCTCGATCGCGATCGGGCTCGGCGGCCGTCTGGGCGGCATTCCCCGCGAGGACCACTTCGTGATCACCGCCGCATCGGAGATCATGGCGATCTTCTGTCTGGCCGACGGACTCTCGGATCTCACGAAGCGGCTCGGTGAGATCATTGTAGCCTATACACGGAGCGGCACGCCGATTCGGGCCAAGGAGCTGGATGCTCCGGGCGCCATGACGGTACTCCTCAGAGACGCCATCAACCCCAACCTCGTCCAGACCTTGGGAAGGACACCGGCCTTCATCCATGGGGGCCCATTCGCGAATATCGCCCACGGGTGCAACTCGCTGATCGCCACCAGGGCCGGCCTGGCCCTCGGCGATATCGTCGTGACCGAGGCTGGGTTCGGCGCGGACCTGGGTGCGGAAAAGTTCTTCGACATCAAGTGCCGAGTCGGAGAACTGGAACCAGAAGCCGTCGTGCTCGTGGCCACGGTCCGAGCGCTCAAGATGCATGGTGGTGTGCAGAAGGACCTGCTCGCCACAGAGGACGTAGTGGCGTTGAAGCGAGGACTCCCGAACCTCGTCGGACATCTCGAGAATCTGAGAAAATTCGGGGTGCCCGCGGTCGTTGCCGTCAACCGGTTCGCCACCGACACCGCCGCGGAGGTAAACGCCATCATGGACGCCTGCAAAGAGATGGGCGTGCAGGCGGTGGACTCCGATCCGCACAGCCAAACGGCCGAGGGAATGCTCGAGCTCGCCGATGCCGTAACCGACCTGCTCGAGGAGGAAGGCGCCGATTACAGGCCGCTCTATCGGCTCGACATGACGCTTCGCGAGAAGATCGAGATAATCGCCGGCGAGATCTACGGCTCCGAGGGGGTCGAGTTCTTGATCGACGCTGAGAAGTCGATCGAGCGCCTGGAGGGCATCGGTATGGGAGACTCGCCCGTGTGCATGGCCAAGACCCAGTACTCGTTCTCGGACAACCCGGAGCTGCTTGGACGCCCTAGCGGGTTCCACATCACTGTGCGCGATGTCATACCGGCCGGGGGTGCGGGATTCGTCGTCGCGAAGACCGGTGACATCATGACGATGCCGGGTCTTTCAGCCCGTCCCGCCGCGACCGGGATGAGCGTGAAGGACGGCGGCGAGATCGTCGGCTTGGCGTAATGGCCCGTCGAGTCTTCGCGGCCTCGTGAAGACCCCGTAACCTGCTCCGCCGCATGTTCATATTGGCAGGAAGTGTCATCGACGAGGGACAACTTCCCCCGTTCCTGCCCGTACCGGCCCACGCCCCAGGTGGGACACGTCATGCAAAGCCTTTCTATCGCAGCACTTGTGAGGATTCTGTATGGCTTGGCATGCCTTATGCTTCTCCGAGAACCCGTAGCGCATGAAACCAGGGAGTTCAGTGAGTCGATAGAGGGGGGGGGATCGGACGATGGAGGCAGTGAGCGGAAACGGTGTGGAGGTGTGGGGAACGGTTAGAACAGGGCTGGCGGTCGTTTCCTATGTGGCCATTTTCCTCGGTTACATGCTAGGGGGAATTTAGATCGTCAGGGGCTGCGCCGACCTGACAATTAGGCATCCGGGCTAACCCGCCAAAACGGCGGGCCATATACTGCCATTTCGGCAGTATATCCAGGCTGACGGTTCTTTCGGGTGATTACGAGGGCTCGCGAACCTAGCCTCGGACCCCCATTATCCCCACTTCACCGCCATTCACGCCAGGATCGGGAGTCGAAGCGATGCACGCTGTCTTCGTGATGATCAAATGCGAGCTGGGTACCTCCTACGAGGTGGCGGCGTACATCGCCGATAACATCGAGGAGACATCCGAACTCTACTCTGTGTCCGGAGAATACGACCTTTTGGCCAAGTTTCACGTCGGAGACAATGACGATGTGGGACATTTCGTGTGCGATCGCCTGCAGAGCACCCCTCACCTGAGGGACACGTTCACACTCGACACCTTCAACGCGTTTACGGT
>JBGMRK010000236.1:0-2884 GCA_048061375.1 Longimicrobiales bacterium | reverse complement strand
TGCCGGCCACAGAGCATTCTTCCGCACCATCCCGAGCTCGATTTGGACGAGTTGCTGTCCGTTCTCCGCCGAACGCCGGCGGATCTCGCCATCGAGTTCATGGACTACATCCTTTGGCGTGGGGTGCGAATCGACGGCGAGACAAGGCAGTTGGTGAGGCGTACGATCGAGCTGTCCAGTCACATCCGAACCGTCAGCGGCCTGGCACGTGCCATGTACCTGTCCCGAAGAGCCCTGGGAAGGCGCTTCATGACCCGGGGCATTCCCGTACCCTCTCACTGGCTACACATCGCCCGCATCCTCCGGGCCTCTCTGCGGCTCCAAGCGGGGGACGAGAGTCTCATGACGATCGCCTACGACCTCGGGTACTCGGACGGATTCGCGTTCAGCAATCAGATGCGGAGGCTGACCGGCCTTCGCCCATCGGCGGTGAGGCGAGCCTTCGGTTGGGAGTGGATCGTCGAGGCTTGGCTGACTCGTGAACTCGCGTCGGGTGGCTTCTCGAGCAGGATCCAACATAGATTGACGCCCCCCCCAATGAGCCTCCTCAAGGCGGCGGTCAGCAAAGAACCCGATCGCACCGAGCCCGTGCCCCAGGCGGAGAGGGTCGGCGAGTTCCGAGACCGGCATGGTGGACATTCAGCCACGAGAGCGGACAATGCGCGATCTGAGCACAAATGGACAACGAATTGCGTTGAGGTTGTTCGGGGGACCGATTCTAGAGGTGGGTGGCGAGCCGGTGCGGCTGTCCTCCTATCAGGCTTGTCTGTTGTCGATCGTGTATGGGCACGGCGGGGATGGGGTCTCCCGATCTCGGGTGATCGACCTCCTGTGGAATGAGATGGACGGGCCGAGGCAACGGCACCGGCTGAGCCAGCTCATCTACGGGCTAAAGAGGAAGGCAGGGACCGACATCGTCCTGCCCTTCCCCCTCGATCGACTCGGCTCAAGCAACGACGAGGTGGACTGCGACCTGGCGTCGTTCCATCGGCACGTGAATGAGCAGCGCCTCCTGGAGGCGTCATCCATCGTGGCTCACCCATTTCTTCCGCTCGTGGATCCCGCGCCCACGCACGAATTCGACCGTTGGGCGACGAGCCTCCCGCTCACGCTCAGGTTGATGACCGCCCAACGAGCACTGGCGTTGGCAGCGAAGGCGAAACAAGACAGCGATTGGCCCCGGGTCGCACTCGCCACCGAGGCCGCTCTCGCACTCGACCCTGAGAGTGAGGCGACGCTCCGCCAACTCATGCACGCACTTTCCATGGCGGGGCGTCAGAGCGAGGCGCTCGTGGCATTCGACGCTTTTTCGGCGGACGAGAATGCGAGCTCTCGACGGGAGGTCGACCCCAAGACCTCGGCGCTACGGGACAGGATCCAAGACACCGTTGACGAGCAACCGTTCGGAGCCCTGAACGGACGTGCCAAACCAACGCAGGACGCTCGCATGTGCGGGCGAGACGACGAACTCGCGGGCATTCTATCCCATATCACGGGCGGAGCGTCGCATGGATTGACACTGCACCTGATATCCGGAGAAGCCGGTATGGGCAAGACCCGGCTCGTCTCCGAAGTGTTGCAGCGTGCGCGCCTCCAGGAGTTCGAGGTTCTCACTGCCAATTGCTCTGAACTCGAGCAGGCCATCCCCCTAAACGCGGTCTTGGATTGCCTGAGAGGACCCAAGGTCAAGGAGGTGGTGCGAGGGCTGAACGACCCTTGGCGGGCGGTGATGCTGTCTCTGCTGCCCGAATTTCGCCAGGAAGGGGAACCGGATGTGCCGCCCCCGTACGTACGTCCAGGCAGTGTGCCGCGCCGCCTCTACGAAGCCATTCAGATGGTGGTCTCTGAGTTGACGTCCGAACGTCCGATGATCATGGCAATCGACAATTTCCAATGGGCGGACGAAACCTCGGTCTCAGTGCTCGAGTTCATGACGAGACGGTGGAGGGGCGGTTCACTCATGCTGCTTCTGTCTTACCGTCCCACCACCCATGGTGGCGAAAGCGCCGCAACCCGGTTCTTGGGAGCCCAAGAGATCACACGGGAGGCGTTCAGGACACAGCTCGAGGAGTTGCCACCGAAGCCATCGCTGGAGTTGGTGCAAGAGTTGACTTCCGAACAGGGTATCGATGAGGGCATTACCGAGGACCTGGCCCTGCTTGGGTGTGGAAATCCCTTTTTTCTCATCGAGCTGACCCAGGAGCACCTGGCAGGGCGGCTCGAGCGACCTCGTGGCCCGGAGGTTCCCAATCTCCCTATCTCGGTACGCCAGATCATTACCGAGCGCCTTCGAGCGCTTCAACCTGCCGCAGTGGAATTTCTCGCCACGCTCGCCGTACTGGGGAGGGAAGCACGGCTAACCATGCTAGCCGCACTCACCGACCAAGCACCGGGCGACCTCCTCGACTGGATTGAAGACCTGGAGCGCATGCGGCTGGTTACTACGACGGCCACCCACGTCCGCCTCCGTCACGACCTCATCCAATACACTGTCTACTCGGGGCTCAGCACAGTGCGCCGGGCCATGCTCCACCGTCGTATCGCGGAGCACCTCTCGGTCGATGCCGATAAGGCGGCGGACGAACTCGCCATTCATTTCGACCGAGCCGGAGATCAAGAGCAGGCCCTCAAGTACGCACTGGCCGCCGCCCGGCATGCGGAGGACTCGGGCGCAATCTCGGAGGCTATCAACTACCTCACGATCGCCCGTCGGAACGCTGAGGACGATCCCCGGGACCACGACATTCTGGGACGATTGGCTCACCTGCATTACCTGCACAGAAGCAGGACCGAAGCGGCGCCCCTGCTGGAGTTGGCCGCCAAACGTTACCGGGAGGCCGGAGAGCTGGAGAACGCGTTGAAGGCGGAGGTGGAGAGGATTGAC
>JBGMRK010000235.1:0-2890 GCA_048061375.1 Longimicrobiales bacterium | reverse complement strand
AGTTCCTCGTGATCCTCATGACGCTGGCGGCCATCGGCGCGGGGATCTACGCGCTCCAGAACATGCCCGTCGACGCGCTCCCCGACGTGAGCGACGTCCAGGTCATCATCTTCACCGAGTGGCCGGGCCAGACGCCCCAGATCGTCGAGGACCAGGTCACCTATCCCCTCACGACGACCATGCTCGCGGTGGCCAACGCGAAGGTCGTGCGCGGCTACTCGTTCTTCGGCCTCTCCTTCGTATACGTAATCTTCGACGATGGCACCGACATCTACTGGGCACGCAGCCGCGTGCTCGAATACCTGAGCTTCGTGCAAAATCAGCTTCCGCCAGGAGTGACCCCCGTCCTGGGCCCGGATGCGACGCCCGTCGGCTGGGTCTTCCAATACGCCGTGGTCGATCGATCGGGCAAGCACGACCTCTCGGAGCTGCGGAGCATCCAGGACTGGTTCTTGCGTTACCAGCTCCAGACCGTCCCCGGCGTGGCCAATGTCGCAACCGCCGGCGGCTTCGTCAGGCAGTACCAGATCACGATCGATCCGAATCGGTTACTCGCCTACGACCTGGCGATCGGTACGGTCGTGCGGGCGATCCGGCGCAGCAACAACGACGTAGGCGGCCGCGTCGTCGAATTTGCGGAAGCCGAGTACATGGTGGAGGGGAAGGGTTACATCCAGAACGTCGGGGACATCGAGCAGATCCCGGTCGGAGTCGACGACCGGGGCACCCCGATCCTGGTGCGCGACATCGCGAACGTGGGGCTCGGCCCCGACATCCGACGTGGCGCCGTGCAGCTCGACAACGACGGCGAGGTGGTGACCGGCATCATCGAGATGCGTTACTGGAACAACGCCCTCGATGTGATCGACCGCGTGAAGGCAAAGATCGAGTCGCTCAAGCCCGGCCTGCCGGAAGGGGTGGAGATCGTCCCCATCTACGACCGCTCGGCGCTGATCCACCGCGCCCAGGATATGCTCCGCAAGAAGCTCCTGGAGGAGAGCCTCATCGTCGCGCTCGTCTGCATCGTGTTCCTGCTGCACCTCCGCTCGGCCTTCGTGGCGATCTTCACGCTGCCGGTGGGGATCCTGATCGCCATGTCGATCATGTACGCCCAGGGACTGGTGGCCAACATCATGTCGCTGGGCGGGATCGCGATCGCCATCGGGGCCATGGTGGATGGCGCCATCGTGATGATCGAGAACGCCCACAAGCACCTGGAGCGGGACCGGGGGAAGAAGCCCCACTGGGACATCATCGCGGACGCGACCAAGGAGGTCGGCCCCGCCCTCTTCTACTCCCTCACGATCATCGCGGTCTCGTTCATCCCCGTGTTTGCGCTGACGGGTCAGTCCGGCCGGATGTTCTCGCCGCTCGCCTTCACCAAGACCTACTCCATGGCGGCGGCGGCCGTCCTCTCGATCACGATCGTGCCCGTGATGATGGGCTACCTGATTCGCGGCAAGATCCTTCCGGAGGCGCGGAACCCCATCAACCGGTTCCTCATCTGGGTGTACCGTCCCTTGCTGCACTGGGCCCTGCGACTTCGTTGGCCCGTACTGGGCGTGGCCTTCGCGATCCTCGCGCTGACGTGGCTTCCCTACTCGCGCCTGGGGTCGGAGTTCATCCCTCCGCTCAACGAGGGCGACCTCCTCTACATGCCCTCCCTGCTGCCGGGTGTCTCCATCACCGAGGCGCAGGCGGTGGCACAGCAGACGAACAGGCTCATCATGACCGTGCCCGAGGTGAAGCACGCGCTCGCCAAGATCGGTCGGGCGCGCACGCCCCTCGACCCGGCGCCGCTGGAGATGATGGAGACCACCGTCATCCTGAAGCCGGAAGAGGAGTGGCGGCCGGGAATGACGATCGAGAAGCTCACGACCGAGCTGAACGACCTGATCCACTTCCCCGGCGTCACGAACGCCTGGACGCTGCCCATCAAGACGCGCATCGACATGCTCTCCACGGGCATCAAGACGCCAGTGGGGATCAAGCTGACGGGTCCCGACCTGGCGGTGCTCGAGCAGCTGGGGAAGCAGGTGGAGCCCCTGATCCGGGGGCTTGCGGGCACGCGCAGCGTGTACGCCGAACGGGTCGCGGGCGGCTACTACATGACCTTCGCGGTCAAGCGCCTGGAGGCGGCCCGCTACGGCCTGACGGTGGACGACGTCAACGACGTGATCGAGACGGCCATCGGCGGCAAGAACATCACCACCACGATCGAGGGGCTCGAGCGCTATCCGGTCAACGTTCGCTACGCGCGCGAGCTGCGCGAGAGCCCGGAGGCGCTGCGCCGCGTTCTCCTGGCCACTCCCACGGGAGCGCACGTACCGCTCGGCCAGGTGGCCGACATCTACCCGCGCATGGGGCCGCCGTCCATCAAGACGGAGGGAGCCCAGCCCCAGGCCTGGATCTACGTGGACCTCGATCCGGACCAGGACATCGGGGGCTACGTCGAGCGCGCGCGAGAGGCCGTGTCGGCGGGCATCGATCTCCCAGCCGGTTACACGGTGCAGTGGAGCGGCCAGTACGAGTACATCCAGGAGGCGACGGCCCGGCTCAAGGTGGTCCTCCCGGTCACGCTCCTCCTCATCTTCCTGCTGCTCTACCTGAACTTCCGAAACATCGCGGAGGTGCTCATCGTCATGCTGGCGCTGCCCTTCGCAGTGATAGGCGGCGTCTGGTTCATGTACATTCTCGGCTACAACATGAGCGTTGCGGTGTCGGTCGGATTCATCGCGCTGGCTGGCGTGGCGGCAGAGACCGGGGTGATCATGATCATCTACCTCGATCACGCCTACGAAGCGAAGCGCAAGGAGAAGCCTCGGATGACGGCCGCGGATCTGTACGATGCCATCATGGAGGGAGCGGTAGAGCGCGTCCGCCCGAAGAT
>JBGMRK010000234.1:0-2896 GCA_048061375.1 Longimicrobiales bacterium | reverse complement strand
CTCGCCCCGCTAGCGGTTGAGGCTCATGATACTCACACCTTCATTCATGCCTTCTTGTCCGAGTGGGGCCAAGCGGGTGGAAACGGAAGACGAGGCTGATAATGGGGACCCGAGCAAACCGCATACGCCGGTTCGAGGGCCGGTGCGCCCTGGCGACGGCCATGGTGCTGACCATGGCGATGTCCGCCTCCGCCCAACAGGTCGACCCGTCCCTGCTCGCGGGTCTCAGCTACCGCTTCATCGGGCCGGACGGGAACCGGGTGAGCGCGGTGATGGGCGAGCCGGGCAACGACCTCGTGATGTACGTCGGCGCGGCTTCGGGAGGTCTGTGGAAGACCGAGAACGGCGGCGTGAGCTGGCGGCCGATCTTCGACGACGTCGAGGCATCCTCCGTGTCGGCGCTCGCCATGGCGCCCAGCGACCCCAACATCCTCTGGGTGGGCACCGGCGAGACGTTCATCATCCGGCCCGCCCACGCCATGGGCGACGGGATCTACAAGTCGACCGACGCGGGGCGTTCCTGGAGCAAGATGGGCCTCGCCAAGACCGGCCGCATCGCGCGCATCCGGGTCGACCCCCGGGATTCGGACGTGGTGTTCGCTTGCGCCCTGGGTCACACATACGGTCCCCAGCCGGAGCGGGGCGTCTACCGTACCGAGGATGGGGGCGACACATGGGAGCTGGTCCTGCAGGTGAGCGAGGAGTCGGGGTGCATCGATCTGGCCATGGACCCGACCAACCCGCGCATCCTCTTCGCCGCCTTCTGGGACATCCAGATCAACACGTGGGGGCTGGACTCGGGTGGACCGGACGGTGGTGTCTGGCGCTCCATGGACGGGGGCGACACGTGGGAGCGGCTCTCGCACGAAGGCCGGGGCTTGCCCTCACGGGGTGATCAAACCATCGGCAAGATCGCCGTCGAAGTGGCGCCAAGCGATCCGGGACGGGTCTACGTGCTCACCGAGGAGGACAGCCCGCGCTTCTACCGGTCCGACGACTATGGATCGACGTGGCGCTTGGTGCTGACCAACCACACGATCAACGAGCGGGCCCCCTACTACACACGCATCGGCGTCGACCCCGAGAACGCGGACCGGGTCTACTTCATCTCCGTGCGCTTCAGTATGACGCTGGACGGGGGCCGCACGCTCGTGCCCAACCCCCCGCGGGGTGGGGGCGACACGCACGACGTGTGGATCGATCCGACCAACCCGAAGCGGATCATGGTTGGAGACGACGGGGGAGCGAACGTGAGCCTGGACCACGGCGCCTCGTTCCGCCGCGTCAAACTGCCGATCGCGCAGATGTACCACGTGGCCGTGGACGACGAGATCCCCTACAACGTGTACGGCAACCGGCAGGACGGGTCTTCCTATCGCGGCCCCTCGAACAGCCGTGCGGGCTCGACGATACCGCTGGGGCTCTGGCAGGACGTGGGCGGCTGCGAGAGCGGCTTCGCCCAGCCCGACCCGAGCGACGCCAACATCGTCTGGTCCGGGTGCTATGACGGCGGGCTCGAACGCTACGACGACCGGACCAAGCAGGCCAGGAACGTGCGAGTATGGCCGGAGGCGGCCTACGGCTGGGCACCCGCGGACCTGAAGTACCGGTGGCACTGGAACTTCCCGATACTCATCTCGCCCCACGACCCCAACACGGTCTACGTCGGCAGCCAGTACGTACACCGTACGACGGACGGCGGGCAGAGCTGGGAGGAGATCAGCCCCGACCTCACGCTTAATCTCAAGAGCCATCAGCAGAATTCGGGCGGCGTGGCCTTCGACAATCTCATGACCTATGACGGCGCGGTCCTGTTCTCGATCGCGGAGTCACCGGTCGAGCCGGGGGTGATTTGGGCCGGGACCAACGACGGTCAGGTGCAGCTCACTCGGGACGCGGGTGCGACATGGGTCAACGTTACCGAGAACATCCCGGACCTCCCGCCCTGGGGCACCATCTCCAGTATCGAGCCGTCTCGGTACGCGTCGGGAACGGCGTACATCTCTGTGGATCTCCACCAGATGGGGGACTTCGACCCGTACATCTACAAGACCGAGAACTACGGGCGGAACTGGAAGAAGATCTCCGACGGCATCCCCAGCTCTCCGCACTCGTTCGTGCATGTGACGAAGGAGGACCCCAAGCGGGCCGGCATGCTGTTCGCGGGCACCGACAACTCGGTGTGGTTTTCCCTGGACGACGGCGAGAACTGGAACAAGCTCAGGCTCAACATGCCGCCGGCCCCGGTCTACTGGCTGGAGATTCAGGAGCGGTTCGACGACCTGGTCGTGGCCACGTACGGTAGAGGCTTCTACATCATGGACGACATCTCGCCTCTCCGGGCGCTGGACGCCGACGTCCTGGAGTCGGGCAACGCGGTCTTCGACATCCTACCGGCCTACCGCTTCCAGCGGGTCCAGGGGATCAAGACGGAATCGAGCTTCGTGACGGGCCGGAATCCACGTTATGGGGCCGGAATCAACTACTTCCTGGCCGACACCACTCAGCGCGTGAGTATCACGGTGGTAGGCCCGGCGGGCGATACCGTGCGTACGCTCGACGGTCCTCGCGGGCTCGGCGTGAATCGGGCGGTATGGGATCTGCGTTACGCTCCGTCGCGGCGGGCGAGACTGCGCACGCGGCCGCCGGGCCGGCCCTGGGTGGAGTTCGGCATCGACGGCACGCGCGATCTGCGCACGTGGGATCTGGATCTCAATCCCGGCCAGCGTGGCCCACTTGCGGTGCCGGGCACCTACGAGGTGCGTGTGGCGATTGGCGATGAGGTCGTGAGCAAGACGGTCGACGTGCTGAAGGATCCGTATTCCACCGGGACCATGGACGACATCCGGACCCAGGTTGCCCTCTCGCTGACCATGCGGGATCAACTCAACGATGT
>JBGMRK010000233.1:0-2904 GCA_048061375.1 Longimicrobiales bacterium | reverse complement strand
TTCGCCCCACCGCCGGCGTAACCTCCCCCTTCAGCTGTCATCGACCGCCCTCCGCGGTACATCGTCATGCCATGATCCCCAGTATTCAGTAGGAGCAGGGCGTCGGAACGACCGTAGCACTTCATGAGGTCTAGCATCAAGGCTTCCTCGCCGCTCCACGGGAATCCGTACACCACGTCGAAGTCGTCCAAGGGATGCCCCAACTCCAGGTAGCCCGAGGTACCTTCACCGATCGTGCCGAGGCGGTCACCTTCGTGAGGGCCCCGGAAGCGGTACCCCGTGGGGAGCAAGCTCCCCGAGGCAAAGCGTGCACCCGAGCCCCAAGCATCTGCGAGACGTCTCGCCTCCACAACGAGGTCCGCATCGAGCTCGATTCCGTAGGCCTCGAATCCGAGCAGGTCAGCCATGATCGTGATGACGCCCGTTGCGGACCCCCATTCGAGAAAGCGTCGACCGGGCTCTCGCACAGATATCAACGCTGCGAGCACATCCTCATACTCCGCGGCGACGAAGGGATGGAACGACTCGCCGCGGACCCGCACGTCGAACCGACTCCAGATCTCCCAGCCCTCGTGGCAAAGCTCCTTAAGACGGGTGAGGAGCTCCGGATCCAACGGCGGGTCCTCTCCGGTATGCCCGGCTTGGTCTCTCTTCATGATGGGCTGAACATAGTCCGGTTCGGCGAGTTCGCTGAGAGTCGACCGGGCCGTCCCCATAGGGACCAGATCAGAAATGCTCGAATTCTCGCATCGGTGGGACCCGAGCCGTACCTTCGGGACGGCTCCCTCGAAGGGCTACAAAGAGGAAGATGAGATGGTATTCTCGACATATTTGGACCGTCCCGCCTTCACCGCCTGTGTTGTCGGACTATCGGTTCTGGCACTACCTGTGGCTGCACAGGACGAGGTCGAGCGCTGCGAACTCTGTGGGGCCGGCGCAGAACTGATCAGCCGCTTCCAGCTGAGGGAGGCGCCCTCGCCGGTCCGCGAGCGAGGTGGCTGGACTCCGCCCGTTCGTATCGTCATGGTCGGCGACGAGGGCCTTGCCGCGCTCATCCGGACGGTTGCGCCGAACGCCGATGTGATTCGGGTCTCGAGTGCGCGGGCGGCAGCGAGAGTCATCGCGGAGGCTGATGTGTACGTGGGTCAGTGCACGCGAGATCTCATCGAGGCAGGCGTGAATCTGAAGTGGATCCAACTGAGTTCGGCGGGAGTGGAGAGGTGCGCGAGGATTCCGGAGGTGGCCGAGCGCGGAATCCTCGTCACCAACATGCAGCGGATCTACGGGGCCCAGATCGCCGAACACGCCATCGCCATGATGCTTGCACTCGCCCGCGCGTTGCCACGTTACGGTGCCGAGCAGGCCGCCGGCCGGTGGAGTGGTGGTGCTAGCCAGATCTTCGAACCCGCCTTCCTGGAAGTAGGGGGGAAGACGATGCTCGTCGTCGGCTTGGGTGGCATCGGTACCGAGGTCGCCAAGCGGGCGAGCGGTCTCGGCATGCGAGTGCAGGCGACGCGCAACAGCCGTCGCGCGGGGCCCGAATACGTCGAGTACGTGGGCCTGGCATACGAGGCCGTGGAGTTGGCCGCCAACGCAGACGTGGTGGTCAATGCCACGCCGCTGACGCCGGGCACCAGGGGCATGTTCGACGCGGCGTTCTTCGCAGCGATGAAGGAAACCGCTTATTTCATCAATGTGGGGCGAGGGGAGAGCGTGGTCACCGGCGATCTTGTGACCGCTCTCGAATCCGGGGCTATCGCAGGCGCGGGGCTCGACGTGACCGATCCCGAGCCGTTGCCGCCGGGCCACCCGCTCTGGAGCATGCCCAACGTCATCTTGACGCCCCACATCGCGGCAGGCTCGGATCTCTTCACACGGCGGTTTACGGTCATGGTCGCCGAAAACATGCGTAGGTACGTCGCGGGAGAACGCATGCTCTCCGTCGTGGATCTGAAGCGCGGGTATTGAGGACATCCCCCCGGTTTTTCACAACTGTTTCTTCAGGGATTCGAGGACCGAAATGAAGTTCCAAAGTAGTGTGATCCTACCCGGGTTGGTTCTATTGGCATTCGCAGGATCTGTTGATCACGAAGCCAGTCCGGATGCGCGTTCAGTATCACCGGCTGGTGCGCAGCAGGCGCAGAGAGCGGTCCTGGTTACCGGGGCGAGCTCCGGCATCGGATTGAAGATCACGGAGTACCTCGCGGCAAGTGGGTATTTCGTTTACGCGGGTGCGCGCAGCGCCGGGGATCTACGCAGGCTGAATACCATGGAGAACGTGCAGTCGATTCGCTTGGATGTGACGATACAAGAAGAGATCGACGCCGCGGTCGAGACCGTTACTCAGGCCGGGCGCGGGCTGTACGGGCTCGTAAACAATGCCGGAGTCGCCGTCGTGGGCCCGCTCATCGAGATCGAGGAGGACGATCTCCAGTTTCAACTCGATGTCAACGTGTATGGCCCCTACCGGATCACGAAGGCGTTCAGTCCTCTGATCATCCAGGAAAAGGGCAGGATCACCACCATCGGGTCGATCTCGGGAATTCTGGCCGGCGCTTTCAGCGGTCCCTACAGCATGAGCAAGCACGCCGTGGAGGCCTTCACCGACGCTTTGGCCGCGGAAATGGCCCTACTCGACGTGCGCGTCAGTGTGGTCGAGCCGGGCAATTATCAGTCTCGCATCTTCGCGAACCTGCGCCGCCGAATGGAGGAGAACGATCGAACCTTCGAAGGGTCGCTGTTCGAAGAGCAGCTAAAAGGTATGTTCAGCGGACCGGACGACCGGTCACAGTACAAGGAACCGGATGAGGTGGCGGAAGCCGTGCTGGACTTCATGTCGGACGAGAACCCCAAGCGGCGCTACATGGTCGTGCCGAACCAGCGTGAGGCCGAGATCACCATCCG
>JBGMRK010000232.1:0-2906 GCA_048061375.1 Longimicrobiales bacterium | reverse complement strand
CGAGCCCCTCCACCACGGCCGTCTTCCCAACACCCGGCTCGCCGATCAGCACGGGATTGTTCTTGGTGCGGCGGGCCAGCACCTTGATCACGCGACGGATCTCCTCGTCGCGTCCGATGACGGGGTCCAGCTTGCCTTGGCGGGCCAGCGCGGTCAGGTCTCGACTGTAGCGCTTGAGCGCCTGAAACTTCTCCTCCGGGTTCTGATCCATGACGCGGTGCGAGCCACGCACGGTGGTAAGTGCCTCAACGACGGCCTCGCGCTTCGCGCCTGCATCCCTGAGCAGCTTGCCGGCCTCACCCTCCTCCTCGGTCAGGGCGATCAGGAGGTGCTCGGTCGAGACGTATTCGTCCTCGAGCTCCCGTGCCCAGGATTCGGCCTTGTCCAGCGCCCGGTTCAGATCCCTCGCGAGGCCGGGGTCCGCACCGCCGCTCACCTTGGGGAGCCTGCTCAGCGCCTCGGCGAGCCGCTCGCGGAGGAGCGGCACCTGCACGCCCAGCTTCTTGAGTACGGGCGTGACGATGCCCTCCTCCTGTTCGAGGAGGGCGTGGACCAGATGGAGCCCCAGGATCTCGGCGCTCTCTCGCCGGCGGGCCTCGGCGGCAGCGGCCTGAATGGCCCCCGAGGCCTTCACGGTCAGTCGTTCGGCACTCAACATCGCACGATCCGGTCAGCTCCTGCTGAATATATGCCATTTTGGCAGGAACACCGCCGAAATGGCGGCCTTTCGTCGCCGTAACTCGTTCCCCCCATGGAAGTTATTCAAGATACGGGCCAGGGGCCAGAGAGCCGATGTCAGCGGGGCAACCGTCCCCGAACCCGTTTCATCAAACGGCCCCGCTCGAGCTGGGAATCCGTCTTGACGCGGTTCAATCGAGCCACTTCCTCGGCGCCTACCGGCCCGGGGTACGCCTCCATGAACTCCGAGAAGGACATGGCCGACGGGAGCCTGACGATCTCGATGGTCCAAGCCCGCACGTTCAGGGCAGCCCTCTCGGTGAGGCGCGCGAAGCTCTCGACACCGGCAACGATGGCCTGACCGTAGGGCTCGTACCTTCCCGCCGCGCTATATCCCAGGATTCGGTAGATCGAGCCCCGGTAATCCACGAACGCGACCAGACCCTCGAACTCGGTCCTCCCGGCGTTGCCGACGACGCGGAAGAGACTCCGGGTTGCCGGATACCCTCCGATCCCGCGTTGCGATCGGCCTCCCTCTCCGATCACGTTCTCCCCGTCCAGGAATTGGTCGAGCGCGCGGCCGACGCTCGAGAAGTCCGGAACCGGAGTGAGCGAGAGAAGCGCATCCTCCCGCGGGCTCACTGCGATCACCTGGGTCTTCTGATTGACCTTCCTCCACCCGCCCGGAAAGTCGATTCTGAACGCCAGGTCCGGGTGCTTGAAGCGAGCGCCGCTGAAATAGCCCTCCCGCGGGTCGTTGCCGTAGACCAGTCCCTCGAGCCGGTGCAGAAAGCTGTCGCGGTCCACCCGGTATCGAGAATAATCCTCACCGGTGGCGGCGATCAACTCGGTGATCTTGGCCTCGCGGTTCTCGGGTTCCGGGTGCGTAGCCCGCCACTCGGGCACACGTCCGCTACCACCCGACACCAGGCCGAGCGTCTGGAACACGCCCTTGAGCGCGTTGGGGTCGTACCCCGCACGCGTCATATACCGCATGCCTAGTTCGTCGGACTGGCTCTCGTCGCCCCTGCTGTACTTGAGGTCCAGGAGTTGGAGCCCCCCGGCCAGCACGTCACCTACGCGCCGCAAGTCGGACGAGACCGCCATGCCGACGCCGAGTCCGATCTGCTGGAGTTGCTGTCGGCTCATCTGGCTGACCGAGTGCCTGGCCGTGACATGCCCGATCTCGTGACCCAGTACGCCGGCCAACTCCGCCTCGGAGTTCAAGTGTGCCAGGATGCCGCGCGTCACGTAGATAAAGCCGCCGGGGAGCGCGAAGGCGTTCACCGTCGGGTCGTCGACTACCTTGAACGACCACGGCAGCCGCGGGCGCTCCGATACCTGGGCCAGCTCGTTCCCGAGCCCGCGGACGAACTCCTGAAGCTCCTCCGACCCGTAGAGACCGAGCGAGACCGAGATGGAGCGGTCGGCCTCGCGCCCCATGGCGATCTCGCGGGACTCGCTGATCAGCGAAAACTGCCGCTGGCCCGTGGCGGGGTTCACGGCGCACCCGGAGACGAGCAGGAGACCGGTCAGCGGGAGCATGAAGCGGTGGCGAGTGGCCGCGTCGTACAGTGGCATGGTACTCCTTTCGGGCGAGGTCGACAGCCGCCGACGCCCTCCTGATACCCGCGGCGCCCTCCAGGTTCGCACCATGGTTCGGTGATCTCGTCCAGGTTGACAGCGCGTCCGGTCGAGGGCTTCTTTTCGGGCACATATCATGGCAATTCCACGGCACTCCGACCGCCCTTTTCGGGCTCGAATCGCCAGGCGTTCCCGGGCGCTTGGTCCGACTGCTCTCGGCTTCGTCCTGCTCGGTTCTGCGGTCGGCTGCGGCGGGCCCTCGGGCGTCGAGGCTGACAGGCAGGACCGCGAGACGTTCATCGCGATCTACGTGGATCTCCGGATCGCGGCGATGGACAACTTCGCGCAAGAGATCCACCCTGCCGAGCGTGACAGCCTTCTCGAGGCATACGGGGTCACCGCGGAGGACCTGGTGGCGTTCTCCGACTTGCACGGGCACGACGTTCCCTACATGACCGAGTTGTGGGCGGAGGTCGAGGACTTGATCAAACAAAAACTCGAGCAAGAGCCCGAGCCAAAGCTCGATGCTGAAGAAGGGGACTCCGTGGGGGACGGTTCCTGAGCGTCCGGCGCGTCTTCAGTGGAGCCCCGTGGGAGGAGCGGGTGGGCTACTGTCGGGTACTTCGCACGGGCGACCGGGTCTT
>JBGMRK010000231.1:0-2931 GCA_048061375.1 Longimicrobiales bacterium | reverse complement strand
CCGCTCCGGCGCCGCTCGGGAGGTCCGGTCAGCTCCTTGAGTTCCGTGGCGAGCCCGTCCGGGTCACTTTCCACCGCCTCTTGTACCGCGCGCGCCAGCGTCTGGTCTGCCTCACTCCACTCGGGCAGTCCAACCGTCTTGATGTGCTCGTACATGGTCTCGGCGATCACCTTGTTGAAGTGCCGCGGCCAGGCGGAACCCAGGATGCGGTACGACACCTCGGTGTTGGTCATCAGGGCGGCACCCTCCGCCATCTGGATGCCTATCTCGAAGTTGCGCTTGATGTCGGGGTAGTCCATCTCCCGGAAGTAGTACCAGACGGCGGCCCGCTGGGGCACGACGTTGGGTTGGTCACCCCCGTCCGTGACCACGTAGTGGGAACGCTGGTCGGGCCGCAGATGCTCGCGGCGGAAGTTCCAGCCCACGTTCATGAGCTCGACGGCGTCCAAGGCGCTCCGGCCGCGCCAGGGAGATCCGGCTGCGTGCGCCGATTCTCCGGTGAACGTGAACTCCGCGGACACGAGGCCCGTGCCGTTCGCCACCCCCCAGGTGACGCTCAGGTTGCTGGACACATGCGTGAACATCACCAGGTCGACGTCCTTGAAATAGCCGTCCCGCACGAAGTACGCCTTGGTGGCCACCAACTCTTCGGCCACGCCCGGCCATAACACGAGCGTACCCTGGATACCCTCACGCTCCATGATCTTCTTGAGTGCGAGTGCCGCCGTGACGTTCACTGCCTGGCCCGAGTTATGCCCCTCGCCGTGCCCTGGAGCCCCTTCGATGATGGGCTCGTGCCATGCCACGCCGGGTTTCTGGCTGGACTTGGGGATACCGTCGATGTCGCTTCCGAACGCGATGACCGGAGAACCCGAGCCCCACGTGGCCCACCATGCGGTGGGGATGCCGGCGATTCCTTTTTCTATCTCGAAGCCGTTCTCACTCAGGATCGACGTGATATACGCTGAGGTCTCGTACTCCTGGAAGCCCAGTTCCGAGAAGCTGAAGATCTTGTCTACCATGACCTGAGTGAGCTTCCGGTTGGCTTCGACTTCGACCGTGACGGCCTGGAGCAGATCGTCGAGGGCTTGAGCGGTCGCGTTTGAGGGGACGAGGGCGAGCAGCGGGGCGATCAGAGCGAGTCTCTTCATCTCCATGGTGCGTTCCGGCTGAGGTTGGATCCGGCCATCAGGCATATCACCCGACTGGTGGGCCAGGCAAGGGCCTGCAGACCCGCCGGCCACGCGCGGACAGGGGTGTGTGGCGGCTACGCGATCCTGAAGTCTGCGATCTGGATTTCCCTGCCGAAATCCGCGTAGTCGCCGTCCGTTCGAGCTTGACGGAACTCTCCCCAGTTGATCGCGTGGTAATGAGGCGGATTATCGGGGTCGCTGGTTAGCGGCGCGTAGTCCGTTCCGTATGACGGGTTGAAGAAGCAGGGGATGCTGTAGCGGGCGCGATTCTTGGTGGGACGCACCCGGTGGAGGTTGGCCTCGTACCGGTCGTTCGACCACACCTGCATCATGTCGCCCACGTTGATCACAAACGCGCCTGGCGTGGGCGTCACGTCGATCCAGTCGCCGCCGGCGAGCACCTGGAGTCCACCCACGTCGTCCTGAAGCAGGATGGTCAATGCGCCGGCGTCGGTGTGGTGGTGCAGAGCCATGTCACCGAGATCGGTGGCGTCGGCAGCCTCGTCCGAATCCAGCGGATCGGTGAGCGGATAGTAATTCAGGCGCACGAAGCTGGTGTGCGCGGGAGCGAAGTGCTCGAAGAGTGCGTCCCGAGCCAACCCGAGATCGAGGCACAGCGCGCCGAGAAGCTCGAATCCGAGCCGCTCGCACTCTTTGTAATATTCCAGCATGGTCTCAGGAAAGGCGGGGAGCCCGGGTGGCCATCGATTGGATCCGTCCACCGTCGCGCTGTTGTCGGGGTGGTCCTCGGGAAGCTCGGGATGGAGGACGGCCGCGTAATCGAAGACCTCCTTCAGGTCACGGGCGTTCTTGGTGAGCTCGCGGTCGTAGTAGCCTCGTGGGTTTTCCTTGGTGCGGGAGATCGCGCGCTTGGCTGTGCGCGGTTGATCGAAGAACCGCCTGGTCTCCCCCCACATACGATCGACGAGCTCTCGTGGGAAGCGGTGCCCGACAACCTGGAAGAATCCGAACTCGCGCGCAGCGTTGCCGATGAGTTCAGCGGTAAGGGCCACCGCCTCGGCATCACCGCCGGAAAGTGGCGACACGTCGATGAATGGGATGGACTTGGTCAATGCCGGTCCCTCTACTGGATGTGCTCCACCAGCGTAGGGGCATCCGGCCGAGGCCGGACGCCCCACGCGTGACGGTAGGTCAGGCTGGAGGCCTAGTTTCCGCCGTCGTCATCATCGTCGTCGTCTCCGGTTCTCGGGCCGAAGAAGTAAATGTTGTCCTTATGGGCGGTGCACGCGGCGAACGGGCCGGGCCCATCGGCCAAGTCAGGGTTCGCCTCGACCACCCGCGCGCCGACCTCGGCGATGGCGTCGATCAGTCCGCCGATGTCGTAGCCGGTGCGGTAGTAGTTCACGTTCCATTCGTCCCCCCAGGCATGGAAGAACAAGCCCGCGCTCGCCATCTTGCCTTCCGCCACCAGCTCCTCTTCGACGGGCCGGGTGCGGGAGTCGTAGCCGGACGCAATGCCGGCGATGGCCGAGTTCGGACACTGGTACGAGGAGACCGAGAGGATCGTGGCCTGGCGATCTTCGTCGTCATCCTCCTGGGCCATGGCCGTGACGGGGAAAGCCATGCCCAGCGCGAGGATCGCAAGTACGAAGTGCTTCATGTTCCCTCCTTTGTGGGGTAATGCTACCGCCCCCCCGGCTGTCGGGGGCGTGGCGACGGAAGGCGGGATCGTCGCGGCGGCGAGATCGGCTGCTGCCAGGGGGTCCCTAACCCCCTG
>JBGMRK010000230.1:0-2970 GCA_048061375.1 Longimicrobiales bacterium | reverse complement strand
CGCCATCCCTCGCGAACAGCGCTCGCATAGCCTCCTCGAACCCTGGCCGATCGCCCGCCATCGCAGTGCAGAAGCGATAGGCGGAGTCTTGGGCACGGCGGACCGCATCGGTCGCCTCGCTTTCGCTGCGAGCCTCGTCGACGAGCCGACGAAGAGTGGCCGACGCGTTCCCACGTTGCGCCTCCAGCCAGGTCCAGTGCCTGGGCAGCAGCGTGACCTCACGCCCAACCACGCCCAGGCGCGGCCGCCCCGGCCCCCGTCGAGGCTGATCCTCGTCGGTCGCGGATTCCAGAGCGGGCCCACCATCGCCGTTTCCCCCGCTGAGCCGCCGCAGAACCTCCGCCGGAGTGCCCCGCAGATCGACCTCGACGACCTGGCCCGTATAGTCGTCGAAGATCAAGACCTCGCCCCCCTCACACCCATCGGCAAGCGCCTTCACCGCACAAGCCACCTCGGCGAGCGTGCCCGAAGCGATGCGCCGGTCTCCTTCGAATGCAGTGCAACGCACGGTCGAGTCAGGCCTTTCCATCCGTTTCATCCTCCGTCACCCCCTGTGTCGAAGGATTATACCAGGGTAAAATTCGTGTGTCAATATTACCCGGAGGAAATTAGAACAGCCTGGGAAGACCCCCCGCAGGGCCTAGAGCGTCGAGAATCGCGCCCCGACCTACGAGCTAGAGCGTCGAGAATCGTGCGGATCAAGGCGCCCAAGGCAAGGCGACTGAGGCGTACTCCTGTACGCCGCAGGGAGCCGCGTCCGCCGGGCAACGCCGAGCTGCGCGATTCTCGGCGTTCTAGCTAGCCGCACTCGGAGTAGCCGCATATATGACATTTGACGCAGCCCTCGATGAAAGCGAGCTGTCCGGCGTTACACTCCGGGCAGCTTCCGAAAAAGGTCTTGTTCATCGCGTTCATCGCGTTCATCGCGGCAAGCTGGGCCTGGGCTCCGACTGACGAGACCGACGTCACACCCAGGGGTAGCGCCTCCTGGACACCTTCCTTCTCGAGCAGATAGCGCTCGATCGCCTGGCCGATGGCGTCTGGAGCGGACAGCACCTTGTGGGGCCCAACACCCACCGCGCGGTCGCAGGAGATGCCGCGTAACTGGTCCCGCACGGCGGTGATCGGAATACCCGAGCGCAGTGCCAGCGAGATCAGGCGTCCGATGGCCTCGGCGTCGGCCATGGCAGCTCCCCCGGCCTTGCCGAGTGTGCAGAACACCTCGAACGGCCGCCCGGACTCATCTTCATTGATGGTCAGGTAGAGATCGCCCAGAGGGGAGTTCATCTTGCTGGTGCGCCCCTTGAGCATGGCTGGGCGCTGCCGCTTGTGCCGGGAGGCCGCCGCGGTGAGGTCCTGGTCCTCGGCGCTCCGTGCCACCTGCTCCAACTCGACGCGCACTTGGTGCAACTCGGCCCGTGCATCGGCCAGTTGCTGCTCGAGCGCCATCCGCTCCGCCGCCACCTCGGCGGCCCGGGCTTCGGTGCCCTCGGTCTTGCCCGTGGACAGTACTTGCAGGGGCCGTGAGCCATCGCGGTAGACCGTGACGCCCTTACAGTTCAGCCGGAAGGCGAGCTCGTAGATCTTCCGGACCTCCTCCTCGGTGGCCTCGTTCGGAAAATTCGTGGTCTTCGAGATCGCGGAGTCCGTGTGCTCCTGGAACGCGGCCTGCATGCGCACGTGCCACTCGGGCGTGATATCGTGCGCCGTCACGAACACGCGCTGGACCTCCTCGGGCACCTCGTCGAAGTGGACGTGGCCTTGTTCGGCGATCTTCTCCATCAGCTCCTCGGAGTACCAGCCCTCCTGCCGGGCCAAAGCCACGAAGTCCTCGTTGACGTCAGGCATGAGGGCGCCGGCCTGGTTCCTCATGAAGGCCACGGCGAACAACGGCTCGATGCCTCCACTACAGCCTGCGAAGATCGAGATGGTCCCCGTCGGCGCGACTGTGGTGAGGTTACAGTTCCTGAGCGGGCGCATGGGGCGGACCCGCTCGCCGTCCTTCCGGCGTGCGGCGGTCTCGTCGGCCCCCCAGATCGACTCCTTCCACGCCGGAAAGACGCCACGTGTCTCCGCGAGCTTCTCGGAGGCGACACGGGCTTCCTCGTCGACGAAGGCCATGACTTTCCGACCCAACTCCACACCCTCGGCACTGCTGTAGGGCACCCCGAGGCGGACGAGCATGTCGGCCCAACCCATGAGCCCGAGGCCGATGCGGCGAATGTTCTGAGCCAAGTCGGTGATCTCGGGCAGCGGATAGCTGTTGGCGTCGATCACGTTGTCGAGAAAGTGCACGGAGAGGTGGACGACCCGGCGGAGTCCCTCCCAGTCCACCGCAGCGTCGAAATCGTCGGTTCCGAACGAGCCCTCGTTCACGAACTGTCCGAGGTTGACGCTACCGAGGTTGCATACGTCGTAGGCCAGAAGCGGTTGCTCGCCACACGGGTTCGTGGCCTCGTAGGCACCGAGTCTGGGCACTGGATTGTATTCGTTGGCCCGGTCGATGAAGAAGACGCCGGGCTCGCCCGTCTTCCACGCGCCATGCACGATCAGGTCGAAGATCTCACGAGCACTATCCTGGCCCACCACCTGGCCGTCGCGAGGATTGATCAGGTCGTATGATTCACCCGACTCGACCGCCTCCATGAACCTGTCGGTGATGGCGACAGAGATGTTGAAGTTGGTGATCTTGCTCGTGTCGGTCTTGCAGGCGATGAAGTCGCGGATGTCGGGGTGATCCACTCGGAGGATCCCCATATTCGCACCCCGCCTCGTTCCACCCTGCTTCACGACTTCGGTGCTGGAGTCGTAGAGCGTCATGAACGAGACAGGCCCCGACGCCACTCCCATCGTGGACCGGACCGTGGAACCCGTGGAACGCAGCCGCGAGAATGAAAAGCCCGTACCACCCCCCGACTGGTGGACGAGCGCCATGGCCTTGAGCGTGTCGTAGATCCCGCTCTTTCCGTT
>JBGMRK010000229.1:0-3007 GCA_048061375.1 Longimicrobiales bacterium | reverse complement strand
CGATCGTCCCCACGTTCACGTGTGGCTTGGTTCGCTCGAATTTCTCCTTGGCCATGCCCGCCCTCGTCGACTGGTGTTGTTCTCGGTACCGACGCCCCCTTGGACGTCGAAGCTCCGACCGGGATTTGAACCCGGGACCTCTTCCTTACCAAGGAAGCGCTCTACCCCTGAGCTATCGGAGCGACCTCCTCAGGCGCCTCCAAGCGCCGGTCTCCAGACCGCACCCGAAGGCGAAGTCCAAATCTAGAGCGGGAGACGGGACTCGAACCCGCGACCCTCAGCTTGGAAGGCTGATGCTCTAGCCAACTGAGCTACTCCCGCACGAAAAGACCCAAGCGCTGTTCAATTAGCGTCAGGGCCCTAGTGGTGGGGGTAGGATTCGAACCTACGAAGGCTAAGCCAGCAGATTTACAGTCTGCCCCGTTTGACCGCTTCGGTACCCCACCCAAGGTACTCTTCGAGTCGCTCGAACCTCCCCCACTCATCCGTCCAAACTGAGCAGGCCGCCTATACGAGGCGGCCAGTTCCGGATGAGCTTGATAAGCTAACGAGTAAGGAAAAGTGTTTCAACCCCTAAAGAACGTGGCTTTTCTGGAGCCCCCCACCGGACTAGACGCCCACCTCTTCGGCGAGGGCCCCGAGGTTGCGCTCGAGCAGTGCCCGGGGGTCCGGGTCCCGGCCCAAAAAATCGCGAAAGAGGTCTTCCGGCTCGGCGGAGTCTCCGCGGCTGAGAATCTTGTCGACGTATTCCCGACCCACGGATTGACTGAAGATCCCCTCCTCCTTGAAACGAGAGAAGGCGTCCGCCTCCAACACCTCCGACCAGAGGTAGGAGTAATAGGCAGCCGCATATCCCCCCGCGAAGAGATGCGTGAACGACGCCATATTGTGGTAGTGCGAAAAGCCCGGACGCACCGAATACCGCTCCAGCAACGTCTCTACGTACGGGAGTACGTCACCGTCCTCCTCACTCGAGTACTCCAGATGGAGCTTCAGGTCGGAGTACCCGAACGAGAGCTGGCGCATCTGCGCCCAGCCACCCATGAACCTACGCGCCTCGACGATTCGCTCATAAAGCGCGTCGGGCAGCGGTTCCCCCGTCTCATAATGCCCCGAGATCAGGGCCAGAGCATCTCTTTCCCAGGTCCAGTTCTCCATGAGCTGGGACGGAAGCTCGACAAAGTCCCAGGCCACGTTGATGCCGGCGCGTGGTGCCACGACGACCGTGGTCGTGAGGTGGTGGAGCAGGTGGCCGAACTCATGGAAGATCGTCTGGACCTCGCGGTGCGTGAGCAGCGAGGGAATATCACCCTTGGCCGGGGTGAGGTTGCCGGCGATGACGCCCAGATGGGGTGACATCGACCCGTCCGGCCCGACGCGGCCCGTGATCATGTCGCTCATCCAGGCGCCGTGCCGCTTCTCCGGTCTCGGATGCCAGTCCGCGTAGAAGGATCCCAGATGCGTTCCGTCCTGGTCCAGCAGATCGCAGTAGCGCACGTCCTCGTGCCAAACCTCGGACACCTTGCGCTCCCGCACCTGTAGGCCAAACACGCGGTGGACGATTTCGAAGAGACCGGAGAGGACCTTGTCCAGCGGGAAGTAGGGGCGGATCACCTCGTCGTCGATGTCATATCGAACACGCCGAAGGTGCTCGCTCACGAAGGCGACATCCCACGGCTCGAGGCGGTCGATCTGAAGCGTGGCCGCGTGGTCCTCGAGCGCCCGAACGTCCCTTTCCCAATACGGTTGAGTACGTTCGGTGAGTTGTTCCGTGAACTCGATCGCCGCCGCGCCCGTCTTGGCCATGGCTTCTTCGAGCCTGTAGTCGGGAAAGTGCTCATACCCCAGCAAGTCGGCGACCTCCCGGCGAAGCTCGAGCAGGCGTTGAATGGTTGTGACGTTCCCGAACTCGCCGTCCCGGCATCGCATGACGAACGCCAGGTACAGCTCCTCGCGTAACGACCGGTCCGTTGCGTATTTTAGGATCGGCTCGAACGACGGGTAGTCCAGCGTCAGGAGCCAGCCTTTCTCGCCCGCGGCCTCGGCCTTCCGGCGCGCCTCGTCCTTGTCGGCCACGGGCACGCCGTCGAGGCGGCCGCCATCCTTCACGACGAGCCGGAATGCGTTCGTGGCATCCAGAACGTTTTCGGAAAAACGCTGTTGCAGCTGAGAGATCTCGACGTTGATCTCCTTCAGCCGGTCGCGGTCCTTTCCTTCAAGATCGGCCCCGGCCCTCCGGAACTCGCGGACCAAGGTGTCGAGATGCCGCCGCCGGATGCCCTGCAGCGCTCCGCCCTCTTCACTGCCGGCGCAAGCCTTGAGATGGGACCACAAGCCTTCGTTCAGTGGCAGACGGGTCCAAAAATCCGCGATCTCGGGGAGGACCTCGTTGTACGCCGCGCGCATCTCGGGCGACTCGGCCACCGAGAGAAGATGCGTGACCACGGTCATCCGCTCCTTTACTCTCTCGGTAATGGAGTCGAGTCGCTCGACCGTGTTCTCGTATGTGGGTGGGGTGCAGTCGTTGATGAGCGCCGTGATCGCCTCATCCGCATCGGAGAGCACCGCGCGCACACCGGGCCGCACGTGTTCGGGCTGGATCCTGTGGAAGGGGATCCGAAACCCGTACTCCAAGATGGGGTTCACCTGTTCACTCATGATCGCTTCAGTTCCGAGCCCGTGGAAACCTGTTACGGCGGGACACCAACGTGCTTCGGGGGAAGCAAGTGACCGGCACAACCTGTCGTGTTCACCGAGTGTGAGCAAGGCCTTTGGTGGTCAACGCACGTTTTTTGCGGCTAGGGCCTTCGGTTTCCGCCGCGACACCACCTGCACGAAGCGCCGCAGGGCCGGTAAGCCTTGCGGCGCTTCGTATTCCCGCAAGCTGGCGATCGGACTCGAACCGATAACCTGCTGCTTACAAGGCAGCTGCTCTTCCAGTTGAGCTACGCCAGCGGCCTCGCGGGGGCGTCCGCTCCACGACTACTCACAACGTAGTGTCCCTACC
>JBGMRK010000228.1:0-3009 GCA_048061375.1 Longimicrobiales bacterium | reverse complement strand
AGTCCGGATCGCGTCGACGACCGCTTCGACCGGCATCACGAGAGAGTCGTCGAGAAGGCTGCTGGCCAGCGGCCACATTTCGGGTAAGACGCTCTTGCCTCCGATGCCGTCCACAAAGGTTCGGACGCGGTCGACCTCCTGAGGACATCCCTCACGCAGCGAAGCCGCGAAAGGTGCCGCTGTCTCCACCTCACACGCGAACACGAGCGTGTCCGGCTTGAGCGCCTTGATCGAGGAGGCGATGCCGCACGAGAGACCCCCACCGCCGTAGGGCACAGCCACCGCGTCCACGTCGGGAAGGTCTTCGAGGATTTCGAGCCCGATGGTCCCGTTCCCGGCGATCACGGCCGGGTCGCTCACCGGATGGATGAAGAGACCCTCCATGCCGGGATGCTCGTGCTCCTGGATTACCCGCCACCAATCCTCGTACGGTACGGGAATCGCTTTCCCACCCAACCGAGCGATCGCATCGAGCTTGATTTGGGGGGCATGGTCCGGTACGACCGCATGGCACGGCACCCCTATTCGCCGTGCGTTCCAGGCGACGCCTTGAGCCATGTTTCCGGCGCTCGCCGTGTACACGCCGCGGGCAAGGGCCTCGGGGCTGGCCAAGGCCATCGCGTTGCCGGCGCCTCGCAGCTTGAACGACCCGATCGGCTGGAGGTTTTCGAGCTTTAGATAGATCTCCGCAGGTGCCTCCGGGATATCCAGCCGAACCAGAGGCGTACGCAGCACGATATCTCGGATGCGCCCGTGCGCCTCGCGGATCGCCGACAAACCGATCGGATCAATCGTACGCATCCACGCGCCCCCCGAGCTCGACCCTGGCGCCGACGCCTTCAGCGCGTGCCCGTCCCAGCAGATAGTGGGCGGCAGCCAGGTCTTCGACAGCGAGGCCGAGTGACTTGAAGAGCGTGATCTCGTCACGCGAGACGCGGCCGGTCACCTCGCCCAACAGGAGCTCCCCGATCTCGCCCAGAATATGTCCGTCGTCGATCGCGCCCTCCTCCTTGGGGAAGAGGAAATCTCCCGCCTCGTTCAAAGTCGACTCACGCCGGTCCACGAAGAGGCGAGACCTCACGATAACCGCCGTGTCCAACTCGCGGGTGGTGCGAATGCTCGATCCTACCGCATTGATGTGGGCGCCGGGAGCGATCCAATCTCCCATGAGTACGGGGTCGCGTGACGAGGTGGTGGTGCAGATTAGGTCGGCGCCGTCCACAGCCTCGCGGGCCGAAGCGACCGCCTCGACGGGAACGCCACGGCGGGCCGACTCTCGCTCCGCAAACTCGCTCCGGCGTTCTTCGTCTCGGCTGAACACCCGCACACACCGCACCGCACGGACCTCCAGCATGGCCTCGAGATGTGTCCGGGCCTGAACGCCCGTGCCTATGATCGCCAGATCGCTAGCGTCTTCGCGGGCGAGCAGCCGAGTGGCCACACCGCTCGCGGCAGCCGTGCGGATGGCCGTGATCTCGCTGGCATCCATGATCGCGACGGGCAAGCCGTGCTCTGTCTCGAAGAGGGCGACAAACCCTTGGTGCGAATCGAACTCCGTGCCGTGGTTTCCAGGGAATACGGCGACCACCTTGAGCCCGAGTGCGGCAGGGGACCCGAGATAACCCGGCATCATGCCGAGAATGCCCATGTCCGGCACACGAATCCCCGACCGCAGGGGATTGATCGCGTCTCCTCGACCGAGGCTTGCCAGCGCGTCCGCCATGAGCTCGATGCACACGTCCATGGGCAGGAGCCTGCGGACCTCGGACTGGGTAAGGACTACGGTCGACATGACTCGATCCTAGGGGAGTTCAGCCGCCGAGCCCCTCATCCAGCAGCATCGTGGCGCATTCGAGGAACAGCGGGCGGTTCGAGGAGCGTCTGATGCTACAGCTCACCTCGACGCACGTCCAGGAAAAGGCGGACGCAATGCGGGAGCATTCTCAGGCCTGACCGGCTAGAATCCCCCCCCAAGCCTCCATCGGATCCGTCGACCGAACGACTCGCATGCCGCCGGCGGCCAACTCCCGGAACATCGCTTCTGCCTGCTCCGTGAAGTCGACCACTCCCGGCACGACCACCGGCGAAGTGCAGTCCTCCAACAGGTAGACCCGCTCAGGCAGCGCCGCGTCGCGCGCACTGAACATCCGGAGCAGGTCCGCCGCGGTCCACGCAACACAGTGACTCTTGGCCTGACCCGCCACGATCACCGCATCGAAGTCGGCCAGCCTGTCGACGAGGGCCTCGTTCGCGGCACCGATCGGTGCCCCGTTTGGTCCGGTGATCACTTCAGGTCGGAGCACCGAGTAGTTCTCGGTGAGCGGGTTGTCCCCTTTGGTCTCGAAACGGGGAGATGTCTCACGCGCCACGCCATGGAAGAAGAGGGCCTCCTCCACCGCCGAGACAAGCGCGTGCCCAACACTCCCGAGCATCGCGTGATAGGGCCAGATCATGAGCGGGTACCGACCCTTTTCAAGCATCCGGGCATAATGGAGCGCATGCTGGCGAAGGAACTCGGCGTCGCCACCGGCCACCGGCCCGGCCACGGCAGGATTCACGGTCCACACGCCATCCTCGATGTCGCGTACGGTGATGACGGTGGCAGCGCCGGTAGGATGCTCGCCCGCCTGGTCGATCCAGAACACCGGATGGAAGATCTGCACCGCGGTGTGGGTATCCAACGTAGCCACGATCCAGGTGATGCGATGCAGGTGCCGGTAGACGAACTCGCAAAGGCGCACGGTGTCGTCCACAGCCCCGGTCCCTGATCTTCCGGCGACGAAGAGCTCATAGTCCGGTGTGCAGAACGTGTTCTGGCAATCGATCAGCATTAGACAGATACGAAGATTATCGGCCGATGCTGGCCCTAGGTTGTGCGTGCCCGCCCAGACTCTAGCCTGGGCCTCACGGGTCACATAATCCACGGGCCAGACCCGCCCGACGCTGGCTGGATCGAAATATGGAGGGATAGGAAGCAAAGTCATGGCAGCGCACTGGGCCGGAAACTAG
>JBGMRK010000227.1:0-3026 GCA_048061375.1 Longimicrobiales bacterium | reverse complement strand
GAGTGGTTCGACGCGGCCCGAGAGTCTGGAATCCTCCTGCCCGAAGCAGTATCGCTGGCTACGGCGACACCGGATGGCACTCCTTCGTCCCGCATGGTGCTCCTCAAGGGAGTCAGCGATCGCGGCTTCGAGTTCTACACGAACTTTGGCAGTAGAAAAGCCAAGGAACTGGACGAGAATCCGAAGGCCGCGCTGCTAGCGTATTGGCCTGTCCTCGAGAGACAGGTTCGAATCGAGGGCACGGTCGGGCGCCTTTCGCTAGCAGAAGCGGACGCCTACTTCCGGACACGTGCCCGCGGAAGCCAACTCGGTGCCTGGGCCTCGAAGCAGAGCGAGATCCTGGACACCGCGGACCATCTACGTGCGCGCTTCGAGCGCTATGACGCGCAGTTTCAAGACTCTGAGGTGCCTCTACCGCCGTTCTGGGGGGGGTACCGGATGAAACCGGAGCGCATCGAGTTCTGGCAGGGCCGTTTGAACCGGCTGCACGACCGCCTCGTCTTTTGCCGGACGGAGTCGGGTTGGGAAGCCACCAGGCTCTATCCCTGACCTAGGTCCGTCGACTGCGGCCCTTCGGTGACCCAAACATCCCAATAGCTCTCGAGCCTCGATCCATAGTCCTTGGAGTCCTCCGCAAAAAAATCAGGTGCGAGGGAGCAGGCAGCGGTCCAAAGTGATCCACGTCGGTCGGCCAGAAACTGGAATGCGCTGTCCTCCTCCATGAATGCAGCCGGGTCGTGCAACTGGGCGGCCGCTTCCAAGTGATCGAGATCGTTGGCGTCACCGAGTAGGTTGGTGAGCCGATGTAGGTCCTCGGCGGCCGCCACCATTTCAGGGGCAAGAGGCGAGAGAAACTGGAGCTGGTACCGGACGTCCTTGGCCCTCTTCCGCCACGTGTGAAACGCCTCGGTGTTCGCGCCGCCGCACGCGGCTTTCTTGGCATTCCGCCCGCGACCGTGCCAGTCGCGGATCCCGGCACGAATCAGGTCGAAGGCGGTAGCGGACGGCTTCCACCCTTCAAAGACGCGGCGTGCCGCACCGGTCTGCCGGGACGCGATCGACAGTGCCGCCGCAGCTTGTGCGCCAAGCACCGACTCGCGCTCGGCCACTAGGCACCGCTCCAGGTTAGCGAGCGGGCCCGGGTCGTGGGACGTGGGCAGATCAGCAATGGCGGCCCTCACAACGGTGACGATCACGTCGGCGTGGCGCACCGCCGCCAGCGACCGCCCAGCATCCCGCAGGTTTATGAGCGGTGCCGCCATGACCCGTCCACCCTCCCCGGAAGCGACCAGGCGCAACAGAGCCCGGATTTTCTTGAGCGTGCGCCGCGCAACGTGGACCGCCCGGCCTATCGCCTTCGGCTCGCTGTCCAGCGAGAGGGCGACGAAATCGAACTGCTCGAACAGCACCCGGCGGAAGGCCGCCTCGAGCGTCTCGGACCGACGGAGTCCCAAAGCGCGTGTGAGCATCAGCGTCCTAGGTCGATCCCCGGGAGTAAGGCTACGCGTCACGTCGCCAAGAAGGCCAACACGGTCCAATGGAAGGTCCGCGTCGATCCTGGGCAACGCCGCCCCGTTGAGGGGAGGACCGCGATGGCGTCGATAGGCGCCTGGTTCGTCTCGGTCGCACACCATAGTGTGTCCCCGCACATCGTAGCTCTTCAGGGTGCGCTTCCCAACGGCAGAACCACGAAACGCCTGAAGGGTTGAGGTCCGAAACCAACGCGAGACACCGTGAAACTCACACGCCACCCCACGCGCGTATCGTTCAGCGAGGCGGCGGAGTCCTTCTTGCTCGAAGCCGAAGCGGAGAATGGGCTCATGCTCGGCCTTCTCGGAGCCCTTCCGGAGGAAGTGGAGGTTGGGGAGCCCGTTCCCGTACTGGCCACCGTGGCGGTCGCGGGGCAGACCGTCGCTTGCGCGGTCAGGACGCCGCCACACCGTGTGGTAGTCACGCGCGGACCGGCCAAGGCGCTCGAAGTGCTCGCCCGCGAGTTCGCCCAGACCGACTCGGACCCAGCCGGTGTCTTGGGACCCCGGGGGGCCACCCTGACATTCTCGGCTCGATGGAGCGCCGCGACCGGCCGTGGCCACCAGGTGATCATGGAGCAGGGAATCTACCGACTAGACCCGGCGGACTTGGCGGTTCCTGAGGCACCCGGACACCTCCGTAGCGGCAGGTCGGACGACGTCGAAGTCTTGGCTACCTGGATCGAAGACTTCCAGATGGGGGCGCCCCCACCCCACGCCAATCCGCGTGCCGTGGCCGAACAGCGCGTCGAGGAGGGCTCGATCTTCGTGTGGGACGACCGACACCCCGTCTCAGTGATCGGCCTGTCCGGCCCGACGCCCAACGGGATACGTATCAGCTTGGTCTATACGCCCCCGGAGTCCCGAGGCAGAGGTTACGCGTCGGCGCTGGTAGGCACGCTCAGCCGGCGTCTCCTGGAGGGCGGCAAAGACTTCTGCTGCCTCTACACCGACCTTGCGAGCCCGACCCCAAACAAAATCTACCGGGAGTTGGGTTACCGCTTGGTATGTGACGGGGTGCTCGTGGACTTCGAGTAGGCCGGGGCTTACCGCAGGTACGGAACCAGGTCGAGCAGGGTCACGTCGTCCCTGGCTCGTAGCCGGTCGAGGAAACGGTACTTGTGGCCGCCACCGAACGTGATCAAGATCCGCCTTCCCCGGTGATCATCTATCGGACGAGGGCTGGGGCTGCGGTAACCAGCGATCCGGAATCCGGATGATGGAGAGCTCATGGCTGCCTTCGGACGATACGAACAGTGTCTCGCCGGAGGGGTGTGCCGCCATGACGATGGGTTGTTCCCCGATCGGGATACGCGCGATCACACGCTTCTCGGGGAGCGCGATTACCGAGATGTCGTGGCTCGCGGTGTTGTTCACGAAGGCCAGGCGCCCGTTGGTCGACAGTACGACGGAAAAGGGTGAATCTCCGATGCCCTCGCTGAGGGAGCCCACCACCCGACGCGAAGCGGTGTTGATGAACGCGATGCGATCCTCGCC
>JBGMRK010000226.1:0-3034 GCA_048061375.1 Longimicrobiales bacterium | reverse complement strand
TGAGCCTCGAGGCGCGACCGACCGAGGGACCTGGGGGTCCGAGTTCGGGTTCATAATCGCGGCAGTTGGGAGCGCCGTCGGCCTCGGGAATATGTGGAGGTTCTCCGCCACCACAGCTTCGAGCGGTGGCGGGGCGTTCGTGCTGCTCTACATCGGGCTCACGTTGTTGGTGGGCATCCCACTGCTCATGGCCGAGTTGGCGATCGGCCGGCGCATGAAGCTGAGCCCGATCGGGGCTCTGCGCGGAGCCATCGGGCCCGCCTGGGTACCGGTCGGCTACCTGTTTGTGATCGCGGGGTTCGTGATCTTCTCCTTCTATGCGGTCATCGCGGGTTGGGCGGTACGGTATGGGCTGGAGGCCGTCGTGTCTGGCCTGCCCGCGGATCCCGGACAACACTTCGGGAACATCGCCACCGGCGTTCCGGCAGCGATGTATCACGTGGCTTTCGTAGCCGTCACGGTGGTCATCGTCATGGCGGGTGTTCAGAAGGGGATTGAGAAGGCAGCGGTCATTCTCATGCCCTTGTTGTTTGCCATACTCGTGGGGTTGGCCATATGGGCGGCCACTCTTCCGGGCGCCGGCGCGGGGTACGAATTCTACCTGTCGCCCGACTTCAGCCAGCTGCTGGATGCCAGGACGATCGGGCTCGCCGCCGGCCAAACCTACTTCTCGCTGAGCCTGGGCATGGGCGCCATCCTCACGTTCGCATCGTACATGGGCCGTGGGCACAACCTCGGCAAGGAAGGCGTGATCATCGCGTTTAGCGACTTCGCGGTTGCGTTCGTGGCAGGTCTCGTGGTCTTCCCCGTGGTCTTCGCGCTGGGTTTCAGCGACCAGGTCATCGGGCTTTCGGCATCGGACGCCGAAGGGGTGTTGTTCATCGCGCTTCCGGGCGCCTTCGCGGCCATGGGCGCGTGGGGCCGGGTCATCGGGATACTGTTCTTCCTCGGCTTGTCCGTGGCCGCGTTGACGTCGACGATCTCGCTGCTCGAAGTCGTGGTATCGTCGGTGATCGACGAGTGGAAGATACCGAGAGCGAAGGCGTCGCTGCTCATAGGTGGGGGTATCGCCATCGTGGGTATCGCTCCCGCCATGTCGCTCAGGATCTTGGGTCAGATGAACAGCATCGCCGGTGAGCTCTTCCTGGGCCTCGGTGCGTTCCTCACCGTGATCGCCGTGGGGTGGATCATGGACGATCCGGTGTCCGAGTTGGCGGACGGCGCGTCGCCGTTCGTTCAGAAGATGCTGCCGATCTGGTACGGGGTGGTGCGTTACGTTCTGCCGGTCATCACGGGCGGTGTGCTCATCATCATGATTCAGTCGAAGTTCTTCTCTGGTTGATCGGTAATCGGCTGCGGGTGCCTGCTCGGCGGTGTCATTCCGCGTGGTCGTGCTCCGCCGCTGGAATCCTCGCCGGATGGATGGGCCGCCCGCTTGCACCGTCCGCTTTGGCACATCCCTGCCCCAAATCGAGTATCTAGTGGACTCTGTGGCGCCGGGCCATCTCGCCCGGGTCGACCTTCCGTGGATAATCAGGAGAGGTAGCATCGCGCCCATGCTGTCAGCTACTGGGTTCTTCAGACTGGTTCTCGTGAGCTTTCTGGCCGTGGCCGGCTCGTTCGACGTGGCGCGAGGCCAGCGTCTTCAAGACCGAAGGGGCGTGCTCGAGGCGGGCCTCGTCATGCGGCAATTGGACGGGGTCAAGCGAGTCCTGATGATCGGGGCCCATCCGGATGATGAAGACACCAACCTGCTCGCCGCGCTCGCTCGGGGCATGGGGGTCGAGACGGCGTATCTCTCGCTTTCCCGCGGGGACGGCGGCCAGAACCTGATCGGTCCCGAGTTGGGCGAAGGGCTGGGCATCATCAGGACGGGCGAGCTCGAGGCGGCACGCGCGCTGGATGGCGGCGCGCAATTCTTCGGGAGGGCGTTCGACTACGGCTACTCCAAGAGTGCCGACGAGGCTTTCCGCCACTGGCCGCGCGACGAGTTGGTCGAGGATGTGGTGCGCATCATTCGAAAGTACAGGCCACAGGTCGTCGTGACCGTGTGGAGTGGCACGCCGCGGGATGGTCACGGACAGCATCAGGTGGCGGGCCTGGTCTCGATCGAGGCGTTCGACGCAGCCGGGGACACGGGCCGCTACCCTGACGTGGGCGAGCCCTGGCAGGCGGACAAGCTCTATCGCTCGGTGCGCTTCGTTGGGGAGGCGGGCCCGGTTCAGATCGAGACGGGCGCCTACGATCCACTGCTGGGGAGGTCTTTCTTCCAGCTCGCCATGGAGAGCCGCAGCCAACACAGATCGCAAGACATGGGTGCCCCCCAGCCCCTGGGGCGTCGGTCGTCCGGTCTCGAGCTGATTCAGACCCGCGTGGCCGATCCAGGCGGGGACGGGATCTTTGCGGGCGTGGATACGACGCTGGTAGGGCTCGCGGGAGATCTGCCCGGGCCGGCGGCCGATGTGGTGGGGGAGCGTTTCGCCTCCTACCGCCGATATATCCGGCAGGCGGAGGGGCTGCTCAACCTGCTACGTCCGGACCGCGCCGCGCCGCCTCTGGCGAGTGCGGTGTTGGAACTTCAGGCCGCCATGGTGCGTGTGGACGCGGCGGACCCCGAAGGCGGCACCTCGATCTCGCGCGAGCTCTCCGCCCGTCTCGAGCGAGCGGGATACGCCCTGAGGCTTGTCAGCTCGCTCGTGTATGACGTGCGCGTCGACGACGATCTCGTTGCCGAGGGCGACGAAGTCAGTCTGGTTGTGCGCGTGTGGAACGGTGGCCGTTTCGCCGTGAACGCTCAGATGCCCCGTGTGGACGCGCCGGCGGGTGGCTGGTCCGTGGAAATCGTGGATGCCGGTGGGTCGGCGATGGGATCCACGGCGGTGGCTCCGGGCGATGTAGCGGTCTGGACGTATCGGGTGCGCGTCCCCGCCGGCGCGGATGTCTCCGAGCTCTACTACCTGAAACAGCCCCGGCGGGGGGAGATGTACGACTGGGAGGGCGAGGACGACCTCGCCGGCGATCCACGCGATCCGCC
>JBGMRK010000225.1:0-3046 GCA_048061375.1 Longimicrobiales bacterium | reverse complement strand
ACGGCGTCGGGCGGCGGTCTCTGTCCGTTCCGGAGGAAGCGCCGGATGTTCGAGTAAGACGCCCGGTCCACGTCGATGGCGAACGTCGAGCGCGGGTTCGCCGCCGCCGTGAGGAACCGGTTGTACTCCACCGAGGCGTAGCCCTCTCGATCGAAGGAATCCACTCGGTCTGATTCGGGCTTCGTCGTGATCACGAGCACGCCGTTGGCCGCAGCGCCTCCGTAGAGCTCCGCCGCCGCCCGGCCCTCGCGAACTTCGATCGACTGGATGTCGTGCGGCTTCAGCTCGTTGAGCCTCGACGGTACGCCCCTGCGGGTCAGGTCGTCGTCCATTCGCACACCGTCGAGGTACACGACGGGCGCGTTCGACGGCGAGCCTCGGCTCCCCGCCCGGACGCGGACCTGTTGGGCGGATTTCGCCGCGCCGTAGACACTTCGTTCCACCTCCAGACGTACGTTGCCCGCGATCGAGCTCACGACCAGACTGGCCAACGGCACGGCCGAGGCCTTGAGGGTGAAATCTTTAAGTGCGGTTTGGCCCGCCGTGACCGTCACCGTCCGGCTCTGCTGGGCGAAGCCGGGGAGCACCACACGAATCTCCCGCTCACCGACTGGCACGTCGATCAGCAAATACCGACCGGCGGCGTTGGTCAGCGAGCCGACGGTCTCGCCTACAAGGCTCACCTGGACGCCCTCGAGGGGCTGCTTGCTAGCCTCGTCGGTGATTTTACCGGTGATTCTGCCGGTGGTGGCCCGCACGGTTTGGGCTAACCCCCCATACGCGGTGGTGGCAGCTGATGCGCGGGTCACGACCCCCGCCGATGAGTACACGAGTGAAAGAACCAACAGCGAGAGGATGGTCACCACCGACAGTCTCAGCATCTTCATGATCACGTCTCCAGACATGCCGCCGCGAGGAGCGACGGCGTTGAACGATCCAACGGTTACTTCTGGAGACGTCGGTGGGAACTCGGCTTGCACATGTGTGCTGAAACGCGTGCGCCCGGGTGGCCCTCTTCGGCGGTTGGCGGCCGGACGCCTCCGCCCTACCGGCTCACCGCCTGGACCGCCGGCCCTCGCTCCCAATCCTGGACGCTGGATATGTTGGGCATGCCCCAATCCAGGCCGTTCCAACCCTCGAAGCCCTCCATGCGGAACACCCACAGACCGGTCACCATGTCACTCAATACGATGAGTCCGTCGCTGTTGCGCACGTCCACCCCCCAGCCACCGGTGTTCACGTTGTTCTCGCCGCGTGACTCGTGCGGCCCGCCGTAGGTGTCGTAAAACCCCCAGGTGATCGGCCTGAACGGGTCGAACATGTTGAACACCTGAAAGCCGTCCTCGTACGCGGCCACGAATACGAACGGCCAGCGCACCTCGTGATTGTGCGACAGGTTCTGCCAGTTGGCAGTCCAAGCGGAGATGGGCCGTCGGATCGTCGCGCCTCCGGCGTCCATCGCCGAGCCCACATCGTAGATCCTGAGCGGGGCGTACTGGTACTCCGTCTCACCCACCGCGAAGCGGCCGTCGGGCGAGGGAGTGAACGTGTGCCCGTTGTTCACGCCCGCGACGCCCGTGATCGATACGAGCAGCTCAGGGCTCTGCAGGTCGCTGATGTCGAACACGAAGTATCCTCCGCGGCCACCACCCCAGAAGCGGTCCTGACCGGTCGCCAGGTCATAGCCCACGTAGAAGTCGTGCCAAGAACCGGTCCCGCCGGAGAGCGCCCAGTAGGCCGTTTCCGGGTTCGCGATACGAGCCACGAGTGCCCCGTCCTGGTCACCTTCGACGAAGCGGCCCATGTCATATACGTATGCGAATTCCGAGCGCGTAGTGGTGAACAACAGGGGCCGTCCATCCGAGTGTTTGTACATGTAGATATTGTGGAACCCGCCGGGCACACCCGGCTCGCGGATGCGGCCGACTTCCCGTACCGTGGACGCATCCGGCAGACCCGTTACGTCGAATACGATGGCGCCCAGGTCCGCGTCGGGCCCGCCCTGCCCAAACTGGGTCGACTGGACGTAATAGTAGCGGCCCTTGTGCTTGAAGTAGCGGCCGTCCAGCGCCCCGGAGCCCTGGTGGAGCGCGGAGTTCTCGATACGCCAGCGGTAGATGACCTCGGCATTGTCCGGGTCCGCAACGCTGATGACGTCGAACCCGGTCGGGTCGAAGCGCCTGGAGACGTAGACGAAGGGCCTCGACTCCTCTTGTTCGATCTCGACGTCCGCCACGTGTAGGAAACCGCCCAGCGGCACGTGCGAGAGCATCTGGATGTTCGATGTGCCGCGCTCACCGGGTCCGAGGGCGTCGCCTGGGCGGCCCATCTGAACAGGCCATGGTCCCGGGTTCTGCCCGGCCTGGGCAGCAAGCGGAGGGGAGGGGAACAACACCCAAAGGGCGGCGGCGAGTAGGCCGAGTCGGGTCGATTGCCAGCGGGCTCTGGAGTGCATCACGGTGCCTTTGCCAACGAGTGGATTAGGTGCCCCTGGTGGGGGAACGCCACCCAACTTCCGGCTGATTCATCCGGTGGGCAAGCGAGTCGTGCGAGTTTCGCCCGTTCCCGCCCGAAGTCGGAGCGAAACCCTCAACGTGTTGATCGCGTCATACTAGAGGTAAGGCGTGGGGTTCGCAGAAAATGCCGCCCCTACTAAAGTCGGCTTTCGCGAGGACGGGATCGTGATAATCCAATTTGCGGTACATCTTCTGCTGTCGGCGGCCCTCCTGTTCATCGTGGGCCGCGTGGTGTCTGGCATAGAGGTCAAGGATGGCGCCGCCGCCTTGTTCGGCGCCGGCATGTTGGGATTAGCCAATGCGATCGTGCGTCCGATCCTACTCACGCTGACGTTCCCCATCACGTTCATTACGCTTGGCCTGTTCGTCTTCGTGGTGAACGCGCTCATGTTGATGTTGGCAGCGGCATTTGTGGACGGGTTCGAGGTGAAGGGTTTGGGTGCCGCCCTCAAGGGAACGCTGGCGCTTGGCCTGCTCAACTTCTTGATCGGGATCTTCTTCGGGATCTAAGCGACGGGCTCGGGCCGACC
>JBGMRK010000224.1:0-3049 GCA_048061375.1 Longimicrobiales bacterium | reverse complement strand
GAGGGGATGCTTCGAGTCGTTCAGGTGGAACATCCCGAGCCGGTCCAAACCCAGTACATCATCGAAGGCGCTCCAAACCCCGTCGTAGTCATCCACGAGATCATACCCGGCCGCCAGCGCATGGCACGTATCGAAGCACACACCGACTCGGTCACGCACTTCGGAAGGAATCCCCTCGATGATCGCGCGCAGGTTCTCGAAGCTGGCGCCGACTGAGGTACCGCTTCCCGCCGTGATCTCGAGAAAAACCCGGACGTCCCCCGCCACCTCATCGAGAGCCTGACCGACCGCATCGGCGTTCCTCACAAGCCCGCTCTCGATATCGTTATCCGTCGCATTTCCAGGATGCGTGACGACGGCGCTCAGCCCCATCTGGGTCGAACGCCTCAACTCTCCGATGAAGCATGCGAGCGAACGCTCCCAAAGCACCGGGTTCGGACTCGCCAAGTTGATCAGGTAGGAGTCGTGCGCATTCGCGAAGCGGATACGGTGGTGCTGACACGCGTGACGGAACGCCGAGAGCTTCTCTTGGTCGAACGTCGGTTCCGCCCAGCGACTCGGCTGCTTGGTAAAGATCTGAAAGCACACCGACTCGAGCTCGGCGGCCGAAGCGGGCGCCTCCGACAGCGAGACATGAGCTCCGAATTCGTCCGGCTCAGCCATCAAGGCGGGCACGGCGAAACCCGAAGGTGGGGGATTCCATCACGCGTCGCCGGATTCCTTCGCTGCAAGGGCGGCCAACTGTTTCTGGTAGCGCTCGGCCACATGCTCCACGGCTTCATCAGGCGAGTCCGTGACGAAGATGAGATCGAGGTCCCGTTCCGCGACCTTACCCTCGGCGACCAGGGTGTCGCGCATCCAGTCCGTGAGGCCGCTCCAATAGTCCTTGCCGAACAGGACCACGGGGAAGTGCCCCACCTTGCCCGTCTGAATCAGCGTGAGGGACTCGAACAGCTCGTCCATCGTTCCGAATCCGCCGGGGAAGATCACGAACGCTTCGGCGTACTTCACGAACATCGTCTTGCGTACGAAGAAGTACCGGAAGTCGATGGAGATATCGACGTAGGGGTTGGTGCCCTGCTCGAACGGCAGCTCGATATTGCACCCCACGGAAGCCACGCCCGCCTCCCTGGCGCCCCGGTTGGCGGCCTCCATGATACCAGGGCCTCCTCCGGTGATTATGGCGAAGCCTGCCTCGCCCACACGGCGAGCCGTTTCGACGCACTCCCTATACATGGGATCGGCCTCGGTCACCCGTGCCGAGCCGAAGAACGACACGGCGGGTCCGAGGTTCTGTAGCTCGTCGAAGCCCTCGACGAACTCTCCCATGATACGGAAAACACGCCAAGAATCCCTGCCGACCTCGAAGACACCCCTCTCCTCCAGTCGCTCCACCGCGGATTGCAGGAACCGTTCATCTTCGGTGACACGGAATGGTGTGGGCGGCGGATTGACTTTCGAGTCGGCCAAGTTTCTATCTCCTGTCCTGTTTCCGGAGCCACTCTCCCGTGCGCCGGAGGGCGTCTTGATGAGTATGGGGAGGATCCCAGCTCAACACCTCGCGTGCCAACGACGAGTCGTAGGGGTTGTCGTCCAACGCCAAGGCCGCCACCCGCGCCAGCGAGAGATCGCGGGCGCCCGGGATCTTGAGTCCCAACGTCTCACCCAACTTCGCCCCCCTTCGGATGAGCCCGGCGGGCAGGTGCATGAAACGCGGCGTGCGGCCCAGGCCGACCGCCAACCACTCCATGAGCTCCAACTGTGTGATCGGGTGATCGGTTGCCATGTTGAACGCGCGGCCCGCTCCCAGACCCGAGAGCGCCGACTCCACACCGGCTGCGATATTGCCGGCATACACGACAGGAAGCGTATTCGTCCCCGGGCCCATCACCACGGTCAGCGGAAGTTGGACCATGCGTGCCAGCTTGGGAGCGAACAGGCGGTCACGTTCCCCATAGACCGCAGAGGGACGGAGGATGGTGAGCGCCATACCGCGGCCGTGAAAGCGCATGGCGACAGCCTCCGCCTCGCGCTTGGAGCGAGCGTAAAGATCCGCCGGCCGCAGAGGACGATCCATGGGAGCGGCCTCGTCGATGTGGTCACCCGGATCGCCATATACCGCAATCGAAGACACGTGGACCGCTGCAGAAACGCCGGCCTCGGCCGCCGCTTGAAGCACGTTGCGCGTGCCGTCGACGTTGACCGCCCGCACCTCCGGCCAGGACATGCTCGCGTAGATGAGCGCCGCACAGTGGACCACGGCATCGCAGCCGCGCATGCGCGGAATATGGTACTCGATGCCGTCGCGCACGTCGCCCGAATGGAGTTCGCACCCCAGCGCCTCCAGGAAGCTCGAGTCCGAGTTCGGCCGTTGAAGCGCGACCACCTCATGACCGTTTCGGATCAGCCTGCCGGCTACGTGCGACCCGATGAGACCGGAGCCTCCCGTGAGGAAGATGCGCATGACCTACGGCGCTGCGACTGGAGTCCCTCATCCGGGGGCGCTAGCCCCCGCTGAGGAATTCCTCCGCGGCACTCCGGATTATCGGCATGAGCCTTTGGTGGGCCAGGTACTCAGGTCGGTTCTCGGCCATCTCCGTCTCCCACACGTCCAGAAGGTGCTGAGAGTAACGCCGAGCCGCGTCGTCGTCACCGAGCAGGGCGGCCGCCGCCGCCGCGGAGGACAGCGCCAGGAGATGGTCAGGGGCGTCCTCCAGCGCCTGGACCGAAACCGCCAGCGCCTCTTCAGGCCTTTGGGCCTCGAGAAGCAGGGTCGCCAGGTGGTTGGCGCCGTCGGGGTCCAACGGCCCGGCACGCTCGTATGCGGCGATCGACATCGGTAAGAAGCTCAGGACTTCGTCCTGCTTTCCGGCCGCGAGGGACGTCATGATCCGGTCGTAGAGCCGGTCCGCGGCCTCGCGCGGCGTCATGCTGGTGAGGTCCACTCCCGAGACACCCAAAGCCCCCGAACCCCCGGCGGAAGAGGGGGGGGGAGTCTGATTGCCCGGTCCGTAGATCGGCCACGCGGCCAACAGAATCACTCCAGCCA
>JBGMRK010000223.1:1917-3074 GCA_048061375.1 Longimicrobiales bacterium | reverse complement strand
ATCATCGCTTGCGGCACGGGCTCGACCGGCGCGATCTGGAAGTTCCAGCAGATCCTGGGAGTGGCCCTCCCACCCGCAACCCGGAGGCTCGTGTTCTCCATGTGCGAGGAGTTCGTGGGAAACGGGAGGGCCGAGGCCCTCCACGACTTCCTGCGGGCCAGACAGCCCGTCGTCTTCGTGGGCCCCTATGAACATCACTCCAACGAGGTGACTTGGCGGGAGGGTTTGGCCACCGTCTGCGAGGTCCGGCTCTCGGATGACGGAGGGGTGGACCTCGACCACCTGGCCGAGCTATTGGGGCGGCACGCCGACAGTGACCGGCTCCTGATCGGCTCGTTCTCCGCCGCGTCCAACGTCACCGGCAGGATTACGCCCGTACACCAGGTGGCCCGCCTTCTCCACCGCCACGGAGCCCTGGCTTGCTTCGACTATGCCGCGAGCGCTCCGTACGTGGAAATCGATATGAACCCGGAACCGGGTGCCGACGGAGGCGACCCGTCCCTCGACGCCATCTTCATTTCGGCCCACAAGTTTCTCGGAGGTCCGGGTTCCTCCGGCATCCTCGTCTTCAACGAGCGAGTCTACCACGCGGATCTCCCTCCCAGCGTGGCGGCCGGAGGAACGGTGGCCTACGTGAACCGGGAGAGCCACGACTTCCTGGAGGACATCGAGGCTCGTGAAAAGGCCGGTACTCCGGGTGTACTCCAGACGATGCGGGCGGCCCTCGCATTCATGGTCAAGCGCGAGATCGGGGTGGACCGGATCGAGGCTCGAGAGCGGGAGCTCCTGCGACGTGCGATGGAGCGGTGGCGCCGGCTCCCCGCGATCGAGATCCTGGGGAATCCGGACCCCGAGCTTCGTCTGGCGCTCGTCTCCTTCAACATCCACGACGAGGGGGATGCCTTCCTACATCCGAAGTTCGTCACCACCCTTCTGAACGACCTCTTCGGTATCCAATCCCGCGCTGGATGCTCTTGCGCCGCCCCCTACGGGCACGCGCTCCTCGACATCCGCCGAGAGGAGTCCCTCCGCTATCGGGACTGGGTCCTCAAGGGGTACGAAGGGATCAAGCCGGGATGGTGCCGTATCGGGTTTCATTACGTCATGGACGACGCCGAGGCCAACTACGTGATCGACGCCGTGGATTTCGTTGCACG
>JBGMRK010000223.1:0-1817 GCA_048061375.1 Longimicrobiales bacterium | reverse complement strand
CGAGGCGGCGTCCGTCGTCTTCGAGGGCGAGCTGGGAGAGTTGCAATACTTCACCTGCCCCCCCCAGACGCTGGCTGGAGCCCACCCGGTGATACCGCGTCACCCGCCCGCTGGGCTCTCTCGAGGAGAGGAACGTAGCTGATCCCGGCCAGCCTGAGCGTACCGCACCAGAAGGACGACGCCCAGGACCATCAGAGTCACGGCGACGGCCTGAGCCGTCGTCGCCCCCCAAAGCAACCGGTCGTCCTTCGCCCTAACGAACTCCACCAGGAATCGCTCGACGCTCGCGAGTATGAGATAGATCGCAAATAGTCTCCCCGGAAGGCCGCTACGTCGCCGATAGAGCCAGAGGAACCCGGCGATGGCCAGCAGGGCCGCAGCCGAGTAAAGCATCGTGGGATGAACGGAGAGCAACACATCGTCTGGAATCGACGCGGGCACGTCCACACCGAAGGCGCGCCGGAGATTGCCGGCCGTGCTCGGGGGGGCGCCCCTAGCGAAGGCCACGGCCCAGGGAAGGTTCGACGGGACTCCATAGCTGTCGCCCGAAAAGAAGCACGCGATGTGGCCTATGCCGTGTCCCAATGCCAACGCTGGAGCCAGGGCGTCTGCTGTCAAAGCCAGGGGCAGTCTCTTTCGTCGGATGGCCCAGGCTACCGCGGCCGCACCCCCGATGAACCCACCATACCATACGAAGCCGGAGCGGCTCAGGAGCGCCCCGGGGCCGTTGATCAACGCGAAGTAGATCTTGGCTCCGAGGAACCCCCCAATGAGCCCGTAGAATAGGAGCGTCCAAGCGTAATCCGGGTCGAGTCCCCGATCGCGAAAGCCGCGTGCCGCCAGCGTGCCGGCGGCAAGGAACGCAAGCGCAACGACCACGCCATAGGTGGCCACGTCGAAGTGACCTATGCTGAACAGGATCGGATACATTCTCTTTGTTTTCCGTTGATTTCGAGTTCGGGCGACGCCCTAGACCGTCGCCAAGATCAGCAGGCCCCCAACCACGACACTTCCACCGAGTATGAGCCGCACGAGATTCCCATGTCGGAGATTCCAAGTCGCCATCCGGCGCAGACTCGGACGCGAGGCTGCGATGCCGAGAAGCAGAAGGAGCGGGAGAACGAAAATCACATTGTAGAGCAGGAGATATCCGAACCCTACCGCTCGGCTCGGCTGCAGCGCCAACAGGCTTAGCACGGCCAGGTAGACGGCGCCACTGCACGGTACCGTACAGATTCCTATGAGGACTCCGCCCCCAAGGAGCGCGGGCATGGTCCCCTTCCTGGCAGCGGCGCGGGCTATTTCTCCAACGCGCGAAGGGGCGCGAAGTCGCCACCCGGCGTCGGGCAGGAAATAGTCCTTCATCATCCACAGCCCGAACAGAACCGCCACGAGCGCCCCGATGCGAGCTGGCCAGTGCTGGCGAGTGAACAGGCCCATCGTTCCCATCACACCGACGCCCAGGGCGAGGTACGTCAAGAAAATGGCCGCGACGAAGACGCCACCTCGAGCCAGGATCCGGGCCCGCACCTCGCTGAGGTTGGTGGAATCGGATTGAACCGTCGCGAGAAGCGCCGTCACCAGAAGCAGAAGTACGGTGAAGGCACACGGATTGATGCCGTCGACCGCGGCCGCGACGATCACCGTCGGCAGCGATATCGCGGGCAAGTAGGAAAGGCTCTCGCCGGTCGGTGCGTTCGGGTGCGCCCATCCTGCGAGCGCCACGGCACCCAGGAATACGATTCCCAGGCCAGAAAGGACCAGAGCGCTGCGCGCGCCCGACCGGGCCACTCTACGCCTCTACGATCAGCTTGCCG
>JBGMRK010000222.1:0-3106 GCA_048061375.1 Longimicrobiales bacterium | reverse complement strand
TCCTCGGTGGCCGCCCACTTGAAGCGCACATACGCGTTGATATGACTGTCGGCCACATGGTGGACGACCTGACGAACCGTCCAACCGCCTTCCCGGTAGGGTGTATCCAGTTGTTCGTCGGTCAGTCCGGCCACGGCGGCCCGCATACCGCTCGGCGCCAGCGCGATCCGGTCGATGAGCTCGGATCTGTCCTCACTCGTGAGCCCGTCTCTGAACTCCGGGCCCCCGATTGGATATCTCAGGTCCTCCATGATCAACTCCCGGGCAGTGGACTTGTCCGCGTATACCCCAACGGCTTGCGCTCGCCCCAATCATCCGCGCTTCACGGGTGCCGCCGAGGCCGATCCGATTCGCAGGAGCTGGTCGAGGGTGTGGGCGACGAGCATTACATAGTTCTCGAGCCTCTCGGGGTCCGTCACCACACCGGTGGTGCGTACGATCACATCGCGGGCATCCTCGCTGAGCTTGCGTCGCCGAGACCATGACGGCCGCCGGATCTCGAGGCGTAGAGAAGGCTGCACCATGATCAGGGCCCGCACCTCAGAGCTGTTGAGAAACGACCGAGCCCGCCCCTCGTTGTTCGTGCGGGTGACGTATTTCTCGTCGAACATCCGATTGCCCACCTTAATGGATCGCGCCCGCAGCACGATGTCGAATCTCGAGAGCCAGGTGCGTCGAGCCACCGTGAGCTTGAAGTCGTCGGAACCGGTGAACGGAGCGCGAATGCGCGTGAATGTGACCGACGTCTGCCCGTTGCTGACCGTATAGGTGTCGAGCACAATGGTCCAGCCAAGATGCTGAAAGACGGCTTCGTCTTTCCGCGGACGCGCCCCCTCGACGCATTTGCCCTCCAGCGCCGCCGCCACGGCGTGCCACGCCTCGCGTCGGGTCAGCTCTGGGCTGCCGTCATCCGGGCGGGCCCGCCGAGAATCTTTCCGGAATAGCTCCATCCACTACTCCTCTGCAATCATGTCGAGTCCCGCGAGATCACGACTCAGCCTCGTCCACGTGGCAAGCGGGCTGCGGCGAAACCCTTGACCGCATTGGACTTTCGTGCGAAATAGAACAAGCGCTCTAGTTCTCCAGATGATCGATGAACTGTGGCTGAATCCCCCGAGAGCGAGTTTGTCCAAGCCCCTAAGCAGGCTCGAAGCCAACGCACGCTCGAACGCATCGCCGGAGCCGCCCTTGAGCTTATAGCGGAGCAGGGTGTTGAAGCCACCACCGTGGCACAAATCGTTGCACGGGCCGGCTCGTCCATCGGGTCTTTCTACGCCCGCTTCTCAGGCAAAGACGAGTTGATGCACTACCTCGGGGAACGCGTCTGGTCTGACGCCCGCTCCAGGTGGGACGATGCGCTGGCCTCCAACACCTGGAGAGACCTCTCCCTGTCGGACGTCGTGGCGGGTGTGGTCCGGCTCATCATCCAGGTCGAGCAGGTGGCTGGAAAAGCAAGGCGGGCATTGGCTTATTCCCCTAAACATCCCAACGAGGCACCATCGCCTCACCGTCTCTTCGCGGCCCACCTCGAGGCGGGCGTGGGCGCGCTCCTGCTCGACATGAGAGATCAGATTGGACATCCCTGTCCTGATGACGCGGTCGCGATCGGATATCGAACGATATCGGCGGCCGCTCGCGACTTCGCCGTCTCGGGCGGGCGGGCGTCCTCCGACGATTCCGCCATGCCGTCGACCGGAGTGGACCAGGAGACGTTCCAGGCCGAGCTCTCGTTGATGTTCCTCTCCTATCTGAGAGCCGCCCCAACCGCTGGAGGTGATTCTCCGCAGGACGTAGACTTCTTCGAGATCTGGAGCTAGCCTCGGTCGCGGCAATTTCCTTGTAGTTGCGCCATCTTGTTCGACTTCCTAATTTGAAGCTGAATTCAACTTCCGATTTAGAGATGGAGGCGCGGGCGCCGTTTGGAGGACCTCCCTGGCGTACACCCACCCAAGCAGAAGCGTAGCCGGCAGACGTTCGAGAAGCTCGTCTCGGCCGCCCAGGCCCTTATTCTCGAGCGGGGGGTCGAAGCCACCACCGTTCACGACATCATCAACCGTGCCGAGGTCGGGGTTGGGGCCTTCTACGCTCGCTTCGACGGGCGCGAGGCTCTCATGGGTTACATGCGGGAGCGCCTCTGGTCTGAGGCCACTCGCGGCTGGGACGAGTTTCTGGATCCTGCCAAGTGGCACAACGCGCCGGCCGGTGGCGTGGTCACGGGCTTCGTCCGGATCCTCGTCATGTGGACGGATCAGCATGCCCCCATGCAGCGCGCCTATCTCGTCGACGCCCTGCGACACGGGGATCGAGACGTGCTCGCGCGCATGGCCGAGCTGGACAATGTGATCGCCGACCGCGTCACGGCCCTGCTCTTCACGCGCGCCGATCAGATCGGGCATCCCAAGCCCGTGACCGCGACCCGGCTGGCCACCCTTCAGCTTCTGGCCACACTCCGAAGTCGGAACCTCTTTGCGACGGAGGAGCTTGAGGAGGGCATCACCAGCGACGCCCTGATCGCGGAGCTTACGCGGGCGTTCCTCGCCTATCTCGAGATCCGGTCTGACTCATAGTGGACCGATGGGGGGCGGGCTCCCCGGTACGGCGGGAGCCGCCCTCACGGTAGGCACCGTCACCCCATGGGCTTGATGCCGCTCAGGATCGCACCCCGCACGGATTTGGCGAAGGCGACGACCTCGTCAATCAACTCGGGGTTCGCCTCCAGGACCCGGCGAGCCACCGGCGTGGACGCCAGCGCTTCGGCGGGGTAGACACGCTCCCCCGTGACGGCGACCTCCTCGAATCCGGCCGCTCGGAGGTCGGCGACGTACTCCTCGCGCCGCACCGGCAGGCACGCCGTCGCCAGCTCGTCCTGCTCGAGCAGATGCTCGGAGAGGGCAGCCTCGGAAATCAGGTCGGAGATGACGAGCCGCCCGCCCGGCTTCAAGACGCGGTGGGCCTCTCTGAGCGCTCGTGAGCGCTCGGGGGACAGGTTCAGCACACAGTTCGAGATGACCACGTCGACCGACTCGTCCGCGACGGGTAGTGCCTCGACCTCTCCCAACCGGAACTCCACGTTGTCGGATCCGCGCTCCGCCGCCGTCTTCCGCGC
>JBGMRK010000221.1:1586-3115 GCA_048061375.1 Longimicrobiales bacterium | reverse complement strand
GTCACGCTGGAAAGTGGACTACAGTACGAGATCATCACCGAGGGTGACGGTCCACGCCCGACCCTGGAAGACCAGGTCAGCGTCCATTACAAAGGCACGCTGATCGACGGTACCGAGTTCGACAGTTCGTATCAGCGGGGCCAACCGGCCACGTTCGCCGTCACCGGCGTGATTGCCGGGTTCACCGAGGCCCTCACGCTCATGAGTGTAGGAAGCAAATACCGCTTCTTCATACCGAGCGACCTCGCCTACGGAGAGGCCGGGAGAGGGGGCCCGATCGGACCCAACACCGTCTTGATTTTCGAGATGGAGGTGCTCGAAATCCTCTGAGGATGGTGGCCTAGGCGGGTGCCCGTGCGGTGATGGTCTTTACGACATCGAGATAGATGTTACGGACCTCGATGATCGAGAAGCCGGCGCGCTCGACGTTCCGCACCGTGGTGCGGTTCAGGTCGGGGCCGAGCCGCCTCGCGAGGGGCGTCATCGCGTTCAACATGACGTTGAATGGGAACCAGCGGCTCCCCGTGTGCTCGAACATGCGCAGTTCACCTCCCGGCACGAGCACCCGCCGGAGCTGTTCCAGGCCAGCCACCGGATCGGGGACCGAGCAGAATGTGCACGACGTGTAGACCTGATCGAAGCTCCCGTCCTCGAACGGCATGTCGTGCACGTCCATCTCGCGGAGCTCCAACCGTCCCGGGTAGGCCTCTGCCCGTACACGAGCCCGCTCGAGCATCTTCGGACTGATGTCGATCCCAACGATGTCCTGATCCTGCGGAAAAAACCGTATGTCGAGTCCGGTACCGACCGCCAGGAACAGGATCCTCCCGTGCATGGCCGAGAACAACTCTCGCTTGTGCGGCGCCCAGCGCTTCTCCGCCCCCCGCCCGCCCATGAAGTCCAGGGTCGCGGAGGCGGCGTCCCACTTGGCGATCGTCTGCCGCCTGGTGGCCTCATCCATGGCGGGGCCGGCGGGTTAGATGCGCGTTCAGGGCGTAGCTGAACACCATGACGCCGAGCCCGAGCGAAGCGCCGGCTGAGGCACTCCACGTCAAGCTCACGTCCGCCCCCGCGGCGGATATGCCGACCCACATGCCCGCCAGCGTTCCCGTGAGAATGACCGGCAACACGACCTCCATCGCTCCGAAGAGGATCTGGAGGGCGGTGAGCCCCAGCACGAGAGCGATGATGATGCCCATGACCGTCCCAACCGCCATCCCCACCACGCCATACCACGCAGGCCCGACCACCGCGCCCGTCACCAAGCCCACGAGGCCTCCGGTGCCGGCGCACGAAATCAGGTCGCCGAGCACGAAGTACGGCCGGCGTTCGATCATGGGACTTCAGTCCGCTCTTGGCGAGGTCATGGTGTCGCGCGGAAGGGGTCGGAAGGCCAGCGGTATCAACGTGTTCAGAAGCCGCCCAAAGAAGACCACGGCCACGGCGCCCGTCAAAGCGAAGAGCGGCCCGCTGGTCGCGCCCAGCCAGGACGGCGGAACGTACGTCTCGCCCGGGGCGAATCCCATGCG
>JBGMRK010000221.1:0-1486 GCA_048061375.1 Longimicrobiales bacterium | reverse complement strand
AGATAGGAATGCAGCTCGATGAACGTGTAGATGAAGAACAGCATCCCCACGCCCCACATGGTCACGTAGACCGGACGACTCCAGAACCCGGGCCCGACGACACGGAAGAAATTCCACGCGTAGCAGATCCAGCCCAGCAGAATCAGTGCCGAGAAGATCGGATTGAACCCGATGTACTCCCTCCCGGAGCCCACACCAAGCAGGAGCGTCACCAGAATACCCGCTCCCGCGGCGGCCCAGGACAGCACTTGAATCCACAGCCTCACTCGGTCGCCCTTCGTGATGGGGCCTCCCTGGTCCTGGAGGTAGCGGTGGACGACCGCAACGCCCCCCAAGAAAATCCAGGCCCCCGCGAATGTCGTGTGAATCGGACGAAGCTGCCTCAGATCGAGCCCCAACGACTGGAACGCGGGCGCGAAGCTCGGCACGGAATAGAGCGCGGCGAGCAGCCCCCCTATCAACGTCACGGCGACGGCGACCAGCCCGCCCCGGATGAACGTGAGCGTCGCGAGCTTGCGCGAGGGATCGCCGTCCGCGAAGGGCCTGTGCGAGGCCTCGCCGCTCATCGGTAGTTCCACCACGGGATCGCCGACCAGTCGACCGCTCTCTGACCGGGCGCGTCGAGCACCGCGGCCAGCCTGTCGCGACGCTCGCGCAGAAAACGAATGAACCCGATCACGGAGGCCCGCTCCTCCTCTCCGAGCGGGGGGGTCGGCGCCACCATGATCGTGCCGGGCATGCCGTTTATGAGAACGCCCCTGATCTCTTCCTCCGACAGGGTGGTCAGTGAGAGATCAGGGGCGCCAACGGCAGACGTCCTGAGCGGCCAGTGACACCCTGTACAGGAACGTTCCTGGAATATCGCGAAGCCGTCCGCCACGTCCGAGGGCACGGCCCTCACCGCGGAATCCATCACATCGGCGAACCGGCCCCACGGGCCACCGGCCTCGGACGGAGTTCCAAGCCGGAGCTGTCCCCGGCCCAGGTCAGGCCGGTCCAAGGCTTCGAGATAGGCCGCCATTTGGGCGACCTGTTCATCGGTGAACCCCAACGCGGGCATCTGCCCGCTGCCCTCCTTGAGCAGGAGACCGAGGCGGGCATCGTCCACGCGACTCGCCGCGTTGGTGAGGTCGGGACCCAACGGGCCTCCCTGCCCATAGATCTGGTGACAGACCTGGCATGCGTTGGCATGCCAAAGCTCCCTCCCTGCCATGGCATCAGCCGACAGCGGATCTTGGCGCTCGTCCGAGTAGACCAGCACAGTCTGCACGACGAACGCCGCCACCAGCACGGTCATCAGGGTCTTCTTGACGGTGACGTCAACCATGGTCCGCCAACCCCAATGACAACAACTTCGCCGCGTTCTCGCCCAGTAGCTTGGCTTCATCCTCCGCCGACAGGCCCAACGCGGCGATCGTGGACTTCATCTTTTTCAGGCTCCCGATCATGTGCGGATAGTCGCTTCCGGCGACGACATGGTCGACTC
>JBGMRK010000220.1:1209-3137 GCA_048061375.1 Longimicrobiales bacterium | reverse complement strand
TTTCTCATCGGGCTACCCGGCCTACGCGTTTGCTCCCGGCGAGTCATGCTCCCTCCGATAGAAGCCGATGATGTCCCGGTATCGAACATATCCTAGGAGTTTGTCGTGGCCATCGGCCGCTTGGACGATCGGAAGCTTGTCGAACTCACTTTCTCCGAAGAACTCGAGCGCGCGGATCAGGTTGTCGTCCGGACTCAAGTAGAACGTGCGTCGGTTGACGAGGTCGTCGGCCAACAGCAACAAACTCATATGCTCGAGCTCTTCCCGATCTCCAAGATCGTCGAGCGACAACAGCCCGGAGAGTTCGCCCAGGTCGTCTTGCAGGAGCAGATCCCTTTCGCCGGATTCGCGGGAGAAGGACTCGATCTCTGCGAGCGGTAGATCCTGCGGGATGATGGCCGATCGAGCGTAGACTCCACGCATCGCATCGCCGATCGTCACACGCTTCAAGACGTTGGGGTTCATCTCCCAGAGATGCGCTCGCGAGGAGAACTTGTTGTCGACCTGGGTCGTGTAGATCGACCAACGTCTCGAGGTTACGAGCGCCAGAACCGCTACCACCATCAACGGAGGTAGCAACTCGTATGCGCCCGTCAGCTCAGCAACCATCACCAGCGACGCGATGGGTGCGTTGGCGACTCCGGCGAAGAACGCGCCCATGCCCACCACCACGAAGGGCGTCACGTCAGGCACGAGAACCGGAAAGAACTGGTGACTGATCGTTCCGACAGCTCCACCCAGCATCGCACCAATGAAGAGGCTGGGGGCGAAGACACCGCCGGAGCCCCCCGACGAAATCGTGAATGAGGTCGTGACGATCTTGAGCACAGCGAGCGTGGCGAGGACTCGAACGGTGGTCTCGAGCCCGCCGATGGGTTGGCGGAGTATCAGTTGCTGTACAAAGCCGAACCCCTGTCCCAGCGCCTGTGGATAGGCGAGGCCTACGAGTCCCACCATCAGGCCTCCGATGGGAGGGATCAGGTACTTATTGAGCGGCAATCGATCGAAGAACAGGCGTCTCGACCCGTGCAGGAACCGCACGTACAGGTACCCCGCCGCTGAGCACACCAGCCCGAGCACGGCGTAGAAAAGGAGCTGCACCGGCGCATGAATGGCCTCGCTGTCGTATGCGAACACCCGATCGAATCCGGTCACCGCGGTGAAGATCGTGTAGGCTGTCACGGATGAGATGATCGCAGGGGTCAGCGCATCGGTCTCGAGATCCTCCTTGTAGAGCACCTCGACCGCCGTGAGTGCTCCGCCCAGCGGCGCCCGAAAGATCGCGCCGAGCCCCCCGGCCGCCCCCGCCACCATCATCGTACGGCGGGCCCTCGCCCCCATCTTCAGGTAGCGGCCGAGTGCCGATCCGATTCCGGCCCCGATCTGTGCGATGGGCCCTTCCTTGCCGGCGCTTCCACCGGATGAAAGCGTCGAGAGCGTGGCGAGCGACTTCACCAGGGGCACGCGGCCGCGCATGGATCCCGCCTGGTTGTGGAAGGCGTCGATGTAACCGTCGGTCCCGGTTCCCTCTGCCTCCGGCGCGAAGGTCTTGACCAACAGGCCTGAGATCAGGCCACCTACGACCGGGAGAAGGACCCACATCCAGCGGCGCGGGGGGAGGAGGTCGAACGCTTCCCCTGGCGACAGCGGTCCGGGAAAACGCGCCCAGGAAAGCATCGTGATCTCGGAGACCGCGTGCAAGACCTCGTTGAAGACGATCGCGCCGAGCCCGGAGAGCAAGCCGATGACGATCGAGTAGAGGTAGATCGTACGTGGATTGATGCTCGTAAAGAGTCCGCGCAGCCCTCGAAAACCGAGAACGTTCTTCAACACTCATCTCCAATGATGTCGCGTACGGGAAGGCGTTGGTCTGCCGCGAGAAGTGTAATCAAACAATTATCTACGACCAGCCCTCGAGAGCACGTCCG
>JBGMRK010000220.1:0-1109 GCA_048061375.1 Longimicrobiales bacterium | reverse complement strand
AAGCTACCTCCCGATCGGATAGCGGTGGGAGTGCTGGACGGCGAAGGCGGTCGACCCGAGGAGCCCCGTGAAGGCCATCACGTTCCAGGACATCGAGACCCTAGCCTACGAGGACGTGCCTGATCCGGAGTTGGTGGAGCCGGGTGACGCCATCGTGGAGGTCTCCGTTGCGGGTGTGTGCGGCTCGGACCTGCATCCCTACCTCGGGCGCGAGCGAGGTCTGGACGTGGGCACAGTGATGGGCCACGAGTTCGTTGGTCGTGTGGTCGAGGTGGGCGCGGGCGTCACCGAGATCGCGGTTGGCGACCGGGTGGTGGCGCCGTTCACGACCAACTGCGGGGCGTGCTTCTTCTGCAAACGAGGACTGACCGCCCGTTGCGTTCACAGCCAACTTTTCGGCTGGGTCGAGAACGGGCTAGGTCTCCATGGAGGACAGGCGGATTTCGTCCGGGTGCCGCACGCTGATGCCACGCTGGTACACGTGCCCGATGCGGTGGAAGACGACGCGCTGGGGCTGCTTGCGGGTGACATCCTGTCCACCGCGATGTTCGGCGCGGAGTTGGCGGACGTTCAGGACGGCGACCTGGTGGTCGTCATCGGATGCGGCCCGGTCGGAGTGCTGGCCGTGCGCGCGGCTCTCGAGCGGGGCGCCCGCGAGGTCGTGGCGGTCGATCGCGTGCCGTCGCGGCTGGCGCTTGCCAAACATTTCGGTGCCACACCGGCCGACTTCGAGCGCGGCGATCCTCTGTCCGTGGTGCACGAACTCTCGGAGGGACGGGGGGCCGACAAGGCCATCGAAGCGGTGGGTACTGCCCAGGCCACCAGGGCGGCGGTGGATCTACTGCGGCTAGGCGGCTCGCTTGCCGCGCTCGGGGTCCACACCGAGGAGCATCTGGCCATCTCGCCTGGCGAGATCTACGACCGGAACCTGCGCTACGCGAGTGGGCGTTGCCCTGCGCGGCATTTCTTGCCACGGGCGCTCGAGCTTACGCAGCGTGACGCCGTCCAATTGTCTGAGCTGATCTCGCACAGGTTGCCGCTCTCGGACGGCATAGAGGGATACCGCATGTTCGCCGCGCGTGAAGAGGGATGCGCCAAGGTGGTGCTAA
>JBGMRK010000219.1:0-3155 GCA_048061375.1 Longimicrobiales bacterium | reverse complement strand
GTTTCGGGAGGCCTCGACTTCGCCTCCTTGCACGACAACGAGACGATCCAGCCGCTCAAGATCCCTTCCAGTCAGGACGTACGGGACGGGATCCGGTCGTCGACGCGGCGCAGCAACTACGTGTGGACGTTCAACGGTTCCGCGACCGTCACCAGGGACATCAACGATTGGATCGTCTCTCGGACGACTGCCGGTGCCTCGTACTTCAACCAGAAGAACCTCAGCACGAACTGCCGCGGCGTGGGCCTGATCCAGGGGACGTTCTCCTGCGGTACCACTACGCGTAACCCCACGATCGACGAGAACTTCTTCCAGATCATCACGATCGGGTTCTACGGATCCCAGGAGTTCCAACTCAACGACCGTCTGTTCATCACGGCTTCCGCCCGCGCCGACGACAACAGCGCGTTCGGTGAGAACTTCGGCCTGCAGTGGTACCCGAACGCCTCGGTATCCTGGGTGGTCTCCGAAGAGTCCTTCTTCGACCTCTCGTGGATGCCCGAGCTGCGTGTGCGCGGCGCCTTCGGAACGTCCGGCCTGCGGCCGAACTTCCGTCAGGCTGTGACGCTCTTCAACCCGAACTCCGTCCGGCTCGCCGGTGCGGACGTGGCCGCCGTGAACATCGGCTCCACGGGTAACCCGGAGCTCAAGCCGGAACGCACGACCGAGTTCGAGCTTGGCTTCGACGCCGGCCTCTTCAACAACAAGGTCGGCCTCGATTTCACGTACTTCACCAAGAAATCCAAAGACGCGCTGATCTCGCGGCGGCTGCAGCCCTCCTTGGGTCTGACCACCTCCCAGTTCGCCAACCTCGGCGAGGTCAAGAACTGGGGAACCGAGACATCGATCAGTTTGGAAGCGCTCAACACCAGTGACTTCGGCGTCGATGTTCGGGCCAGTTGGTCCACGTTCGGCAACGAGATCACCCAGCTCAGCCCCGATGGATCGGTCGAGCCGATCATCTTCAACCGAGGCGTGCAGCGTCACCAGCAGGGCATATCGGCGGGCGCCTTCTACCGGACGGACTTCACCTTCAGCGACGCCAACGGCGACGGCCTCATCAGCGAGGACGAGATCACCTACACCGACACCGCCGTGTTCCTGGGGAGTGTGCTTCCCACATGGCAGGGCTCGTTCAGCCTGTCGATCCGTGCTTGGGACTGGCTCAGCATCAGCAACCTGTTCGAGGCACGCGGCGGCAACAAGCAGCTCGACGGCACGGAGGATTTCCGTTGCGGGCTGTTCGCCATGTGTCGTGCAAACAATGAGCCGGGCGCTCCGCTCATCGAGCAGGCCCGCTCGGTCGCCTCGCGCTTCGGCGGCACGGACGCGGGTTACGTCCGTTCGGCGGACTTCTTGAAGTGGCGTGAGCTCGCAGTAACGATCAACGTGCCGGACAATTGGCTGACCCAGCTCCAAGGCCTCAGCCTGACCTTGGCCGGCCGTAATCTGGCCACCTGGACTGACTATCCCGGTCTCGATCCTGAGATCAACGAGCGGGGAGCGAGTTCCAATTTCTCACAGAACGAGTTCCTGACGCTTCCGCCTGTGCGGTCGTATTCGCTCAGACTCAACTACGCGTTTTAATTAGCCAGGGGAATCCTAAAATGATGACACATATTTCCAAGAAGCGATCGAGCCGCAGTCGGCTCGCCGCGGTGGGGGTCCTGGCGTTGGGTCTAACGCTAGGACTGGCCGGCTGCGACGAGGCGCTGGAGGTTGTCGATCCCGACCGGGTAAACCCGGCAACGCTTGGCACGGATGACGCACTTCCGATTCTGATTGCCAGCGCCATCGGTGAGTTCCAGGTGGCATACAGCGGCGCAGGGGGCGATTCCTACGTCTCCATGACCGGGACGTTCACCGATGAGCTTGGTGGCGCGGGGACCTTCCCCACGCGCACTCGCATGGACCAGCGTGACTGGTTCGCTGTGTCCGAGGGCAATACGTCGGACCAGGCTTACGTCAACCTCCACCAGGCGCGTCGAGCCGCGCTGTTCGCACAGCAGCAGATCGAGTCGATCGAGGGAAAGAATGCCGATTGGGCCTTGATGCGTGCTCTCGAAGCCTACACGTACGTCGCGTTCGGCGAGTTCTATTGCGGCGCGGTGCCGTTCACGGAACTCGACGAGACGGGTGCGACGATCGAGGAGAGCCAGGCGCCTCTCGGCACGGCCGAGATGTTCACCCGTGCGATCGCGAAGTTCGATGAGGCCATCGCGGTCGACGCAAGCCTCGACATGGCGAAGATCGGTAAGGCCCGCGCGCAGTTGGACATGGGCCAAGCCGCCGCCGCCGCAGGTTCGGTGGCCGGAGTCGCCACAGGCTACCAGTACAACATCGAACACGGTCAAACCACCTCCCGGCAGAGAAACGGGCTGTTCCGGTTGTTCGATGCCGGTCGTTATACGGTACAGAACAGTGAGGGCACCAACGGCCTCCCGTTCAGGACGGCAAGCGGTGTGACCGCGACGAACACGGAACGGAACGGCGGCGCGGGCGATATGCGCGTCCCGTACATCCTCAAGGGGAGCAACGGCGATTTCGGATTCGACTTCGTGACGGTGGAGTACCGGTCGATCGCGTACTTCCAGGACCAATCGCCCACGGTGTTGGCTGACGGCGTCGAAGCCCGTCTGATCGAGGCCGAGGCGGTTATCACCTCCAACTTCCCGGCCGCGATGACGATCCTCAACGATCTCCGTGCCGACGCGATGAACATCATGTCATCTCGTGTCGCCGGATACGCGACCCTCGATGCCAGCCAAGGGTATGTGTTCCCGCCCGCGCTGGCGCCGCTAACTGACCCGGGGACGGACGCTGGGCGTATCGACCTGCTCCTGTCCGAGCGGGCCTTCTGGCAGTGGGGGACCGGACACCGCCAGGGTGACCTGCGTCGCCTAGTGGTGAACTACGGACGGGCCATCAACTCGGTCTACCCGACGGGTGTGTACCCGCGCCAAGGTATCGACGTGTACGGTACCGATGTGTTGGCCTTCGTCGATTTCGATGAGGGTAACAACCCGCAGTACGAAGAGTCGATGTGCAACACGAAGTCCTTCTAGCCGCTACTGAGCGGCAGGTCGCGTAAGCGACACTTTCAGAAGAAGCGCGGTGCGCCGGCCTTCGGGCCGGCGCACCGTTGCTTTTCCCCC
>JBGMRK010000218.1:0-3160 GCA_048061375.1 Longimicrobiales bacterium | reverse complement strand
CGACGATGTCCACGCGCCGGGGGGAGGCCCCATCTTGCGGGTGCTCAACCGCTGCGTTCACAAGCACACCTGCCTCAGTCGCCTCCATTCCTCGCTCCACATCGCCGTGGAGGGAGTCAGATCACTCGCCAAGTGATGTTCATTCTATCAGACGGCTTCCCTGTTGGTAATTAGACCTTCGTCCAACGCGCTCAGAACCGTCATGGCGGAGGCAGCCGGGGCTCCTCCCGTTCATCGAGATCCGATGGAGGCTGATGGATGAGATCAATAATCAGTGGGCGGCCGTGCTCGGGGCCACGGTGACCCTGGGGCGCTGATCCGAGGCTAGGTCATTCCTCCTCGGCGGGGGCCAGCGGCAGGCGGATGGAGAGCCTCGCCCCTCCCTCGGGAAGGTTCTCGGCGAGCAACTCGCCCCCGTGGGCCTCGATTATGGTGCGGCTGATCGAGAGCCCCATGCCCAGTCCCTGGGGCTTCGTCGACACGAACGGCGCGAAGGGGGCGTTCAGGATCTTGTCCGGCAGTCCCGGCCCGTTGTCGGTGAACGTGATCACCACCCGACCGTGCGAAGCCGAAGTGCTTATGAAAAGTGCACCGAGACCGCCATCCCCTCCGGACACGGCCTCGAACGCGTTCACGGTGAGATTGAGGAAGACCTGCTGCAGCTGAATGGGGTCCCCGACCAACCCTGGAAGATCTTCTGCAGACTCCACCGTTACCGACACGTTTCGCCCAATGGCGTCACTCCGGAGCATCGCCACCGTTTCGGTGAGCAGGGCATCTACGTCCACGACCTCCTCGCTGCGCTCACCCTTGCGAAGAAGAGCTCGCATGTGACGGATAACCTCTCCGGCGCGCTTCGCGTCTCCGGCAATCTCTCCGAGCGCGTCATGGATTTCTCCGAGGTCCGGCGGCGTCGCCCCCAGGAAGCGGCTCGCGGCCTGAGCGTTGGTGACGATGGCGGATAGGGGTTGGTTCAGTTCGTGGGCGATCGACGCGGTGAGCTCTCCCAGGGTGGCCACGCGCCCGACGTGGGCCAGGGCGTCCCGGTGAGCCTGATCGGCCTGCTGGGCGCTCACCCGTTCGGTGAGGTCGATGGCGATCACGAAGAACCCGGAGACGGCGCCCTGGTCGTCGAACCGGGGAACGTAGGATACCGCGACCGGACGGCCAGAGCCGTCTGCCGACGGCAAGGTGGTGTCGAAATGGACGTGCTCACCCCGCAACACCGCCTGTATCCTGGGAAGCAACCCACCGTAAGCTTCCTCGCCCACCACCTCTCGGACGATCCGGTCGACGATCCGGTCATGGGCCAGGTCGTACCATAGGGAGAACTGCTCGTTGACCCACCGATAGCGCTGGTCCTTGTCGACCATGGCGATCAACGCGGGCAGCGAGTTCGCCATCAGCCGGAGCTCTTGCTCGCTCCTTCTCAACTCCGCCTCCATGCGCTTCTGGTCAGTAATGTCGCGCGCACTGGCGAGGATCAGGAGCCCTTTCGGATGTTCCAACGGGCCCAGCGTGACCTCCACCTGAAACTCCGAGCCGTCCTTCCTAAGCCCTACTGCCTCGAGGCCCTGTCCCATGGGCCTGACCTTCGGACTCTCTCCGAACGCACGTCGATGGCCCGCGTGAGTCTCGGCAAATTGCTCTGGTATGAGCTTGTCGACGGGGGCACCTACCAGCTCGTCCTCCAGGAAACCGAACAGCACCTCGACCTGTCGGTTGCACTCGATGATGGTGCCGTGGTCGTCGACGAGGAGCAGTGCGTCCGGTGTCGCCTGCAGGAGTCCCCGGAGTCGCTCCTCGCTTGCTTCGAGAGCGTCCGCCAACGCCCTTCGCTCGGTGATATCGACCAAAAAACCCCTGAGCCTGACCGGACCCGCCTCTCCCATCTCCACGGCGACGATGTCACTCACCCAGATGACTGCTCCGTCGGACCGCACCATTCGGTAGGAGAACTCGTAACTGCCTCCCTCGGCAGACAGCCTCAGGCACGTGGCAATCGCGTCGTCTCGGTCTTCGACATGAATGCACGACGCCCAAAAGGACGGTTCGTACCAATCCTCGACAGGGAAGCCCAGCAGGTCGACCGCCTGAGGGCCCACATAGGTGAATCGCCAAGTTCGGGCGTCCGCCACCCATGGAACCAAGGGCGTCGATTCCAGGAAGTCGCGGAAGTCGATTGTTCTCGAGTCGATGCTAGATGCTCCCTCTGAGCGCGGCACAGCTGCACGGATTCTACCGCATGGACGCCATCGCTGCCAACAGCCCGAGCTCCCGGATCCCCAAGAAAAGAGGGACGCTGCCCGTCAGTTCCCGGCCAACGGGTTCAGCGGTCTGGTGGTCAGGTCTGGGTCGATCCCGTACCAGCGACTACGTGCGATCTGTGTAGGCCAGGCACGACGATCGAGCGGGCCGAGCAAGGCCGCCTCCGGTCGCGGAAGGTATTGCGGAAGTACCCGACCGAGGTTCCAGTCCCCAACAGGTTCTTGGCGTTCGCGCCGAAGCCCGTGATGGCGAAGCCGCCATCAAAGGAGAAGGCACGCCCCTTCCTCCGCCTGCGCCGACGCGGACAACGGAGCGGAGACCAGGAGGCGCGTCGTCAGCGAGAGAGCCACGACACGACGAAGATTCATTCAGCGGAGCATCACACCCATCCTGACCACCGCTTGCCCCAAATCACCGTCCAAGAACTCATAGCGACCTTCGAGAAACAAGCGGAACGAAGCGATGGCCAGATCGACCCCGGCCCCCGCGAAGACTCCGCTGTCGTCGTTCTCCGCCAGGGGATTGATCGTCTCGTCCCCGAGCCCTACATCCCGCCATGTCATTCCGCCCGTCAAGTACGGCCTGACCATTGGGATCGGGAGCCTGAGGTTGGCTCCCAAGGACCACCCCTTGAGATCGCAGCCGTCGCAGTCGGGGAAGAACCAAGTGCCCGCCACGAATGCGTCCAGGGGGAGGATCGGGAAATCGACACCGAGCACGCCGCCCATCCCTGACGTACCGCCGAAGATGTTGTCGGCCCTGGCGGCGGTTATGCCTCCGAACAGTTGAGCATTGGCGGATACGGGCACCGCCAAGGCCCCGATCAGCACGATGTACGCGGTCAGACGCCTTGCCGTCATGAAGTTCTCCTCTCACTCATAGTGTGTCCGTA
>JBGMRK010000217.1:0-3160 GCA_048061375.1 Longimicrobiales bacterium | reverse complement strand
TGGGGTGGTGCGTCCAAGGCCTTGAGTCCCCGTGCAAAGGCCCCTCCCATGAGCCCTACGCCCACGATGCCGATCCGTTCGAACCCGCAACCCGAGGTTTTCTCGGTCACGAGACGTCCTCCTCCACAGATCCGGGTACTGCGGCAGTGGCGTCGTCCTCTTCGGAGTACGGCAATTCGACGACGAGACCGTCCTGTGCGACCACCGCGCCGGGAAAAATTTCCCTGGCTTCTGTCTTGATGGCCCCGGGGTCGTCGGAGTAGCGCGCTGACACGTGCGTCAGGATGAGACGTCGGACACCCGCGAGGGCTGCGACTTCCGCAGCATCCTTGGCGGTGGAGTGAAACGTCGAACGAGCCCGATCCCGCTCGTCCTCGGCGAAGGTGGCTTCGTGGATCAAGAGCTCCGCGTTATGAGCGGCGTCGACAATGCTCGCGGCCGGGCGCGTATCGCCGGTATAGACCACGGTCCGTCCGTCCCGGTCCGGCCCGACCACGGTGTGGGGCTCTATGGTCCGTCCGTCGACCTGGATCGTCTCACCCCGGTGAAGCTGCCCAAAGAGCGGACCCTCTGGGACGCCCAGGGCACGCGCGGCTTCGATGTCGAAGCGCCCAGCGCGGCGGTGTTCGGCCAAAGCGTATCCGAGGGCCGCAGCGCCGTGATCCACTCCCAGCGCGACGATATCGTACTCCTCTCGCCCAACACGATCACCGATGGTCAGTTCTTCGATGCTGACCTCGAATGGCGGCCGCTCGGCACCGAGCCCCGCTGCGGTCGCCAGGATTCCCCGCGAGCCTTTCGGTCCGTAGAGCGTAATTGGCTCTGTGCGGTCTTGAAGCCCCATGGTCCGCAAGAGGCCGGTGAGGCCTAGGATGTGATCGGCGTGCATGTGCGTAAAAAAGATCGAATCGAGGCTGAACCCGGTCTGGTAACGCATCATCTGTCGCTGGGTGCCCTCGCCGCAATCGAAAAGCATGAGATCGCCCTCGCGTTGTACCGTGAGGGCGCTCACCCCGCGACGAACAGTCGGCCGCGCAGCAGCCGTACCGAGGAACGTGACCCGGATCATTCTCGTTCAGTAGCCTTCTAGAAGGATCCAACTAGAAGAAGCGAAGCTGAAACCTAAGCGTACGGCCGGGTTGGGGCAGCCCGCACTGATCGAACGCCAGAGCATCCGTGACATTGGTGAGGGCAATCAAGGCGTCTACGTTGCCGAACACACGATCGGATCGCTTGAAGAGACGCCTCAACTCGAAATCGAACATGCGGCTGTCCTCGAGCCGGTCGAGATCACCGGAATCATTGTTGAGGCAGTACTGGTCTCCGACGAAGCGTACCTCGCCGTCGAGTGTGGTTTTTAGTGCGAAGGGAACGGCAACGTTCATCCTTCCCGTAAGTTGGGGCTCGTATTCCGGCCGAATCTTCGTATCGGGATCATTCTCGAACTGCCACACGCGCTGGAGCGTGAGGTCTCCGGCATACGAGATCGAACCGATCGATCCAGCCCCCAGCAGCTCGATCCCGGAACTCTCGATCCGGTCCCTGTTCACTCGCTGCCGAACTCTGCCGCCTGGAGTTTCTACCGAGACTCGCACGATCCCGTCGCTCAGGACCTGGTGGAATCCGACGACCTGGAGTTGCTGGCGCCCGAACGTCCATGTGACCCCCAACTCCGCGCCGGTGAGTACCTCCGGGCTCAGAGTCGGATTCGGGAGGAAGCGGCCCAGGGCACCCGAGTACAACTCCCTCAGCGCGGGGAACCGAACACGGCGGCTGAAACCCCCGTTGAACAACAGGTTGCCACCGTAGGCCGCGGTGGAAGCGCCGAGGCGGCCACCCCAATCCCACAAGCGGCTCAGCTGCGGTTTATCTCCGGATTCCGGCGTGTCCGCCCCATCCACAGCCACCCCGGCGCTGACGCGTGTAGGGCCGAGGCCCAGGAGCCCGAAGAGGTTGTCGAAACGCCACTCGACCTCGGTCCCGAGACTCCAGAGCCTCTGCCGGTAGCTGTTGGCTTCACCCGGGATGAACAGCTCGTCATGGGAGACATCACCGTACGTGAATGCCGCCCTGAGGTCGCCCTTGGCACCGACGGTATGATCGCCTACCACCCGGAGCGTGAGCGTTCGGTCGTCCCCCTTCTCGATTCTCTCGACCGTTTCGAACGCGGGCGTCTCGAATTGCTGGATCTCGAATGAACCCACATCGATCCCAACGCTCACTTCGATGTCGCCAGTGCCCCAGCCCGTGTTGCGTTGACCCGTACCACCGGAGATCGCCGCCAGGAGCCGCGATTGATCGGGATAGCGCCAAAGCCTGGGGCGCGACTCCTGGAACTCGGGTGCCACACCTCGCTTGGCCTTGTAGGCGCTGGTGGTCAGAGACAGCCAAGTACCGGTATCACGCTCGTACCGTGTCGCGATGAATGCGTCCCAGTGATTGACATCGGTGTTGAGACGGAGATTGCCATCGTCGGTGAGTAGCGATTGACGTGCGGGCGAGAGTTGAACGTCCGGCAGATTCACTCCGGGACTGTCGCGTCGCGTCAGACCGGCACGGATGAGCCATTGGGCTCGATCGAACTTCACAAGGGCGCCTCCAGTGGCGGACAACGTGTTCGCCCCGGCATCATCCACAGCGGTGGAAAACGTCATCGGAGGAGGCTCGCTGATGCCGCCACTGCCCTTTACGACGTCCACCTCGATGACACCACCGAGGACGTTGGGCCCGTGGAGCACCGAGGAAAGGCCCCTGAGTAGCGTAATGGAGCGCGCAGCTGTGAGCGGAATCAGCGACAGGTCGGTACGATTGTCCCACCCGAGGGTCAGGGGCACGCCGTCCACGATGACCGCGATCTGGCGGTCCTCAGCCCCTCTGAGAGCCGGTTGAGCTTCCCCGCGCGAATTCCGGCGGATCTGGATGAGCGGCATCTTCCGAAGGAAGTCCTCCGCCGTAGCGCCTGGGATGACGCTCATGGAATCCAGGCGGACCTCGATGGCGCTGACACCGCCGGCATCGGTTAGGGAGCGTGGGATCGTGACTCTCACACCCTCGACGAGGAGGGTATCCGGAAAAGCGCTGGTGGAGTCTGGCCCGACTTGAGCGGACGCGTCCACGCGACCCTGCACTACGGCCAATCCACCTAGCAGTAAAGCCACGG
>JBGMRK010000216.1:0-3178 GCA_048061375.1 Longimicrobiales bacterium | reverse complement strand
GGCCCTTGGACGGCCGTGGCCGGTACCCGTTGTCCCTGATCACCTACAAAGAGCCGTTCGGTGGCCACTCTCGGACGATCTCGAACTACTGGTCGAACGTGGCCCTGAGGAACGAGAACCGCATCGTCATCAACCGCCGTGATGCCGAGAGCCTGGGCTTCGAGGACGGACAGCCGGTACGCATGATCTCAGCGGCCAATCCGAACGGCCAGCTGGTTCTGGGTGACGGGCGAACCGTTGAGGCGGTGGGCCGGCTAGAGGTCAAGGAGGGCATCCGGCCCGGCGTTGTGGCGGTGTCCTGGCACTACGGCCATTGGGCGTACGGGTCCAACGACGTCGAAGTCGATGGCGTCGACGTGCCCGGCGACCCACGCAGGGCCGCCGGGCTCTGCCCGAACATGGTCATGGCCGTCGATCCGAAGCTGAGAGACGTGTGTCTCACGGATCCCATCGGCGGCAGCGCGTCGTTCTACGACACGCAGGTCCGCCTGGTGGCGGTCTGACCCAGCTTGGGATGCGCCCCAGCCAGGGCATTGTCGACGGGTATTGTCGACTTGATCTGGTGAGGGTGCGGCTGCGGCAGGGCGTCCGTCAGGTTTGTTCAGGCAGCGACGGCCGCACTCCGGTCTTTGAAGGAGCGGGCCCGCAGCAGCCGATGATACACCCACACGCCGCGATTGATAATCTCGGGAGGAAACCAATAGCCTCGGTAATCTGTGGATTTCGTTTTCATCCGCAGAGTCTGGCGGTGCCGGGCTCGAGTTGACAATACCGCTCGGGCGCGCGCGCACCGGCTTCCCACCCACCCCCACGGCGGGATTGAATGCATCAATGAACATTGATATCTTCACGGCATGACTAATGCGACGCGCGCCCCATCAGTGGATGCCGATCTCCTACGCCGGCTACACGCGCTGGCCGACGAGAACCGGCTTCGCATTCTGGAAGTGCTGCGGGATGGCGAGCACTGCGTGTGCGAGTTGCAGGTCTCCCTGGAGATGGGTCAGTCCCTTCTCTCTCACCACCTCCGGTCGCTACGCGAGGCTGGATTGGTCCGAGACCGGCGCGAAGGGCGCTGGGTGCACTACTCCCTCTCTGCGTCGGCTCTGCAAGGACTGTCGCGGTACCTCGATTCCCTGGGGAGCGATGAGGCCGGTGCCCGGCCCCCGGGAATGTCGTGCACGCCCTGATTTTTTTTAACCCCACACATCAATCATGATTGATATACGATGACCAAGAGACTCCATTTCCTACACCGTTACCTGACGCTCTGGATCTTCCTCGCCATGGCGGCGGGGGTGGCTCTGGGGTACCTGTGGCCCGAAGCCGTGCGGACGCTGCACGAGAGTACGCAGATCGGCACGACGTCCATCCCCATCGCCGTCGGCCTCATTCTCATGATGTACCCGCCGCTGGCGAAGGTCCGGTACGAGGAGCTGGGAGACGTATTCCGGGACGGGAAGATCCTCGCGCTGTCACTGGTTCAGAACTGGGTCATCGGGCCGGTCCTCATGTTCGGTCTCGCGGTGGTCTTTCTGCGCGGCTACCCCGAGTACATGATCGGCCTGATCCTCATCGGGCTGGCCCGTTGCATCGCCATGGTCATCGTCTGGAACGACCTGGCCGAGGGCGACCCCGAGTATGCCGCGGGGCTGGTGGCCTTCAACTCCGTGTTCCAGGTGCTGCTCTTCAGCGTCTACGCCTGGTTCTTCATCACGGTGGTCCCCGGATGGCTCGGCCTTGAAGGCATGGTGGTGGACATCACCATGGGACAGATTGCCCGGAGCGTCTTTATCTACCTTGGCGTGCCTTTCCTGGCTGGAATGCTGACCCGCTTCGTGGGCGTGAAGTTGAAGGGAAAAGAGTGGTACCACACCAAGTTCGTGCCTCGGATCAGCCCGCTCACGCTCGTGGCCCTGGTCTTCACCATTGTGGTGATGTTCTCCATCCAGGGCAGGGCGATTCTCCAGCAGCCGATAGGCGTCGCGCTGATCGCGGTCCCTCTGCTCATCTACTTCGTGGCCATGTTCGCCATCACGTTCTTCATGAGCCGAAAGGTCGGGGCCGACTACCCGAAGACGACGACCCTGTCGTTCACGGCGGCGTCCAACAACTTCGAGTTGGCCATCGCCGTGGCCGTGGGAACCTTCGGAATCTCCCATGGCGCCGCCTTCGCGGCCGTCGTCGGTCCCCTCGTAGAGGTGCCGGTGCTCATCGGCCTGGTGAGCGTAGCTCTCCGCTGGAAGGGGAAGTACTTCTCGGACGACCGCGCGGTTCCGGGAGACGTCGAGCCGCGTCGGTTGAGAGCGGAGGCGAGGTGATGCGCTTTGCCTTCTTCTCTGACGTTCGTGGCAATCCGCCCGCCCGGCAGGCGGTTCTCGAGGGCATCTAGCGTTTCGAAGAGGGGCGCCTCCCCCTGGGTTGAAGAATTCCGGCGTTTCCCTACAACCGCCCGCGTGGTTGTCCTGACACGCCTTCGGCACGACGACCCTTAACGTTCAATACATCAATGCGTGTTGATCTATCAAGGACTTTGGAAATGAATTGCTATTTCTGCGTGAGCGGTCCGAAGGTCGGAGGAACTCATCTCGGCGTCAGGCAGGCCATCGGGGCTTGCATTCGCTGCGGTACCGGGGTCTGTCAGCAGCACGGGCGTCGGAATGACTCGGCCGGCCCCCTCCTGTGCCTGGAGTGTACAGCGCTCGGCGTGCAGAGTAACACGGATACAGCCTTCGGTCGGATCGGCCACTCGTCCCCACGGGAAACGGCAACGCACGAGGAACGCGGAACCGCCGCTCAGCGGGATGGACACTCCGTTCCGGACGCCACGCGCAACTAAAGCGCTTAGGCCGTGACTTGCGTGCCGGGAGCCGCGTCCTGCTCTGCTTTCCGCCTGAGATCAACAGCCAGAAAGTCTGGCGGTGCTGGTTCACGTTGACAACACCAAGCTAAGGCGTCCTGCTCTGACGCCTATCTCCGCAGACCTGAGTCGTGATCTCCGGCCTACCGCGTCCAGATCACGATGGCGCCGCATCGCGTACCCAGGCCTACGAATCGCCTGGGCACGAGCTCCGGCCTCCGGCACATCTCAACGGCCTCGATCTCCTGGGGTCTCACGAACTCGTCCACCGAATTCGGGATCTCATCATCGAGCGCGTCCTGTTCCAAAACCCAGCCC
>JBGMRK010000215.1:0-3185 GCA_048061375.1 Longimicrobiales bacterium | reverse complement strand
ACCGTCTGCGTCCGCAGCTGGAGCGGATGCAGCAGATCGCAGACACCGGCACGCTTGAGACAGTCTTCGAGGTCGAATCGGTCGAAGTGAACACCGGTCTGCCGGATTCGATGTTCAACTGATCGAGAAACGGTCAGCTTGAACGCCGCATGGCCAGGAGGCCTTGCGGCGCTTCGTGTTTCTCTAGTGGGCGCTACTGGATACGACTACCAACTCGCCGCTTAGCACAGGCTCGTTCGCAGTCCCTGCGGCTGGCCCATGCGGGTCCGGTCATCCCTGGCCGTACGCCAACCGCCGGATTCTGACCTCGACAGGGCGCGATGTATCCCTCACCGTCGCCCGCTGACGCCGCAGGAGTCAGCTCGAGGGACATCGGTCCCACCGTGAGCGACTACTGATAGCCAAGAATCGACGCGGATGGAGTTTTCGCGGAGCACGGGCCTCCGAACACCGCCCGAAAACATCATCCCTGGCCAGCATCAACACCGCTTTCCGCCACGTGTAAGCCCGCCACGAGCTGGTTCGTGGCCTGGAGTGTCGCCATGATGGAAGCCCTCTCCGTCCCGTTGTCGGCAGAGGACGCACCTGCGAGAGTCAGCTTCCGATCGTCTACGGTCGCTTCGACGAGAACCACCACCGAGTCGTGGCGGGCCGAAACCAGGCGCCGCGTGCCGAGTAGCTCGAGGGACACATGGCGATGCCCATTCCAGCCTACGGACTCGAGCAACTCCTGGACCGCTTCGAGCGTTGCCGCGGCCGGCAACTCGTGCAGACCCTTGTGGCTGTCGATTCCCTCCCGCCGGGATTCGACCGGCCCCGCCTCACCTCCGAGCCGAACCCCGATGTCCAACCCACCGGCTTCGTTCTTGACGACATGAAAGCTCAGCAACTCGAGGCGCGGTGCGGTCGCTCCAACCGGCGTTTCAGAGGCGGCGTCCCCGTTACCCAGGGACGGGGCCGGTTGCGTGGCTGTCTGATGCGGCGGACCGTCCTCGGGCGTGTCGGGTACGGCGCCGCCGCTCTGCTGGTCGCCCTCTCGAGATTCATCCTGCGGCGCGGCCTCCTCGCCCGGCGTCGGCGAAGTGGCTGGCCGGTCTTCCTCAGGTTGGCCCGAATCCCGTCCCAGCAGAACATCCAGCTCATCACGCGTCAGTCGGCTCTGCGCTATGGAGATCCTGCTAGCCGGCACCTCGAGCTCGAGGCCTGAGAGCAGCGCCGAGGTGACCGCAGCATGCACTTCGGACACGGGGGTGGCGTTCGTGGAGAGTACATGGACCTGAGGCGGTATCTCCTGATCGAGGAGGACCCGGGCCGACACGACGGCCGCCAGCGACTCGAGAAGGGCCTCGGCCCGCCGGGCCAGCTCCGCGTCCCGGGTCAATGCGCTCGTCCGGAAATCATTCGAGTGTCCGGAGACTCGTCCCTCGGCGATTCATCTACCGATGTCAGCCACCGGCTCACCGTTCGGCCGGTAGCCTGGAGTATGGCGAGGATGGTGGCCTGGTCCGGCGCCTCACCAATGGGCCAAGCGGCAGTGAGTCGGGTCGGCTCGCCCTCCCTGGAGGCCGTCACACCTACCACTGTGACCCGCGCGCCGCCGACCTCCGCATCGAGCACGCTATCGAGCGCCAGAGTCGGGTGGCCGGTCCCTCGAAAGAGTGCCCGAACACAGGTGTCCAGGGCTCTAAGCGTAGCGAGAGCCGCGATCTGAGCCCCCGCGGGAGGCCCCACCCGCCCCACCGCTGCACCGCTGAACGTGCGTCCTTCGCAACCGACTTGAACCTCGAATCGGTTGATCCCGGGGCGGACCCTGCGCTGGTGATAGGTGACGAGGCCCACTGTGGCGCCCCTCGGCACGCTTCCCCGGGGCTCCGGCGCAGCCCGTCGATGTTCGGCCCAGCGGCGGGGAGAATCTCCCGAGCGTGGTGCCACCGCCACGTGGAATCGCGCTCTGGACAGGCGTGCTCTTACGTCCGACTCCAGCCTCGCTCGCACGGCATCCAGGATCTCGCCGACGGGGTGGCCCGGCTCGTAGAGGATCCGGACCTCCTCAACGGCCTCGGGATCGCCCACGAGCGAGACCGACGTAACGCCGGGGACCGACTCGAGAAGTCGCTCGGCCTCCGCGGGCCAGGATGAATGCTCGCTCACTTTGTGGCTTCCTTCGGTCGTCGGATCAGAGGCGTGAACGGATGAGCGAATGTGCATAGTCCAAACAGTACGCCAGAGAACGCACGATGGAAATAGGGCGCGGGCGCCCTGGGGAAGCCCCCTCTACCGTAAGGCTCGTGGAGGAATCTCGGGCAGCGTGATCCCGGGACCCTCGATGCCCAGTATCGCACGGAACTTTCGAATCAGCTCCACGCGAGCTCGAGGAATCTCCGTGTTGACCTTGTCGAGAACGCCCTTCATGACCTCGTGATCCTGTGGATGCCCTGCTTCGTCGACATCCGCGGTCATGTCGACGAAGCAGTCATAGAGGATCCCGAGCACGGCGTTCATCGCATCACAGGTGTCACGCTCCAACCAGATGGCGTGTTCGTAGTAGTAGGCTTGCAGCTCGGAGTACGCCTCCCAAGCACGGTCCGCGAGCTCCTTCATGTCCACTTCTTCCGGCTTGATGAGGGCCACGAAGTGGCAGAGTGCCAGGTGGAGCCGCTCGAGGCCGGCAAAGAGGTCAGCGATGACCTCGGCCTGCCTGCCGTGAACTGCGGAGCGGTGAAGGCCCTGCTCTCTGACTGCCGTCTCGAGGACAGTGCGTAGTTGCGCGAGCTCGGATTCCGACGCGGACTGTAGCTGAGCCCGGTACCCCGAAATGTCCCTCTGCAGCGCGACGCGATGCGCTTCGGCGGAGCGGTTGATGAGCGCCGTGCCCAGGGACTTCGCGACCCACGCCACGGCTGCGACGACCACCACCGTCGACACGACGATCTGCCAGAACTCGGGCCAATTCATTCCATTCGCGCTCGGCAAATAGGATCCAGGACGGCGGCTAGGGATACGCGATTCTTCCGCGCGACTACGATGCCGACGTGCGTCCCGAGCCGCAAGGTCGAGCTGGGGTACCGGGAGTGGCGACAGGGCGGCTCGGTTCACCTGTTCGGCTGATCCTCCGAGTTCGAAAGGGCCAGCCGGTGAGTGGTACCACTTCTTGACACCGGACCTATGGTGTCATAGGATGGTAC
>JBGMRK010000214.1:0-3211 GCA_048061375.1 Longimicrobiales bacterium | reverse complement strand
GATCGGGCGGAGGGTCAAACAGTTGATCGCGCGGATCAAAGCGGGCTAGGGGGCCCGCTAGAGCGTCCTGGGTGCCCATTCCTCCACGGTCAACTCACGAACTTCGGCGCTCGGGCCGTCCACGCCGACCCGCACCGAGGTCCGGGGCTCCACGGCCCGGCGGACGTAGGCGAGGGCGATCGCCTCACCGAAATGGGGAGAGCTCACCGCGCTGGTAATCCGGCCCGCCGGCTTTTCGTCAACGCTCACGAACAGCTCGGTACCCACCGCAGGCGTGGGCACGTCGCCTAGTAGCAGGCCACGCAGCAGTCGGTTTACATGCCCCCGATCGCGGATCCGCACGACGACCTCCTGCCCCGTATAGCAGCCCTTGGTGTGGTCCACCGCCCTCTCCACGATCCCCGCTTCGTACGGAATCGTCGTCTCGTCCATATCTTGCCCGTACGCAGGCCTGCCTGCTTCGACGCGCAGTGTCTGCCAAACGCCCTGGCCAACCGGCGTTGCTCCGGCCGCCACGGCTCGGTCCCAGAGCGTCCGAAGCGCCCCCGCCTCCGCGAACACGTCGAAGGCCGTGCCACGCACTGCCTTCGTGCGGACCACGCGCACCGCATCAGGGCCCGGTGCCGAGATCGCTTCATCCTCGCCCAGCCGGTCCAGGTCGTCCGCCGTCGCCCCGTGGACAAGCCCGAGCTCGACGATGACGGCTGCCGAACCCGGGCCGACCAGGGTGAGCATACCCGTACTCCCCGTTACATCCTCCGTGGTAGCGAGCCGAGGCGGGAGAAATTTCCCGAGATGCCCAATCAAGGCCTCGCGACCTACCGCCGGCACGTCGAGAAGCACACGCTCTTCCTCCCGCGTCCCTGTGTGAAAAGCTCTCAGGTCGGTGATCATGCGTCCCTTCGGCGTTAGTACCGCGGAGTACTCCGCGCGCCCTTTGGACCCCCCGCCGGGGCGTTCCACCTGCTCCGCCGGCATCCGCCCGGTGAGGACACCGTTGAGCATCTGGACGGGCGCCTTGCCGGAGACGATGAGGCGCCCCCGGTGCGAGCGATCCACCACGCCCACCGCTTCAACGGCAGCGCGGTACTCGCCGGATGGATCGCCGTAGTGCCTCGGCAACTCGACGCCCGCCACATGCCCGAAGAGCGCTCCCGCAGCTTCGTGAATGTCACGCACGGTTCGGCCTCACCGGTCGGCACCGGGTGGCAGTTTACGCTCGAGGTCCTGCATCATGCCACGCACCGAGGCCACATCCTCCGCGCCCGGTGAGAAGTCCAAATAGGCCTTGAGCTGCTCCACGGCCTCCCCTTTGCGGCCGAGCCGAGCCAGAATCATTCCTCGGTCGCGCAGTTCCCCTCCCATGGTGGGATCGATGAGCAGTACCCTCTCCACCACGCCCAGCATGCGGAGGTCGTCCTTCACGTTGATGTAGAGATTCTTGAGGTTGAGGAGCAGCCTCAGAATCATGTCGCGTTTGGTGGCGGCCTCCAGAAAATCGGACTGTGTGCGCACCAGGCCACCGTAGACCTTGTCCAACACGGCCTGCGCCTCGTCCTCGAAACGTAGCCGGCCCTTGTCGAACGTATCGATCAGGAGGTGCTGTTCTTCCCCCCGGTATCGCACCAGAAAACGGCCGGGAAAGTTCACTCCTTCCAGGGGAAGGCCAAGGCGCCAGCCCACCTCGAGCATGACGATCGACAGAGTCAGGGGGATACCGAGACTTCGGTCCAAGACATCATTGAGAAACGAGTTTCGCGGATCGTGATAGGACTCCTCGTTGCCTAGGAATCCATAGCGCTCGTAGAGCGTGTGGATCACCTCCTGAAGCACCACGGGGCCCGCTGTCTCTCCGTCGAGGCGGTCCTTGACTTCCTCGGCCAGGAGGTCGAGGCGGGCCATGTAGCGCTCCAGGGGAAGCTGCGAATACTCCTCCTGTGCGATCAGCAGCGCCGCCTTGGCAAGATCGATCTCCTCTTCGGACTTCCGAAGCTCGCGCCCGAGAAGAGTACGTGGAGATTCTGATGGCGGACCCATGACCTAGTTTAGCGAGTTGAACCCGGCATCGCACTTCCGGCCCCGGGAGATTAAGATTGGCGCTCGATCGAGAGGATCCCACCGGTGACCTACCGCCACCAAGGAGGAGAGGACGTATGTCCGAAGAGCCCCGGGACCAGCGGCCCAAGATCCGCTTGACCCAGCTCTCTCACGGCGCCGGGTGAGCATGTAAGCTCGGCATGGCCGAGTTGGCGCAGGTTCTGCGTCACCTGACTCCGATTATGGATCCCAAAGCGCTGGTGGACGCATCCACCGGCGACGACGCCGCTGTGTATCTACTCGACGACGGACGGGCACTCGTGGTGACCCTCGACTTCTTCACCCCGCTGGTGGACGATCCTTATGACTTCGGCCGGATCGCCGCCGCGAACGCCCTCTCCGACCTGTACGCCATGGGAGCCAAGCCGCTCTTCGCGCTGAACCTGTTGGGCTTCCCGAGAAAGCTTCTAGGTGAGGGCCTTGCCGAGGAAGTGATCCGGGGCGGCGCCGAGATCGCACGGATCGCCGGTATCCCGATCATGGGTGGGCACTCGGTGGACGATCCGGAACCCAAGTACGGAATGGTCGCGATCGGAGAGGCCTCGCCAGGCGTGTTGGTTACCAATACCGAGGCCCGGCCCGGGGACCGGCTGATCCTCACCAAGCCGCTCGGCACGGGAATCATCGCCACCGCGATCAAGGCGGGTCAGGCCCCACGGGCAGTGATGGACGCGGCGGTGGCCAGCATGACCACGCTCAACCGCGCGGCCTCGGAGTGCATGGTCCACGCGGGAGTGCGGGCGGCCACCGACGTGAGCGGATTCGGGTTGCTCGGGCACCTCCACAACCTGATGGAGCAGTCGGGAGTAGCGGCCCGCATCGACTCACGTTCCGTGCCGGTCCTGGAGGGAGTGAGGGACTTGGCGCGCGCCGGCCATGTGCCGGGAGGCTCACAGCGGAACCTGGACGACCTGTCGGTCCACGTGGACTTCGAGCACCTGGATGACATCGACAGGCTGATCCTCGCCGATGCACAGACCTCTGGCGGTCTGCTCATGGCCGTGAAGTCCGAGGTGCTGGCCGGACTGCTCGCTGATCTGGCGGCCAAGGACATCCTTGCCGCAGTGGTGGGTGAGGTGGTGGAAGGGACGGCCGGTCGGATCGAGGTTTCCGG
>JBGMRK010000213.1:0-3215 GCA_048061375.1 Longimicrobiales bacterium | reverse complement strand
ACTGGGCCGAGGGAGGCGAAACCAAGCTCGACAATCTGGTGCTGCTGTGCCGCTTATTCCGATATCGGAATAAGCGGCATTATTCCGACTTCCGGATTATTCCGACTTGGGGGTGAACGCCCATGTGGGGTGTGGGGTTGAGTCGGCATAATCAGAGGCCGTTGAGGAAGGCGAGGAGGTCGTCGGTGGCGCGGAACCGACGGTACCCGTTGTTGACGGGCGCGAGCAGTGAGACGGCGGCCTCTCTGCTAGCGAGGTCGGCGTCGAGGTAGATCTGGGTCGTTTCGATGGACTCGTGGCCGAGCCACAAGGCGATGATGGACAGATCGACTCTGGCCTCGCGCAGCTGCATGGCCGCGGTGTGACGCAGCACGTGTGGGGTAACGCGCTTCTGATGGAGCGAAGGGCAGGTCTCAGCCGCCGTCGCCGTGTGCTTCTTCACGATCTTTCCCAGAGCGTCCAGACTGAGCACTCCCCTTCGGGTGGAGGGGAAGACGGGATCGTCCGGAGCACCACCACGGTCATTGAGCCAGGCCCGGAGCACGTGCATCGTCTGATGAGTAAGGGGGACGCAGCGCTCTTTGCGTCCCTTGCCGGTGCAGCGGATGTGGGCATGCTTGCCGGGGACGATCTGGTCGATGCGCAGGTTGGTCAGCTCGGAGGCACGCAGCCCGGTTTGGATCGCGACGAGCAAGAGCGCGTGATCACGCCGTCCGATCCAGGTCGTGCGGTCAGGTGCAGCCAGGAGAGCTTCGAACTCGGGACGGGACAGGAAGTCGACGAGCCGACGGTCGAAGCGCTTGTGCGGGATGTCGAGCACTCGCTTGACCTGATCGGCATGGTCCGGCACGAGCACGGCGATGTAGCGGAAGAACGAGTGGATCGCCGCCAGACGGGCGTTACGGGTCCGAACGCTGTTCTTTCGATCCACTTCGAGGTGGTGGAGGAAGGAGGCGATGAGCGGGGCGTTCAGTTCTACGAGCAGGATGTCGGAGGGAGCTTTGCCTAGGCGATCCCGTGCGAAGCGCAGCAGGAGGGAGAAGGTGGTCTTGTAGGCGCAGATCGTGTGGGGGCTCGCCTCGCGCTCCTTGGCGAGACGTTCGGTGAAGAAGGCCTGAAGGAGCGGAGCCAGGGCGGTCATGGCAACTCTCCCAGACTGCTTTCGAGCCGTTGGGCCGCAGCACCAAGCAGTTCGGGTACGGCCGAGAGGTACCAGTAAGTGCTCGATGGGTTCACGTGGCCGAGGTAGGTCGAGAGGACCGGAAGCTGGCGCTCGACGTCGAGCCCTGCCCGGTAGGCATCGATAAGCGTTCGTACAGCAAAGGCGTGCCTCAGATCGTGGATACGCGGCCGGCGTGGCTTGCGGTCGCTGAGTCCGGCCCACTCCACGAGGCGGAGGAAGGTGAGGTGGACGTTCTGGTAGAGCAGACGACTACCAGCCAAGGAGAGGAGGAACGCAGAGTTCACGGGCCGGGAGAAGCGCCGCCGCCGGTGTCTGGCGTAGTCCTCGATCGCTTCGAGGGTCGTCGAGTGGAGCGGGATCTCGCGGGACTTCCCGAACTTGGCGTCCCGTACCGTGAGGACCCCGTCCTGCCGGTCCAAGTCCGTCCGGTCCAAGTCGATAGCCTCGCCAACACGCATTCCCGTCGAGGCGAGCAGGCCGATCAGGGTGCGGTAGGTATGGGCGCGGAAGGGATCCCCGATCCGGTGAGTGACGGCCATGAGGCCCATCACGTCGGCATCGGAGTAGATGTAGGGTTGCTGCCTTGGGCGGGTCCGTGGCAGGGCGTCCTGCGGCGGGACTTCCGTCCTCGCATCGATGGTGCGTACGTAGCGGGCGAACGCTCGTACCATGCTCAAGCGAGTTGCCCACCAGTGCGCCGTGGCAGCCGAGGGCTGCGTTGCCCAGGCCAAGGCGAGGGCCGACGTGATCACCGGACTACCGGACTTGTCGAGGAAGGCGACGAAGTCCGGAAGCAGGGAACCTTCCCTCTCTAACTTGAAGCCCAGGGATCGTCGTAGCGTGAGGTAGTCTCGAAGGATCTGGGGCAGGTCGCTCATGATGCACCTCCCGGCCACGGCCGCGCGAGAGGGCGCAGAGCCAGGTGGTCCACCTTGGCGTAGATCGCGGTGGTGTCGAGGCTGCGGTGACGCAAGACCTCGGCTACGCCTTGTAGGGACGCGCCGCCACGCAGCATCTGGGTCGCAGCCGTGTGCCGGAGCTGGTGGGCCGACCTCGGGGGCACGTGGGCACGGTCACACGCCCGTCGAACGATGGCTTGAACCGCACCCGTGGAGGGATCTCCGTACGGAGCCCGACTCGTCAAAAAGATCTTCCGTGAGTCCGCGAACGGCCGCCCACGCTTGAGATAGCGGACGATCGCCTCGCCGACATCTTCCGGAAGGGGGAGCCAGTCGAACTGCGAGCCCTTGCCGCGCACGAGGATCTTGCCGTCGATCCAGTCGATGTCGCCGAGTTCGAGCGCCGCCACCTCTCCCGCCCGTAGGCCAAGGCGAGCCAGGAGGAGCATGATCGCGTGATCCCTTTGGCCGATAGCGGCTCGCAGGTCGCAGCTGGCGAGAAGCTGTTGGACCTCCTCCCACGGGATGTGCCTGGGGAGCCTCGCCTGTCGATGACCGGCTATGGCGGGTACCGCCGCCGATAGATCGCCGCAAAGACCGCGCACGTGGAGGTAGCGCAGGAGCGCACGGAGCCCGGTGACCATGAGCTTGGCCGAACCTGTGCCCATAGAGCGTGCCTCTCGCAGAACGACCCCCGAGACGTCTGCCGTCGAGAGACGGCGCACGTCCGCCAGATCGCCCACTCCGAGATCGGCGAAGAAGCGCCGGGCGGTTCGAGCGTACCCGCCAGCGGTGGTAGATGCTAAGCCCCGCTCCTCCAGCAGGTAGCTCTCGTACGCTTGAAGCAACTGACCCAGCGGAGAGTCCTCCTCCGGTACGGACTCGGGGGCAGGAACCACGTTCTGGGCGCGCAGCGGTTGCAGGATCCCCTCGAGGCCTCTCGGGGTGAACCATTCGACATAGCCGCAATCGCGCCGATGACTACAGAAGTCACTGATGCGATCAGCCGTGAGATCCTGGGCCAAGAGGCCCTTCGCCTGAAGCCAGCGGCTCAGGTGAGCCGCCACCCGCAGCAGGTTCTTCGCCGACAGCGGCGAGTATCCACGTGAGAGCAGATCGGTCCAGATGACATC
>JBGMRK010000212.1:1264-3246 GCA_048061375.1 Longimicrobiales bacterium | reverse complement strand
TCGACGCACGTGAGGTTGGGTCGGACGCCGTGCGCGACGGTGATTTTTCGGAGTTCGACGTCCTTGTGCTGGGGATCCGCGTGTATGAGACACGCCCCGACGTGGCCGCGGTGAACGACCAACTCCTCGAGTTTGCCCGCTCGGGAGGCACCGTGGTCGTGCAATACAACAAGTACGAATATCCTGCCGGCGGGTATGCGCCTTTCCCTGTCAGCATGGGCAGCAGGCCGGTGGATCGGGTCACCGACGAGAACTCACCCGTGGCGTTCGTGGACTCCGAATCTCCGGTGCTCACCACGCCCAATCGGATCGGCATGGCCGACTTCGAGGGTTGGGTCCAGGAGCGCGGGCTGTACTTCCTCAAGGAGTGGGATGATCGCTATACGCCGATTCTCGAACTCACCGACCCTGGCGAGGAGCCCAAGCGTGGCTCCGTAGTAGTCGCGTCGGTGGGTGACGGACTCTATGTGTACGCGGCGCTGGCGTTCTTCCGGCAGTTTCCGGCCGGCGTCCCCGGTGCTTACAGATTCTTCGCCAACTTGGTCTCGCTGACCGGAGACGACTGGCGCGCGTACACTGAAGCGGAGGGGCGGCGTTAGTGGAGGAACAAGTCCAGCATCCCGAGGATGACGACGGGCGCATCGGGATCTTCCCGAGCTGGAGCGCGTTGTACGCGGCGGTGGTGGTCTACACGGTGGTCATCATAGTGCTGCTGTATGCGCTCACCGTCTTGCTGGACCACAGCGCTCCATGACCGGAATCGACTGGACGGTCTTCCTCATCTACTTCGTAGGCGTGGTAGCCTTCGCGTTCTACCATAGCCGCAAGAACGTCGGGATCGAGGGCTACTTCCTCGCCAACCGTCGGCTTCCGTGGGCGGCGATCGGCCTCTCGGTGATGGCCACGCAGGCCAGCGCCATCACCTTCATCGGCACAACCGGCCAGGCCTTCGAGGACGGCATGGAGTTCATCCAGGTCTACCTTCCGCAACCGTTGGTCATGGTGGTCCTGTCCGTCTTGTTCGTGCCGTTCTTTTACAAAGCCAAGCTCTACACGGCATACGAGTATCTCGAGAGCCGCTTCGATCCGAAGACCCGCTCATTGACCGCGTTCCTGTTCCTGGTCTCGCGCGGCCTCGCGGCGGGAATCGTGCTGTACGCACCGGCGATCGTGCTGTCTGTGATCATGGGATGGGACGAGACGGTGACCATCTTGATCATGGGCGCTATTACCATCCTTTACACGATGGTGGGTGGAATCACGGCGGTGATATGGACCGACGTGATCCAGATGCTGATGATGTTCGTAGGCATCGGTGCGGCGGTCGTGATCCTGTTCGCGACACTGCCGCCCGAAGTGGGTGTGGGCGACGTGGTCTATATCGGTGGCATACAGGAGATGTGGAAGAGCATCGACCTATCGTGGGACCCGACCAACCGTTACACGCTGTGGACCGGCGTCATTGGCGGGTTCTTCCTGGCGCTCGCCTACTTCGGTACCGACCAGAGTCAGGTCCAGCGTTATCTCACGGCAAAATCCCTCAAGCAGAGCCGGCTGGCACTGATCTTCAACGCGTTCGTGAAGGTCCCCATGCAGTTCCTCATTCTGTCCATCGGGGTCCTGTTGTTCGTCTTCTATCACTTCGAGCAGCCGCCATTGATCTTCAATTCGGCCGAGGTCGCGGTGGTCGAGGCGAGCCACCTCGGGGACGACTACCGAGATTTGACCGCCCAGCAGACGCGGCTTCATGGCGAGCGCCGGGAGGCCACGTTGAGCCTGCTCGAGGCACGCCGGCAGGGCGGAGAGGTTTCGTCCTACCAGACGAGTATCCAAGACTATGATGAGCGCCTCTCGGAACTCCGAAGAGAGGCGAAGGGACTGATCTCGGAGGTGAGAGGGGCTTCGTCCAACGACGTCAACTACGTCTTCCCTTCCTACCTCGTCCGGTATGTTCCTGCGGGGCTTCTGGGACTGATGATCGC
>JBGMRK010000212.1:0-1164 GCA_048061375.1 Longimicrobiales bacterium | reverse complement strand
GCGGCCTAGATTCGACCGAAGCCCTCCATGGCGGCGATGGGTTCTCGCCGCAAGGGTCAGTCTCCGAACGAAATCCCCAAGCTGCGGGCGGTACGGACCACGTCACCGTCCAGGGGCACTCGCTTGATCTTCGCTACCGCCTCGGCCAGCGGTACCGCCAGTACCTCCGGCGGATCCAGAGCCACCATGCACCCGAAGCATGCGTCCTGAACGAGATTGACGGCAGCGGCCCCGAACCGTAGCGCGAGGAGTCGGTCATAAGCGTTGGGCTGTCCACCTCTCTGGAGATGTCCAAGCGCGAGCGACCGGGTTTCCCGGCCCGTCCGCTTCCCGATTTCGTCAGCCAGCCGGTTCGCAATGCCACCGAGCCTCTCCGTCCGCCCCGCCGTGCCCTTCTCCGCCAGCACTGTCTTACCGCCTTCGGGGAAGGCGCCCTCAGCCGCCACCACGATGGCGAACCCGACCTCTCCCTCGTACCGGTCCTCGATCTTCTCGCACACTTTGTCGAGCCGGAAGGGGATCTCGGGAATCAGGATCACGTCCGCTGTGCCTGCGAGGCCGGCGAACAGCGCAATCCAACCGGCGCCCCGGCCCATGACTTCCACGACCATCACACGACTGTGGGATTCTGCTGTGGAGTGGAGTTTGCTGATCGCGTCCGTTGCGGTCTCGACAGCCGTATGGAAGCCGAACGTCACCTGCGTTGCGGCAAGGTCGTTGTCGATGGTCTTGGGCACGCCGACCACAGGCAGGCCCTTCTCCGAAAGCCTCGACGCGATCCGGAGTGAACCGTCACCTCCGATGGCGATGAGGGCGTCGAGTCCACGCCGCTTGAACTCGGTGACCACCTCCTCGGATCTGTCGACCAGTTGGATCTCTCCGTTCGGGCCCTCGACCGGCCACTCGAGGGGATTGCCGCGATTGGTGGTGCCGAGAATCGTTCCACCGGTGTGGGTGATGCCCCGGACCGAGTCACGGGTGAGGGACACCAGCCCATCTTCCTCGAAGAGGCCCTGATAACCCCTGCGGATACCGACCACCTCCCAACCCAGGTTTATTGCCGCTAACGACGCGGCTCTGATGACGGCGTTGAGCCCGGGGGCATCGCCGCCGCCCGTATTGATGGCAATCCTCAAGAGTCGGCTCCGTGTCGGTTGGTGGGAA
>JBGMRK010000211.1:1814-3282 GCA_048061375.1 Longimicrobiales bacterium | reverse complement strand
TCAGAAGAAGCGCGGTGCGCCGGCCTTCGGGCCGGCGCACCGTTGCTTTTCCCCCTGGGCTAACAAACACTACCTTGCCCGATCGTCACTAGTGTCACGCTTTCCTCTGTGGAACCATGTCAGCGATCCGAGTGCTTTCAGTTGCGGCCCATGTTGCCACCTTCTCCGCCCTCCTTGTCTCTGTCCCGACGGTCCGCGCACAGGAGGCCCCCGCGCAAACAGTCGTGCTCGACTCGGCGCTGCTCGCCGGCTATCGCTGGAGAAACCTCGGACCGGACCGCGGTGGACGCTCGATCGCGGTGAGCGGCGTTCGGGGCCGCCCCGACGAAGCATACTTCGGTGCCGTGGGTGGCGGCCTGTGGAAGACCACCGACGGCGGAAATAACTGGGGTCCGGTCACGGACTTCCAGATCACGGCCGCCTCGGTGGGCGCGGTCGCGGTGAGCGAGACGAACCCCGACCTCGTGTTCATCGGTACCGGCGAGACGGCCATTCGGGGCAACATCATGCCGGGCGACGGCGTGTACCGCAGTTCGGACGCTGGAGAGACCTGGGCACGGGTCGGATTCGGCGACTCGCAGGCGATCTCCAAGATCCGCATCCACCCGACCAATCCCGAAATCGTCTTCGTCGCGTCGTTCGGAAAGTACAGCGCGCCGAGCGAGGAGCGGGGCGTCTTCAAGAGCACCGACGGTGGGGACACGTGGCGCCGTGTCCTCTACCGGAACGACGAAACGGGCGCGATCGACCTCGTCATCGACCCGAACGACCCCGAGGTCATGTACGCTTCACTTTGGGAGGCCTACCGCAAGGAATACAAGATGTCGAGCGGTGGGCCGGGGAGCGGGTTGTTCAAGAGTACCGATGGCGGAGAGACCTGGACGGAGATGACCCGTAATCCGGGCATGCCCCAGGAGGGGCTCGTCGGGCGCATCGGCCTCGCGGTGTCCGGTGCGAACTCGGAGCGCGTATACGCGCTCTTGGAGAACGACGACGGGGGGCTCTTCTCGAGCGACGATGCGGGCGCAACGTGGACGCTGGTCAACGACAACCGCGCCATCCGTCAGCGCGCGTTCTACTACACACACGTCTTCGCCGATCCCGAGGAGCAGGACGTGGTCTACATCCAGAACACGTCGCTCTTCCGCTCGACCGACGGTGGCGCGACCACGGAGGTGATCAACAACGGCACACACGGGGACTTTCACGATCTGTGGATCGATCCGGACGACCCGTCCCACCTGGTGGTGGGAAACGACGGGGGCGGAGCCGTCTCGACGAATACCGGAGACAGTTGGACCGATCAGGAATTCCCGACCGCCCAGTTCTATCACGTGGTCACCACAAAGCACATCCCCTACCACGTGTGTGGATCACAGCAGGACAACAGCACGCTGTGCCTCCCCTCCAACTGGAACGCCGACCGGTTCGGCCTCGGTGCGGGTGGTGGACGGGGCCGCAGGGGCCC
>JBGMRK010000211.1:0-1714 GCA_048061375.1 Longimicrobiales bacterium | reverse complement strand
TCACCGCTCGACCCGAACACACTCTACACATCCTCGCAGCGGCTGTGGAAGACGACGGATGCCGGACGAACCTGGACGGCCTTGAGTGGTGACCTGACACGCGCCGACCCCATGACGCTTGAACGGTCCGGGGGACCGATCACCGGTGACATGAATGGTCCCGAGGTCTATGCGACCATCTTTTCGGTCGCGCCGGGCAAGATCGACATCGATGTGATCTGGACGGGCTCGGACGACGGCCTCGTCCACGTCACCAGGGATGGCGGAACCACCTGGACCAACGTCACGCCCCCGGACATGCCTGATTTCGGGCGCGTCAGCCAGATCGACGCTTCGGCCTTCGAGGCTGGACGGGCGTACGTCTCGGTACGGCGCCCGCTCCTGGACGACCTCGCCCCCTACATCTTCAAGACCGACGATTACGGGCGCACCTGGACGAAGATCGTGACGGGGATCCGAGAGGATGCCTACGTGCACGCGGTCAGAGAGGATCCGACCCGAGAAGGGCTGCTCTACGCCGCCACGCAGCACGGCGTGTACATCTCGTACGACGACGGCTCTCTCTGGCAGCCGCTGAACCCCAAGCTGCCGGACCTTCCGGTCATCGACCTGATCGTCGAAGCGAACGATCTGGTGATCGGCACCCACGGGCGAGGCTTCTGGATTCTCGACAACATCGCGCCGCTCCGGCAGGCCACGCCGGATATGACGGCCGCAGAGGCGACGCTGTTCGAGCCGCCGGTGGCCGTGCGTTCCGGCCCCGGTGTTACGCTGAGCTGGTTGCTCGCTGAATCTGCCGAGGAGGTGAGGCTGGAGATCGTGGACTCGACCGGCGCCGTTCTGCGCACCTTCATCCCCGACACGACGACTGCGGATGAGGAGGACGGGAACACCGAACGTGCCCGGCGGCGCGGCGGCCCTACCTGGTTGCCCAACGAAGCCGGTCTCAACCGGATGACCTGGGATCTACGCACGGAGGGAGCGGTGACGTTCCCCGGTATCATCCTGTGGGGTGCGCGCCTCGTTGGGCCGGTCGCGCCTCCCGGTCGGTATTCGGTGCGCCTCACGGTCGACGGTCGCACCCAGACGGTACCGCTCACCGTCCGGCGAAACCCTTGGATCACCGATGTGTCGGACGCCGATCTGGACGCTCAGTATCGTTTCTCGAGCAGGGTTCGGGACAAGGTGTCCGAAGCCAACCGGGCGGTCATCGCGATCCGCCGGGTGAAGTCGCAGCTCGAGGAGCGCCTCGAAAAGTCTGACGACCCACGCCTCAGCGAAGCGGGTGGCCGGCTCGTCACGAGCGCCTCGGAGGTCGAGGCCGACATCTACCAGGTGCGGAACCAGAGCGGCCAGGATCCGCTCAACTTCCCAATCAGGGTGAACAACCGCCTCGCCAACCTCATGTCGATGGCCGAGCGGGGTGACGGACGGCCCGGGAACAACATGGAGGAGATCTTCAACATCCTGAGCGACGAGTTGAGAGGCTATACGGACCGGCTGGAGGAGGTGTGGCGCGTGGAGTTGACCGCGGTCAACCGAGAGCTGGAGCGGCTGGGGCTGGAGCCCTTGAATCCGGAAGAGGGGACGGTTCCGTTAATCTCTCAGTTAATCTCTCAGTAGGGGGTCCACTTCACGGCCGCCCCCTCGATCAAGGCATTAGCACCACCTTGGCGCATCCCTCTTCACGCGCGGCGAACATGCGGTATCCCTC
>JBGMRK010000210.1:0-3282 GCA_048061375.1 Longimicrobiales bacterium | reverse complement strand
GCGACAATCACCAGGAACACACCTACGATGAACCCCGTGAGCGAGAAGAAGCCAAACAGGATCGATACGCCGCCGATTACGCCCAGCGTCCATCCGTTGAGGGTGGCCACCTTGCCGGCCGCGAGAATCTTCTTGCTCCGACCCGTCGCCAGGGCGAGCGCCGCCCGTTGTTCAGGCGACAGCGGGCTCTTGTCTTCGTCCGACATCGGCGTAGCCGGCACCACCCTACCCCCCCACCAGGCCGTAGCGCTCACGGAGGGCGCGGATACCCTCCGCCTGTCCGATCACGGTGACCCGGTCGCCATCGAGGAGAACCGTATCACCCCTCGGGACGATCAGGTCGTCGCCCCGGCGGATCATGGCGATCAACGTACCGTCCGGTAGGGATACTTCGCTCAGCTTCGAGCCTATCAGATCAGAGCCCTGCTGATCGCTCCCGAGTGTCATCACGAAAATCCGCTCGCGTTGGAACAGAGCCTCTTTCAGTTGCTCGTTGCTCTCGGCGCCCAGCCACTCCGGCATGAAGCTCTCCTGATCCACGCGGCGAGCGATCTGCGCCAAAATGCGGAGGTGCCGTCCGGGGTCCGTCTCCGGACCCACGAGAAAGAAGACCGCCCGGGTCGTCTCGTCCGACCTACGCCCCATGCCATCCCGCTCGCCCTCGAACCGAACCCCCAAGCGGACCCTGGCCAAGGCGAGGTAGGCGCGGTCAAGTACATTGAGTCTCATATGCGGCAGCGCCGCGCCGTGTGAGACCGGCGTCACCCCCATCCGCGTACCCCGGAGGAATCCCGCGGCCAACTCGCTCGCTGGAACGGGCAGATCCCGCGCCAGCAGTTGAGATGCTTCGATGGCCAGGTCCTCGAAGTCCATGGGCCCAACCAGGTCGAGTACGCAAGCCTCGGTGAGAAGCTCGTCGACAGGGTCGGCCTCCCGCGGATCTCGATCCTTCATGATCTCGCGAAGCTCTCGGTCCAGTCCCTCGTACCGTTGCCTCCCCAGCCGTTCGAACACATGGAAGATCGCGCCTTCCCGGCTGACTCTGTCGCGAGCGTAGTAGGTGTACCACATCGCGCCGAACGTGATCAAACCACCTGTGAAAAGGGTCGGAAGAAGGCCCATGTTCACGATCAGCCAGAACGCTGCGAGGATGCCGAGGATCTGGAGGCCCGGATAGAAGGGGGAGCGGTAGCCAGGATCGTACGACTCGATCCGGCTCTCTCGCATCACGATCACCGCGAGGCACGCGAGAGCGAACGTCGTCAGCAAAAACGCGCTGGCCAGCTTCGCTATCTTGGTCGGATCGAAGAGTGTGACCGAAAGCAGAATCAGTCCCACGGTGACCGCGATGCCGACCGTCGGCGTCCCCCGTCCACCGATGTGGCTGAATAGTGCGGGCAGCACTTTGTCCCGTCCCATGGCGAGCGGGTAGCGGGAGGCTGCGAGGATCCCGGCGTTCGCAACCGACGAGAAAGCCAATACCGCGGCCACCGTCATTACCACGGCGCCCCACGGACCCACCATGGCTTCCGCAACTGTGGCAACGGGCGTGAGATCCCCACCATCCCTGGCGAGTGTATCCACGCCCACGACGCCCACCATGACCGAGGTCCCCACCACGTAGATCGCGACGATGCTCCCGAAGGCCAGGAACATGCCGAGGGGCAGGTTACGCTCGGGATTCTTCACCTCCTCGGCGACGCTGGCCACCTTCGTCAGCCCCATGTAGCTGACGATCACCAGCCCGGCCGTGCTCACGATCCCGGCGCTACCCGAATCGAAGAAGCCGCGGAAGTTACCGACCTCGGCCTGAAGCAGGCCAAAGCCGGAAAACCATAAGATCAGGATCAGAAGTCCGATCAGCAGCAGCACCTGAAAGGACCCGCTCTTCTTTGCCCCGAAGTAATTGACCACGCCGAAGAAGATCGCGAGCCCCCCCGCGACCGGGCCCATCGCGACGCCCGGCATGAAAAGCTGCAGGTATGCACCGACGCCGATGAGCGCGAACGCGGACTTCAGGACGAGCGCGATCCAGGTTCCGAACCCGCCGATCGCGCCTACGAGCGGACCCATGCTCCTGTCGAGGAAATAGTAGATACCCCCGGCCCTGGGCATGGCGGTCGCCAGCTCCACCTTGCTGAGTAATCCGGGCAGGAGGATCGCCGCCGCGAGCAGATACGAGAGCGGCAAAGCCGGTCCGGCGCCGGCGGCCGCGATCCCCGGGAGGAGAAAGAAGCCCGAGCTGAGGGTCGCGCCCGTGGCGATGGCATAGACGTCCCACAGCCCCAACTGTTTCTCGAGCAGGCGAGGCTTCACGAAGGCACCATGGTTGTGCGTCTCGAAGTCGGTGGAGCCGAGTGCGCTCGGAGGGACGGGGCACATGGGTAGTCACATTAGTGCCACCCTGGCTACACGCGAAAGCGCATCAAGGCAATTCTTCAGGCCATGCGCGGTCGGGACTGCCCGGGCTGGCCTGGTCCTCACCCACGTTGGCGCGGTCAATCTCGGCTACGATGAAGTTCTCAGGAGGACCCGGGGAGCCGTGAAGGCGCCGGAGCATTGCAAGCTGGCCGGCGTGCGTCATCGCGTCGGAGAACGGTCCCTGCAGAAGCTGTTCCGGCGTCATGTCCGGGAGCGAGTCCCCCGCTTCGAGATGCGTCGATAGGTCTGCGAGCATCTCATGGAAGCGCTCAACTTTCACCGGCTCACTCTCCGTACGATGGTTAGGCCGGCGGCTTGGCGGCCAGCCCACGGACGAATGCGACCACGCCGTCGGCATCCCAGGCGGCGGCTCCGAAGTGCCGCATCGCGACCATGCCGGCCTTGTCGAGCACGAACGTGGCGGGGATAGCCCGTCCCTTGAAGCACTCGGGTGGCTCGCCCGAGAGGACGTAGATCGGCACGTCGATACCCCGTTTCTCCACAAACTTCCTTACGACGTCAGGCTCCTCTCGTGTGATGAACCCGAATTGAACGTCCAGGTCTGCCGTCACGTCACGCAGCCGCTGCAAACTCGGCATCTCCGAGACACAGGGAGCACACCACGTCGCCCAGAAGTTCAGAACCAAGACCTTTCCGGCGGAGTCGGAGAAACTCACCGGCGTACCGCTGAGATCCGCCAGGTCCATCGAATAGTCCCAGGTGGTGGTGGGGAGCGGAGGGGGCTCGAGTTTTCCGGCGAGCCGCTTCTTCATGACCCTGATAAAGACCGTGAATCCGCCGATAAGTGAGCCCAGTCCCACGAAAAACCCAACGATCACACCATGACTGAACGGACCCGGC
>JBGMRK010000209.1:0-3300 GCA_048061375.1 Longimicrobiales bacterium | reverse complement strand
CGATGTGCGAGCCGATGAACCCGGCGCCGCCGGTCACGAGGATGGAATCGGCCATCGACTAGTCGTCCTGTTCCAGAGGAATCCTCACCCCCCACCCCCCAACTCATCCAGGTACAGCCCCTTCACGTCGTGCAGCAACCGCTCCACGCAGAATTGGTCCAGCGCGTAGCGCCTGGCGGACTCGACACTCCCGGGCTCGGGGCCGTCCTCCAGGATCTCCTGGAGCGCGTCGGCCATCGGCTCAGGCTCGGCCTCCCATACCAGGCGGCCCAGCCGCCCGGAGTCGAGCACCTCGGCCACGCCGCCCACCGCCCGCGCCACCACCGGCACGTCGGCCGCCATGGCCTCGATCACGGCCACGGGCGTGCCTTCGTTCAGCGACGTGAGCGCGAGCACGTCCATGGCGGGCAGGATGTCCTCGAGCTTGTCACGCCAGCCCAGCCACAGTACGTGGTCGCTGATTTCCAGGCGGGCGCTCAGCCTCCTGAGCTCACCGCCGCGCTCGCCCGAGCCGACCACGACCAGCTTGGGAGCCGGATCCATGCGCTCGCACAGGAGCGCGTGGGCATAGAGCAGCAGGTCGTGGTTCTTTACCGGCACCAGCCGCCCGATGACGCCGATCACGGGCTGGGTCGGACTCAGCCCCAGCTCCTCGCGGGCCTTGTCGCGCGCGGCCACGCGGTCCATGCGCGCGAACCGCCCGAGGTCGAGCCCCAGGGGGATGACGGCGAACTTGTCACGGCGTGCGATGCGCAGATCGTCGGCCATCTCGTCCGCCTGGGACGCGGTGAGCACCACGAGCCGCCGCGTGATCCTGGCCAGCATCCTCTCGACTCGCACGAACATCCCCGTCTTCGATCCGGAGAAGTAGTCCCCGCCCAACACGTGGCCGTGATACGTGTGGATCCGAATGGGCACGTGCGCGAGCCAGGCGGCCAGCCGTCCCACCGCGCCCGCCTTGGCCGTGTGTGTGTGCACGATCCAGGGCTTCTCTCTACGGAACATCAGGTAGAGGGTCAGGAACGTGCGGAAATCCTGCCACGGCCGGAGCGAGCGGGCCATCTGGCGCACACGCACGATCTCCACGCCGCGTTCCTCGGCGTAGTACGTCATGTCGCCCTCGGTGTCCTCGACCTGGCCGGCGATGAGGCGGGTCCTGAAGTAGCCCGTGTTGAGCCCCTTGGTGAGGTGCACGACGTGCATCGCCGGCCCCCCGATGTTCAAGCGGGCGATCACCCGATGGATGAGCACGGCCTCCATGGCCATTTAGCCGGCGCCACCCTTGACCACCCACGCGCGTTGCCGTTGGCCGCGCTCCTTGAGCAGAGGCGCCGTCACGTGCCGCGCGTCCACCACCACGGCCGCGAGGTCGAGGACCCGGCCGTAGTCGACCGCGCTGTGGTCCGTCGCGATCACCACCGCGTCGGCGCTGCTGAGCCGCTCGTCGGTGAGCTCGACCGACTCCCAACCGACGTCGTCCTCCCTGATCCGGGGGACGTGCGGATCATGGTACTCGACTTCGGCGCCGTCCGCCGCGAGCAGCCGCATGATGTCCAGCGCGGGCGACTCGCGGACGTCGTTGACGTCCTTCTTGTAGGCGACGCCCAGCACCAGGATGCTCGAGCCGTTCACGGCCTTGCGATGCGCGTTGAGCGCCTGGCGTACCTTGCCCGCCACGAACTCCGGCATCTCGGCGTTGATCTCGGACGCCAGCTCGATGAACCGGGTGCGGTAGTCCAGCGTGCGCATCTTCCAGGCCAGGTAGTGCGGATCCACCGGAATGCAGTGGCCTCCCAGCCCCGGCCCCGGCGTGAACTTCATGAACCCGAACGGCTTGGTTGCCGCGGCGTCGATCACCTCCCACACGTCCACGTGCAGGCGGTCCGCGATCATGGCCACCTCGTTCACCATGGCGATGTTCACCGCCCTGAACGTGTTCTCCAGGATCTTGACCATCTCGGCCGCCTCGGTGGACGACACAGCCACCATGGTGTCGATGAAGCGCTCGTACAGCGCCGTGCCCACCGCAGTGCACGCCGGCGTGATGCCTCCGATGACCTTGGGCGTGTTCTTGGTCTTCCAGGTGGGGTTGCCCGGATCGACGCGCTCCGGCGAGAAGCACAAGAAGAAATCCGTCCCGACCTCGTGACCCGTCTTCTCGAGCGCGGGAAGCAGCACCTCTCTCGTGGTGCCCGGATAGGTCGTGGACTCCAGGACGATCAGTTGGCCCTCCCGGAGCGACGCCGCCACGGCCTCCGTGGCCGCGATCACGTGCGAGACGTCCGGGTCGCGGGTCTTGGACAGCGGCGTGGGCACGCAGATGGAGATGGCGTCGCACTCCGCCAGGCGCGACATGTCGGTGGTCGCCTCGAGCCGTCCGGAGTCGCGAACGGCCGCGACGTCCTGGTCGCTCAGGTCGTCGATGTGGCTGTGGCCGGCGTTGATGCGATCCACCACGCCCTGATACACGTCGAAGCCGAGTGCGTCGACCCCGCTCCGCGCGATCTCCACGGAGAGCGGAAGTCCTACGTATCCCAAACCCACGACACCGACCGTGACTTCACCGGTACGGAAATGCTCGAGCCTGGTGGTTGTCATCGAATGCCCGACATCCCAGAGGAGGCGAGGGTTAACGGTCTTTTTGGCGGTGGTCCGAATATGGTGGGCGGGTGGGAGGGGGACAAGCGGGGAGGCTCTTTGGGCTATGGGGAGGGGCCGCCGGCATCGCGAGGTTCTTGCAGTGGATTTGTGCCGCTTGACTGGAAAGCGTGGCTTTTGGTACTAATATATAGTACTGTACTAACATGAGGAGAAGGCAGCGCCGGACACTTCGAGCGCTCTTCTCCGAGCCGATATCCGGCAACATCAAATGGCGTGAGGTCGAGTCGCTGGTAGAGTCGTTGGGCGGTGAAGTGATGGAGCGAAAAGGCTCGGGGATACGCATGGAGTTGAACGGGGTTCGCCTATTCGTACACCGGCCCCACGCAACGGCCGGCACTGGCAGGGTCCTGCTCCGCAGAGTGCGTGTCTTCTTGGAGAATGCAGGAATCAACCCATGATCCAGTACAAGGGATACACCGGAGTCTTCGAGTACGACCCGGATATCGACGCCTTCCAGGGCTACGTCATCGGAACGCGAGATCAGATCGTTTTCGAGGGTCGCTCGCCCGACGAGCTTCGCGCCTCGATGAAGGAGGCGATCGACGGTTATCTCGCTTGGTGTCTGGAGGAAGGCAAGGAGCCGGACAGACCCTATTCCGGCAAGTTCAACGTGCGCATCAGCAAAGACCTGCATAGGAC
>JBGMRK010000208.1:0-3321 GCA_048061375.1 Longimicrobiales bacterium | reverse complement strand
CTAGCGATACCCGTATACGTGGTAGAGCAGGGCATACACCAGGAGACCCGTAATCGAGACATAAATCCAAATGGGCGCCGTCCATCGTGCGAGCCTTGAGTGGGCATGAAAACGCCGCTTGCGAACCAGGTAGAGCAGCCGGATCACCATTGGAAGGACGACCACAGCCAGCGTGATGTGCGAGAACAGAATGCTCAAGTAAACGACGCGCGCTACGCCTTCGCCGGCGAACTCGTGGACACCGGTGAGTGAAAAGCGAATCACGTAGAACACCAGGAACAGAGAAGACGCAGTCACGGCGCCGGTCATGGCAAAGCGATGCCGCCGCACATCACGGCGCTTGATGAAGGCCAGCCCCGCCAGTAGGAACGCGGCGCTGCTTGCGTTCAGAGCCGCGTTCACCGGGGCGAGTACCGCTCCGATTGCTTCAGCGTCCATCTGTTACGGCGGGTTGAACCGCCGCTTCTGCCCGGTCGGCCGGTTGCGTGCCTGTCTCGGGCTCGAACGTCAATGTCGTGAGTGCCACCAGGATGGCGAGCAGCAGTGCCGCGCCGAGAGTGTGAAGCGAGACAGCCGGGACGGACAGCACGGTAGTCACCGACAGCACACCGAGTCCGACCTGCACTAGCACGACGCCCGCCGCGCTAATGGCCAGGAGCCGCGCGACGGAGGGTCCCAGAGTGCGCATCGCGTGGCCGGCGAGAGCCAAGACGGCCACCGCCAGCAGGATCGCCACGACACGGTGAGAGAAGTGGATGGCCACCTCACCCGTAACGAGGGGTGGTACCCATTGGCCCAGACACCGAGGCACGTCGGGGCACACCAGTCCGGCATCCATGTGGCGCACCGCTGCTCCCAGCACGGATTGGGCGAACGTCAGCAGAGACGCAGCACCGGCGAGCGATCGCATGCGGCGCAAAGCCGAGCCCGACCGAGAGGGGCGTCTTCCCCATCCCGGCGCGGTCACCGTGTAAAGCACGACTGCCAGCGCGAGGAATGCGAACGCGAGCGCGAGATGGGTGGTGGAAATGATATCCGGGAGTCGCATCAACACGGTGACGCCACCGAATGCCGACTGCACGACCAGAAGCGCTATCCCAGCGAAGGCGCTATTGCGGACCCAGGGACGTTTCGCTTCCTGGCCATGCGCCAGGTACGTGGCAGCGATGAAGATCAACACCAATCCCCCGGCGACCAAGCGGTGGAGGTGCTCCCAGAACACACCACCCTCCATCACGGGCACCAGGCTCCCAAAGCACGTGGGCCAGTCGGGGCAAGCAAGGCTGGACTCCGTCGCATGCACGATGCTGCCGAGCAGTAGCAGCCCGAGCGTCCAGACCACGGTGACGCCGAACGCCCGATGATGTTTTGGTGAGGTCATGCGGGGGATGCTGGTGGATTCCCTTCGACGAGACAAGTCTGCGCCTAGGCGGCCTCCCCGACCGAAATTAGATTGCACTCATGTCAAACGAAAAAACGAGCCCCGCAGAGACGCTGGGATTTCTCCGCCGCCTCCTGCCAAGGCTGAAACCATACCGCCTCCATCTCATTGGCGCGGGCGTCCTCATGCTCTTCAGCACGGGGGTCGGCTTGGCCTTTCCGTTGCTCGTGGGCACGCTGATCGACGCTCCGTCCCCAGCCCTGCTGAACTCGATCGCCATCGGCCTGATCGCCCTTTTTTCCGTCCAAGCGGTGGTGAACTTCTCGCAGAGTTATCTCACAGCCTCCGTGTCGGAGCGGGTGGTGGCGGAATTGCGGAATGACACCTTCAGGGCTCTCGTCCATCAGCCACCGGGATTCTTTGCGACTCGGAGGGTCGGTAAGCTCAGCTCGAGGCTGGCCTCCGATGCCGGGCTGATCCAGGGCGTCCTTCGCTTCGGCGTGCCCGAGTTGATTCGGCAGGGGGTGTTCCTGGTCGGTGCCTTGGTGCTCGTCACCTACACGAACCCGAGGCTGACCCTGGTCACTCTGACGGCCATCCCTTTTGCCGTGGTGGTGGGCTGGTTCTTCGGACGCCGCGTCCGTCGGCTCAGCACCAGCATTCAGGATCGGCTCGCGGCCGCGGTGGCGCGGGCCGAGCAGGTCTTCACGCAGATTCGGACCGTGCAGAGCTTCACCCGGGAGTCGTGGGAGACCGAGTCCTATGGCACCGAGGTGAACGCGGCTCGGGATGAGGGTCTCCGGCGGGCGGTAGCCCGGGCCAGCCTCACCGGGATCGTGACCTTTGTAGCCTTCGGAGCCATCGTCCTCGTGATCTGGGAGGGCGGCCGCCTGGTGCTGGCGGGTGACCTGACGTCCGGACAGTTGGTCGCGTTCCTGATGTACGCGGTCACGATTTCGGGTGCCATCACCTCATTGGCGGGCTTCTGGGGCAACCTTCAGGAGGCGGCTGGAGCGGCCCGGCGCATCTGGGAGATCCTGGATACGCCGGTGGCGATCGTCGCGCCGGCCGTTCCGACGCGGCTACCCGACCCCCCCCAGGGCGTCGTGCGTTACGAGGGAGTGAGCTTCCGGTACGGCCCCGATCTCCCGTTTGTACTCCGGGGAATCGATCTGACGGTGGAGGAAGGTGAAACGGTCGCCATCGTCGGCAGCTCGGGTGTGGGCAAGAGCACGCTGGTTGCGCTGCTTCCGCGTTTCTTCGACGTAGAGGATGGGTGCGTGACGCTCGATGGAGTCGACGTGCGCGAGGTCGCTCTCGACGAGTTGAGGCAACGGATCGGGTTTGTGCCCCAGGAGCCGATGCTGTTCGCCGGGACGGTGAAGGAAAACCTCCTTTACGGCAAGCTCGAGGCAACCGACGCCGAGATCGAGGACGCCGCACGGGCGGCACACGCCTACGACTTCATCACGTCGTTCCCGGATCGGTTCGATCAAGCGATCGGCGAGCGCGGCGTCACGCTCAGCGCGGGACAACGGCAGCGTATCGCCATCGCCCGGGTCATGCTTGAACACCCGAAGATTCTCATCCTGGACGAGGCTTCGAGCAGCCTGGACGCCGAGAGCGAGGCGCTCGTGCAGGACGCGCTAGAGCGTCTAATGACCGACCGCACGACCCTGGTGATCGCCCACCGTCTGTCGACCGTGATCCGGGCGGATCGCATCTTGGTGCTCGACGATGGGGTGATCGTCGAAGAGGGCAGCCACACTGCGCTGCTGCAGAAAAGCCAGGTTTACGACCGGCTCTACCGCCGCCAGTTCGAGGACGCTCTTGCCACCACCGCGGTGGGCGAGCGCGCCTGAGCGCCCGTCAGCCCGAGGGTATGGGCTCCGCCTGAGCCTGGTCTTCCGACGACTCGCTGTCCTCCGCCTCCACGCCGG
>JBGMRK010000207.1:0-3333 GCA_048061375.1 Longimicrobiales bacterium | reverse complement strand
GGGGTCAACTCCAGCGAATCGGGAGCCGGACCGACCTGGGTATCCTGTCGGTTCAACCCTAGCATGTTGCGCACCTTCACGCGGAGCGTCCCGTCCGAACGCACGCGGACCGTGGGTCCCGGGCTCATACCGTTGTAACTGAAGAGCGCCGGGGTCGGGTTGCCCGGTGAGGGTGAGGCGCCGGGATTCTGGTTCTCGACGACGTTGAGCTCGAGTTTCGCATCGGGCCAATCCTGCGGTCTCCACGTCCACGGCTCCTGCCAGGTTTCGGCCGGCGTCGTGAGCGGATTGACGAGGTCGCCGACCTCGGGTGTCGGGGGCGTGGTTTGCGCAGGGGCTGCCGCCTCCGGTGGAGTGGCCGTCGGCGGAGCCGACTCCGCGGCGGGAGCATCGGGCTCCGGCACTCCAGCCGTCGCACACCCTGTCAGAGAGGCGGCCACGCCGGTCGCGCCCAGCTTGAGAAACTGGCGGCGCTCGAGATCCTTCGGGGGGTCTGAGAGGGACTGGCTCACACGTAGTTTCCTTTTCTCACTCAATGGGTAACCTCGAAGCCCAGACGGAGCTGGAAGGGGGGTTGAAACCTGATGGGCGTGCCGAAACCCGCTCTCTCCCCGACCTGGTTGGCCACCAGGACATCATAGGAAGCGAAGGGCGATCCTCTGGCGCCGTTGAATCGCCGTTGATCCACGTTCACGACGCTCTGCGTATTCCCGATGTGGAGGAGATCGACCACTAATCGGCCCCCCACAGCCGGCACCGCATATCCGATCCTGAAATTTAGGTCCCACGTCGCCGGCGTGCGTCCCTCGCTGCCACGCTGTGACAGGAAGAGTGGTGCGTTGAATCCGCCGGTCACGCGACCCAACTCACTCAGTGGGGTCCCCGATCGGGCCACGAAAAAGACTCCGACATTCAGATCGCCGGTAGCCGCGAAGGACGAAGAGAGCTTGAAGACGTGGGGCCGATCGTTCGGCAGCGGACCGTCGCCGTTGACCGGCTGCGCCGGAAAGTACGTGAGTTGACTGTTGTTGGGACCCATGCTGCCCCCTCGCAGTCCGCCCGCTTCGGCGACGAAAAGGCCCGGATAGTTTCCCCGATTGCGAGAGAGCACGTAGGACGCCGAGCCTTTGAGCCTGGATCCCGCAACACGAAGGGTGAGATCGAGGGCCCAGTACTTGCGCTCCGACGCGGGAAGATGGCTCAGATCGCCGCGGCCTGGATTGCCTCCCGCAAATACGCGGTCCGGTCGGAAGGCGGCCGTGATGCTCTCCTTCAGGTCGCGGCGGATACCTCGTACCCCGATCACCACCTGGTCCCCGAACTGGCGCTCATATCCCAGTACGAGCTCGTCCTGGTACTCGCCGCGGAGGTTGTCCGTACCGCCGCGGATCACATCGGGATCGCTGATGACGAGCGTGGAATCGACCCGGCCCGGAAACTGACGGGGATCCACGCTCGAGAATTCCTGTCGCTGATCGAACCCTGCCAGACCGATCGTGGACCAGAAGAGGGCGAGCTGCTGATAGAAGCGCCCGACATGGCCGAAGACCTTGCTACGGCCCTCCCCGTCCGGGAGGAAGGCGAACCCGACGCGGGGCTGAAACTGGTCCGTGATCGACTGCCCAACGTCGCCGTTCTGATCGATCAAGTACTGTCCGTCCCATCGAACACCCAGGTTCAGTCGCAGGCGGTCGGTCACCGACCACCCGTCTTGAATGAAAAGGCTCAGGACCCGATTGCGCGTGGTGAAATCCTGAATGAAGATCGAGGAGCGATATACAGACTCGGAGAGTCGCGCGATCTGGCCCGGGTTTTCGTCGTTCCGCACATCGAGCGAGTTTCTCTGGAACTCGAACCCGGCCTTCAAGGCGTGGTCCCCGGCCCACAGGCTGGCCGAGGCTTTCGCGGAGGTCCGGGCACTGCTGATCCGCTGGTCGGTACCATTCCCTCCCGAAAGGATGATCGCCGGGAGGTTGGTCCGGTCGATGAAACTCGGCTGGGCGCGCCCCAACTCGGTAGCACCTTCGGCATCCTCACTTCGCGAGTGGCGCCCCAGGCTCCCCTCCAGGTGAAGCCTGTCACTCAGGCGTGTCGTCCATCGAAGGGCGAGGTTCGTGCCCCCTTCCCGGCGCGACGACAGAATCGGATCGGGATTGGTCAACCTCACACCAGGTGCCGGGCTGACCCGACGCTCCGTGGTCGGATCACCGAAAATGGAAAGGGCGAGGTCCGTACGGTCGGATGGGCGCCAGTCCAGCTTCCCGGCGAACATGTGCTTGGTGATCGTCGCCGTCTCGAGGCCGAGGCCCTGAAGCGCGACGTCTTCGGTCACAAAGCGCGGGTTGTAGGCCGCAAAGAACGTCAGCGCGGAATCGATCAACGGCCCCGATGCGCTCAGGCCCAGGTCGAAGTCGGTAAACGAGGAGCGCGACAGTACGTTCGGAATCGGCTTGGCATCCCTCGAGATCCCGCTCCCCGAGAAAAATCCGACGGTGCTCCACTGGAACTCGGGTGTGCCGGAACGCGTGACGACATTGACCAGGCCACCCAGGGCCTGCCCGTACTCCGCCTGATAGCCGGCCTGCTTTACCTCGATGGCCTTCACGAAGTTGTACGGGAGATCCGTGCCGGTGCGTCCACGATAGACGTCGGTGACGTTCACGCCCTCGATGTAGTACATGTTCTCGAGGCCGGTGCTTCCTGCGACGTTCACCGGATCTCCGAGGAAGCTCTCATTTGCTTGAGGCAAGAGTTGGATGATCGACTTGTAGTCTCGCTCAGTCGGCAGATGCTCGAACGCACTCGCGAGGAGGTCGGTACTGATCGCGGTGCTCGTGGGGTCGATCAGGGACGCCCTCCCCCGGACGACCAACGGGGCCAGCTCGACTGCCTCGACGTCCATGTGGATCGGGTTGAGCGACGTCGTCTTGCCGAGCCGGACCGTGACATCGGTGAGGATGAGGGCGCGGTAGCCGAGTCGCTGGAAGTGGACGCGGTACGTGCCGACGGGAAGGCCCGAGATTCTGAAGGCGCCACGTGAGTCCGTCCTTGCCGATCGAACGCCGGGCAGGTCGGGGCCGTCGACGGAGACGCGCACATCGGTGACGGGTAGAGATCGGGCGTCCGTGACCCGGCCGAATAGGTGGCCGGAGACCTGCTGCCCCGCCAGCAACGAGGGAATAACGAAGATCACGAAAGCGAGCCTCGCGGCTCGATGAGCTACGGCGGTAGCCAAGGCGAACTCCGAGTCGTCCGCACGAGCGGGATGAACGGTGAGCGTATCATGACCAGCGTGTCGGTCAGCCAGGACCGGTCACGGGGCGCAAGATGTCG
>JBGMRK010000206.1:0-3358 GCA_048061375.1 Longimicrobiales bacterium | reverse complement strand
GACCGTTTCGAGGGGCAGCCGTTCCAAGAGATCGTCGGTCCCACACGGAAACGGGGCGGGGTGAACGGCATCGTGCTGAAGGGCGGATACATCGTGGCCGAGTGGGGCGACACTCGCCTTGCCACCATGACCTTCAGCGTCACCAAGAGCTACCTGTCCACCGTGGCGGGCCTGGCGTGGGACCGGGGCCTCATCGACGACCTCGACGACCGCATCGGGGACTACGTGCAGGACGGGACCTTCGACTCCGACCACAACCGACCCATCACATGGCACAACCTTCTCCAGCAGACCAGTGAATGGGAGGGTGAGCTGTGGGGGAAGCCCGATCGGGCCGACCGGCGGCGCGGCGTGGACCGAACGCTCCAGTGGCCGGGCACATTTTGGGAATACAACGATGTCCGCGTGAACGTCATGGCGTACTCGCTGCTCAACCTATGGCGGGAGCCGCTGCCCACCGTGCTCAAGCGCGAGATCATGGATCCCATCGGCGCCTCCACCACGTGGCGCTGGTACGGCTACGAAACGTCGTACACGACGATCGACGGCTATCGCGTGCAATCGGTGAGCGGAGGGGGACACTGGGGCGGCGGCATGATCATCAGCACGCGTGACCACGCCCGTTTCGGACTACTGTTCCTCCGGGGGGGTGAGTGGGGTGGCAAACGGCTCATCTCGCGTGACTGGATTGAACGGGCCCTCACGCCGACCGGCGTCCAGCCGAACTATGGCTACATGTGGTGGCTCAATACAGGTCGAACGCAGTTCCCGAGTGCACCCGAAGATTCGTACTTTGCTCTCGGTGCGGCCTCGACAAGCGTGATCTGGATAGACCCAGAGCACGACATCGTGGCCGTGACCCGATGGGTCGATGGTGGGGAGCACGTGGACAGATTCATGGCCCTGGTTCTCGAAGCGTTGGAACGCTAGCCGCCTTGCCGGGTTTCGTGCCGGCGAGGGGGAACAGCTGCACTATAGGAGCACGACGACACTGACAACTCGGCCACCGGTTGCGACCCCTCCCATCGCGGAAGCGACCCTTCACCCGCTGTTTCGTGCGCTAGCCGTTGGCGTCCTGCTCTTCGTCTTCCTGGTCGGCGTGAACGCGATGGGGGACGGCTTCAAGTCGCTGGGGCAGGACGTCCTCGACTCATTCTTCTCCGCGACCGAGAATCCTTTCATCGCGTTGATGGTAGGCATCCTGGCGACCACTCTCGTTCAAAGCTCGTCGGTCACCACCTCGTTGATCGTGGCGCTCGTGGCTGCCCCTGAACATGCGCTACCGATCGCGAACGCCGTACCGATGATCATGGGCGCCAATATTGGCACCACGGTCACCAACACCATCGTCTCGATGGCACACATGGGCCGTCCCGACGAGTTCCGGCGTGCATTTGCGGTAGCCACGGTGCACGACTTCTTCAACTTCATCGCCGTAGCGGTGCTGTTGCCGTTGGAGATGATGACCGGCTTTCTCCGGAAGGTTGCCACGTTCCTCGCCTCGGGACTCACCGGCTTCGGCGGCGTGCAATACGAGAGCCCGATCAAGGGCGCTTTGAAGGCGGCGGTGCAGCCCATCAAGACTGGCCTCGCCTGGTTGTTCGAAGCGGAACAGACGCGAGCCATAGGTCTGATACTGATCGCCGCAACGCTGATCTTCGTCGCGCTCTTCCTGCTGGTTCGAGTGATGCGCTCACTCATGAAATCACGTGTCGAGAGCTACGTGTCTGTAGCGCTGAAGCAGAGCGCCCTGCTGGGGATCCTGCTCGGCACGGTGGTCACCGTGATGGTTCAGTCCAGCTCGATCACGACGGCACTCCTCGTTCCCCTGGCTGGCGCCGGGTTGATCACGGTGAGCCAGGCTTTCCCCATCACCCTGGGGGCGAACATCGGTACGACGGTGACGGCCTTGCTGGCCGCCCTCGCCGCAACTGGCGTGAATGCGGGTGCGGGACTGACCATCGCGCTCGTACATTTACTATTCAACGTGACGGGCACGATCATGATCTATCCGATACCCGCGATCAGAAAGATCCCGATCGAGGGTGCCCGCTGGCTGGCCGCCACCGCGACCCGCTCCAGGAAGTGGGCGGTCATCTACGTTCTGGCGATATTCTACGGCGTTCCGGCGCTGTTCGCGTTCTTGAACCAGATCTTAAAGTAGTTGAGGTAACGACATGCTTCGCGAATTACTCACGATCTTCCGTTCCGGCGACCCTCTCGCATCCATGGGCAGCGATTTCACGAAAATGCTGGCGCTCAGCCGTGACCTCACGCTCGAGGCCGGTGTCGCCTACTTCGGAAGTGAGGTCAACGCGGAAGAGCGCACGCGCCTATTCAAGCGGGACGTCGCGATCAACAAGCTCGAGAGAAGGATCCGTAAACGGGTGATTGCGCACCTGAGCTTTCCGGGGAACCAACCGAGCGTGCCCTACTGCCTTCTGCTCATGAGCCTTGTGAAGGACGTGGAGCGCATCGGGGACTACGCCAAGAATCTCATGGAGACGGTCGACCTGAGAGGCGGCCCCCCTCCCTCGGACGAGATGATGGCTGAACTCGCTGAGATTCGCGCCGGAGTGGAGGAGACGTTCGCGGCCACGGCCAACGTGTTCACTCAGTCGGATCGAGACCGCGCTGTCGACTTGATCGACGAGGGAAAGAGCCTCGCGGGCCGTTGCGATGCGCTGGTCGAACGAATCGCCAAGAGTGATTGCGATGCCCGGGCAGCTACGGCCGCCGTACTCGGAACTCGGTACTACAAGCGGATTGGCGGACACCTGTTGAACGTGCTCACCAGCGTCGTCATGCCGTTGCACAAGCTCGACTATTACGACGAAAAGCACGCCGCCACACCCGAGATGCCCGGCGGCGCCTAGGGCCTACCCCGCCGCTCCCGCCGCCACGGGTTCCAGACCCGTGGACTCGGACGCCGGCCCGTCTCCTTTCTCGCTACGCCCCTTCTGCAGGAACGCCACGAGGTAGGTGGCGGCCGCGACCAAAAGCAGCGCCTTCAGTCCGACCGACATCGAAAAGAACTCGAGCAGCCCGCCGGCCACCGCACCGAGCAGATTCCAGCCGAAGGCGATATCCACCGCCTTCCTCGTGGCAAAACGCAGGGCGAAGCACACCGAGGCGAAGAACACCGGCGTCCCGATCAGAACCACCGACAGGAGGAGGCGGGGAACCATTGACCGACCGAGCAACATGTCCGCCGGCACGAAATAGACGGCCAGCAGAGACACGATCAGTCCTACCGTGGCAACGCGCCATGGCAACCGCCGAATCTGTGTGAACACGGTGGCCAGCAGGATCATCGCCAGAATCGAACCGAACACCACCGCGCTCGTGAGCCAGGTCG
>JBGMRK010000205.1:0-3387 GCA_048061375.1 Longimicrobiales bacterium | reverse complement strand
GGCCAGCGTCGCCACCGCCGCCGTGTCGCTCAGGTCGAGCGGGAGGGTCAGGCGCGCACGTGCGCCGACTCCCCCCTTACGGTTCTCGAGCAAAAGGCTCCCCCCGTGGCCCTCCGCGATCTGGCGACTCAGAGCCAGACCGATGCCGCTTCCGCCCGGCTTGGTCGTGTAGAATGGCACGAACAGGTTCCCGGTATCCGAGGGAAGGCCGGGGCCCTCGTCGTCCACGAGCACGTGAAGCGTGTTGCCGATCCGCCTCCAAGACACTTCTACCTTGCCACCGGTCTCCAGGCAAGCATCCACCGCGTTCTTGATCAAGTTGATCAGCAGTTGCTCGAGTTGGGCCGCATCCGCCTGGACCGAAACCTCCGGCCCCGGCCTTACCATAACGTCACTGCGCGTCTCGATTTCGGCTGTGTGGCGCACGAGCGCGTCCACTTGGATCATGCTCAACTCGGGCTCCGGCAACCGCGCCAGACGGGCGTACGACTGCATGAAGCGACCAAGCGACTCCGCGCGTCCCGTAATGACGTCGAGTCCCTTGGCCACGTCCTCATCCAAAGGGCCGTCGCTTTGCTTGAGCAGAAGGCCGTGAAGGCTCCCCGCGATCGACTTGATCGGAGCGAGGGAGTTGTTGATTTCGTGGCTGAGGACGCGGATGATGCGCTTCCACGCCTGTCGCTCTTCTTCGCGCAACGCTCGACTCAGATCGGAAAGCACGATCAGCCGAAGGGGTTGTCCCTCCTGGCGCACGACCGTACGTCGGAGTTCCCATCGGCCCGCCCCGCCAGGGTGGCTGACCTCCAAGGTGCGCGGCGCCACTCCGTAAAGCGTCTCCCTAAGCCTAAGATCACTCGCCGATCGACCCATGAGTCGCTCGGACGGCTGTCCAAGCAAGCGCTCACCGGCGCCGTTCAGGAGTCGCAGAGTTTCGGTCTCGTCGAAGGCGAAGACTGCGAGATCGACTTCCTCCAGCACCCTCCTCAGAAGTCGTGTAGCCTCGACAGCCCCGAGGCGCTGCTCGCGCAATACCTCTTCGAGCGCGTTGAGCTCGAGATAGGTAATGGCGAGAGGGTCTGACGTACCCGCGCCCCGAACGCGAATCGAAAAGTCCCCTTCCCGGAGACCCGCAAGCATGTTGGATAGCGTTTGGAGCGGCCGCACCACACGCTCTCGGACGGCGTAACTGAACCCTATCCACCCACCCAGTAGAAACACCGAGACGGTCCACTGCACTTTGGCGGAGTAGGGTCCGACCCACAGGAATCCCAAGGAAAGCGCAATCCCCGGCAACCCCGCCATGAGCGTGAGAATGACGATCTTGCGGTCGTGCCTCACCCTTTCCCACCATGGACGACCCGGTGGCGCCTCGGTGGTCGGCACGAGCGGAGGGGCAGGATTCGTCACATGCCGTAACGCTGAAGCCTGCGGTAGAGGGCGCTCCGGCTCAGCCCCAGTTCTTCCGCGGCTTTGGTGACGTTGCGCTGGTTTCTCTCCAGGGCCTTCTCGATGAGGATTCGCTCGGCGTCGTCGAGCGTGAGATCTTCCATCACTGCACCACTTTCTGGCCGCCGCCGGAGTCCCAGATCCGAGGCATGGATCAGCTCTCCCCGGGCCATGAGGACGGCCCGCTCCACAGCGTGCTGGAGCTCGCGCACGTTGCCCGGCCAGGGATGGGCCACCAACGCCTGGGTGGCCTCCTCAGAGAATCCGTGGAAAACCTTGTCGTACCGCTTCGACTGGTGTACGAGGAAATGTTCCGCGAGAAGCGGGATGTCGACCCGTCGGGCGCGTAGTGGCGGCAGTTGAATCTCGACAGTATTCAAACGGTAGAGGAGGTCCTCGCGGAACTCGCCCGCGGCCACGATCTCCGCGAGATCGGCGTTGGTCGCAGAAAGAAAGCGCACATCGACCTTTCTGACCTTGGACGACCCTACTCGCTGGATTTCACGCGTCTCCAGCACGCGGAGGAGTTTGGCCTGCTGCTGTAGGGAGATATTTGCGATCTCATCCAAGAAGAGGGTGCCCGTGTCCGCCAATTCAAAACAGCCCACCCGGTCGGTCTTGGCATCGGTGAATGCGCCCTTCACGTGCCCGAACAACTCGCTCTCGAACACGCCTTCGCTGAAACCGCCGGCATTCACAGCCACTACCGGCTTGCTCGCCCTGCGCGACACCGCATGAATCCATCTCGCCACCACTTCCTTGCCGGTCCCGTGTTCCCCCGTGATCAGCACGTTCGCATCCGACGGGCCCACGCGCTCCATCACTTCGATTACCGGAGCCATCTCCTTGGAGCGGGAGATCAGGTCCGGCACACCAGGTTTCTTGAGTAGGCGGTTCTCACCCTCTAAGCGTTGGCTCCGTCGGAGCGCACGACCCAATTCGATGTGGGTCCGCAGCGTCTGAAGCAGGCGGGCGTTGTCCCAGGGTTTCTCTACGTAGTCCTTGGCCCCGCGACGGATAGCTTCGACGGCGCCATCCACGCTTCCCCAAGCCGTCATGACTACGACCGGCACGGTCGCGTCGAGGACGCGCAATTGGGTCAGGAGGTCCAGGCCCTCCTGTCCGGACGTGGTGTCGCGGGTGTAGTTGAGATCCATGAGGACGGCGTCGAAATCCGACTTCTCGAGGCTCTCGAGGATTCCCGCAGGGGAACTGACGGACTCCGTCTCTATGCCCGCAGCCTTAAGAAGGATTCGAAGCGCCTCGAGCACGTCTGGCTGGTCATCCGCAACAAGCACGCGGACCGAATCGTCGGCCATGGAACGCCTACCCGCTCTGGATCACTGGACCCGCGTCACTCGTCGTCTACGAGCCAGCCATCCTTTAGATTGATGATGCGGTCACCGTACGCCGCGTAGCTCTCGTTGTGCGTGACCTGGATGATCGTCGTGCCCTCCCGGTTGAGCTGCTTCAGGAGGTCCATGATCATGCGGCCCTGACTCGAGTGCAGACTACCCGTGGGCTCGTCGGCCAGGATCACCCTGGGCTCTGCGATCACGGCCCGCGCCACGGCCACCAGCTGCTGCTGGCCACCAGAGAGTTGCGTGGGATAAAGGTCCTTCTTACCTACGATCTGGAAGCGGTCGAGCGTGTCGGCGACCATGGCCTGCCGCTCCTTTCGCCCCACGTTTCGGTACGAGAGCGGAATCTCGAGGTTCTCGTAGACAGTGAGGTCGTCCAGAAGGTGGTACTGCTGGAAGACGAAGCCCATGTATTCCTTATTCAACTCGATGCGGGCCCTGGGCTTCATCGCGTGCACTGGTTCGTCTACGAGCCAGTACTCACCTCGCCAGTCACCGTCGAGCATCCCCAGAATGCTGAGGAGGGTGGATTTCCCCGCGCCGGACGGGCCCATGATGGTCACGAAGTCCCCCTGCTCGA
>JBGMRK010000204.1:0-3394 GCA_048061375.1 Longimicrobiales bacterium | reverse complement strand
ATCCTGCAAGGGGTTGCCGAAGGAGCGAAGGGGCGCGAGCGCGGCCTCGCCGGCGACCAGGTCGCCGGCATGGCAGACCTCGATCACGAAGATCGGTCCATCGGGAGTCGCCGCGTACGCGGGTGCCCCAGTAAGTTCGTCGGGCATCGACCCGGCTGTCTCGTTGTAGAAGGCGAGTACGTCTGACGCCTGAGCCATGTCGTACACCAGCGTGCCTCCGAGCACCTCGCTCACGGGGTGGACACGATATCGGAACGAGGTGACGATCCCGAAATTGCCGCCTCCGCCCCGAATCGCCCAGAAGAGGTCGGGATTCGTCTCTTCGTCTGCCACAACCGTGGTCCCGTCGGCCAGCACCACATCCGCAGAGAGGAGATTATCGCAGCTGAACCCGAACTTTCCGCCGAGGATGCCATAACCACCGCCCAGCGTGTAGCCGCCGATGCCCACAGCGGGACACGCGGCCATGACCGTGGCGAGGCCGTGCTGCTGCGTGGCCGCATCCATCTCGATCGACCTCACACCCGGCTCGGCACGCGCCACCCCTCGCTCCGGGTCGACCTCCAGCCCCTTCATGCGGGAGAGGTCGATCACCATCCCTCCGTCCACCGTCCCGTGCCCAGCCCCGCTATGGCTGCCCCCGCGAACCGCCGTCAACAGGCTCTCACTCCGCGCGAAGTCCACGGCCCTGGCCACGTCCTCCGCATCGGAGCAGCGGACGATCAGCCCGGGCCTACGGTCGTACTTCCCGTTCCAGACCCGCCGGGCCGCGTCGTATCCCTCGCTCCCCTGGCGAAGCACCCGTCCGGTGAGGGACGCCGTGAACCGATCGACCGCAGCCGGGTCGATGTCTGCCACCGACCTCAGAACCAACTCCGACCCGGTCCGCGCGGCCTCACATCCCACGAGTCCGGCCACTGACAATCCAGCGCCGGCGGCAGCGGTCAACTTGACGAATTCGCGACGATCGATCGGGTGATCCACTGTTCCTCCTAGATAGGATTCGAGAGCGGAGGGCGGGTGTTTTGCAGCAGGAGCTTGAAGGTTGGTGCTTCGACCCGGTCACGCAAGCAAATTGTGGCCGCGCCCATCACTCCCACCGAAACGCCTTCGTCGACACCGCACTACACACCACGAACACGGCAACCAGTCCAAACACGTTCACCCACAGCGCCCCCCAGCCCACGCCATCCCAAACCCCCCGCATGAGCCCCACCGCGTGTGTCGTGGGGAGCAGATTGGCGAAGATGCGCCAGCCGAGCGGGAGCGCGTCGATCGGAAAGAACAGGCCGGAGATGGCGATCATCGGATAGAGTATGACGCTACCGAGCGGCTGTGCGAAGCGCGCGGTCGGCACGATGCTCGAGATCACGAATCCAAGGGACAGGATGCTCAGCGTTCCCAGCAGAAGCGCCAACGTGAAACTCCATAGGTTCACGTCGATGGCGCCGGGAAAGAACTGCCGGCCGGCGAGCACCAACAGGGCCAGGCCGAGCACCGTGAAGATCAGCTTCACGAAGACGTGGGCTCCCAGGATGGTCAGCGGAGACAACGGCGTGGCCCGGAGCCGCTTCAGGATGCCCCCTTCCCTGTAGATCGTGATGATCGCGACGAGCGAGAGCGCGGCTCCGATGGCGATGAAGAGGGCGGCCAGGATCGGGACGTTCAGGGTCGGCGCGTTGGTGGCGTCCATCGCTTGGGCGCTCCGGGCGTCCGGGAACCGTCTTCCGAAGACCAGGAAGACCAGGACCGGGACCCCGAGCGCCGAGATCACGCCGAGCGGCTCACGCATGTAGACCTTGGTCTCCACCCAGGTCAGCTTCCAGAATCCGGTCATCATGGCGGTCAGTCCCGAATCCGGTGGCCGGTGAGCTTCAGGAACACGTCTTCCAGGTTGGGGAGTTCCGTTCGGAAGCCGGTCACGTGAATCGCCTCGGTGGCGATGGCGTGGATGACGTCGGTCACGAAATCGTCACCCGTGCCCCGGAGCGTGTAGGTCTCACCGTCGCGGGCCACGTTGTCGATTCCGGGGATCCTCTCCAGCCGGTCTCGCACCCCGTCGCCCTGGCTCGAGAACACGACGCCGCGCTGGGGGCAATGCCGCTCGACCAACTCCTTGGGCGTCCCCATCTCGATCAACGTGCCGTGCTCGATGATGGCCACCCGATCACACAGGCGCTCGGCCTCCTCCATCAGGTGGGTCGTCAGGAACACGGTCTTGCCACGGTCGCGGATGCCGTTGATGAGCTCCCAGATCGCGCGGCGGGCCTGCGGGTCGAGCCCGGTGGTCAACTCGTCGAGGAAGACGACCTCGGGATCGTGGATGAGCGCGAGCGCGACGAAGAGCCGCTGCTTCTGTCCGCCCGAGAGTGTCATGAACCAGGCGTTACGCTTTTCGGTGAGGCCGAGCTGCTCGAGCAGGGCCTCCGTGTCCATGACGCCTGCGTAGAGAGAGGACCAGAGGTCGATGGCCTCCCACACCTTGATCCGCTTCTGGAGGTGGGCCTCCTGGTGTTGCACTCCGATGCGTGTCTGGAGAGCGCGGGCGTCTTTGCGGGGATCGAGGCCGAGAACCGAAACGCTTCCCTCGTCCCACTTTCTGAGGCCCTCGACGCACTCCATCGTCGTGGTCTTGCCGGCCCCGTTGGGCCCGATCAGGCCGAAGATCTCGCCCGGGTGGATCTCGAGGGAGACGTCCGCTACGGCGACTGTCGAGCCGTAGCGCTTCTTCAGGTTGGAGACCTGGATGACGGGATCTGTCACGTCTGAGGTATGTAGGTAGGGTGCGAAGGATTCATTCGTCAGATCACACTCCACCACGGCGCCGCCAACACTCCCGGCGCCATTACTCCCAGACGCTCTCCCCCATGTAGCAGCAAGCACCCGCTGACCGAATCCCCGTACTCCTCCCTGAAGGTCCGCAGGTGCTGGGCGTCGGAGAGACGAGGTCTCGCGGTGGCCTTCACCTCGATTCCCACGAGCCTACCATTCCGCTCGATCACGAGATCGACCTCCTCTCCGGCCCTCGTGCGCCAGTAGTAGAGCTCCGGTCGGCTGACGAGTTGAGCGCCCCGCCACGCCAGCAAGTCACCCAGGATGAGGTTTTCCAGATGGCTCCCGCTCGGCTCGTGCGCTCCCGCCAGGTGGAGCGCCAAGCCCGTATCGCACCAATACCCCTTCGGCGTTTTCATGAGCCTCTTTGTTCGGTTCACCGAATACGCGGGAAGTCGAACGAGTTGGTACGATGTCTCGAGCAGGTTGAGCCAGCGGCGCACGGTCGGTTGCGGCAACTGCACGTCACGCCCCAGTTCGGTCTGGTTGATGAGATGTCCCACACGATGACTCGTGGCCAACATGAGCCGCCTGAAATCGATCAGGTTGTCGATGGAAGACA
>JBGMRK010000203.1:0-3418 GCA_048061375.1 Longimicrobiales bacterium | reverse complement strand
GCCGTGCTCGTCTTCCCGGAGGGCCAGGAGCGCGTGGTCAGCACCACCATCGGCACCACGACCACCGTGGAGCGGGTGGTGGCTCTCGAAGACGGGTCTTTCTTCCGGTCCACCGTGGGCCTGGACTACACCTTTCCCGGGGGATGGTACGCCAACGCCCAGTGGGCGCACGGCCTCTTCTTCGAGCGGGGCTCCGACGAGCTACACGACTACTTCATGGGTCGCCTCGAAAGAAGCTTCCGCCAGGACGAAGTGAAGGTGGCGTTCGGGGGAGCCATGGAGGTCGCGACGTGGTCGGACATCTCGGACAACCTCGGGTACGGGGTGTTCCCGGAACTCACGTACTCCCCCGCGGACGACGTCGAACTCACGGTGGGGGCGTTCGTCGTGGGTGGCCGGGGATCGTCGCTGTTCGGGGCATGGGACGCTACCGACCAGGTGTACACTCGGGTGAAGGTGAGCTTCTAGGGAGCCTAGGTGAGCTGACGGCTAGTCGTGAAGACACGACACATTGACACTTACGGGCCTCTATGCCCGTATTGTTACGATGAGGAGCCGTCGTCCCGGCGGCACGTGTGCGGACGCAGTTGGAGGATACCATGGCGAAGCGAAGCCACGGCAAGAAGAGCGGTCTCAAGTTCCCGGACAGGAACACGCCGAAACCCCCCAGACAACCGCCGCCTCCCCAGCCCCCGGGGTCGGGTTGCGGCACCGGATCCGAGACGAAGAAGGTCATGGACTTCCTCGAGAAGATCATCGGCCGACGCTGAAGTCGAGGCCGCATGATGGCGATCTTATGAATGCGTCCTGCGTCCATGGAAACCTCTTGGCGCCTTTCCCGGATATTATTAATGACGGGGGGACGCAACCTTCGAGCGATCCGATCCGTCCAAGTACCTGGGATGGTTGCAATTGAAGCGGATGGGCTGACGATGTTGATTTGGCTGTCGGTGTTGTTGTTATCCACGGTGGCGGGCGGTGCCCTGGGACGTCGGTGGTGGATCAAGCGCCGGACGAGCATCCAAGCGGCGAACCGCATCCTGGAGCGGCCCAACTCATACTACTCCTCCAGGGACGTGCGTGACCAGGAAGACACCGAGTGGTACGATTCGATCCAGCTCGACAAGCTCCATGAGGTGAACCGCGACGAGGTCGAGCGTCTCCTCGTCCAGATCAACGGCGCCGGCATCGACAGCCTCCGGCCTTCCGATCGGGCGTTCCTGGAGCGGATCGCCGACCTCGACGCTCCCGAACGCATGGGTGAGCGCCCCATGCCTGCGACCCCCTGGCCCTCCTGGGCCTGAGGCCGGGACGACAGTCGACCAAATCCCCATAAGTACTTAATCTCCACAGCAGTCGGGATTCGTGCGTCTCTGAGAGAACCTGCTGTGGCATCCACCTCCATCACGATGAAGCGACCGAGCTTTTCCTCGAGCGAGGCCGCCGAGCTGCTCCTGTCCAATTTCGGGATCGGGGGCCGACTCACGCCCCTACCCGGCTACGGGGACCAGAACTTCAAGGTCGAGCCCGAGATCGGCGAGGCCGTCATCCTGAAGATCTCGGGGACGGGAGAAACCGAGGCGGGACTGGATCTACAGAACAGCGTCCTGATCTGGCTGGCCGAGCACGAGCCGGGTCTGCGCGCGCCGAGGGTCGTTCCCGCGACCTCGGGCGAGCATGTGGTGAGCGTGGCCGGCGAGGGCGGCCGTAACCACTACGCACGAGTGCTCAGTTACCTGCCCGGCCGGACGCTCGCGAGCACACGCCCCCATACCCGCGATCTCCTCGAGGGGCTGGGCCGGTATCTGGGGACGATGGATCGAGCACTCTCCACGTTCTCCAACCCGGCGGCGCGGAGGTCCGGCTTCGATTGGGATCTGGCGCGCGCCGCGGATGTGATGCGGCGGGACATGGACGCTGTGTCCGACGCGTACCGCAGGGGCCTGGTCGAAGGTGTTCTTTCGGCGTTCGAGCGGGACGCCCTTCGCCGGCTCCCGGACTTCCGGCGAGGCGTGATCCACAACGACGCCAACGACCACAACATCGTGGTAGGCCTGGTGGGCGCCGGCACACCCGAGATCGCCGGCCTGGTCGACTTCGGCGACGTGCTCGAGAGCCATCCGGTGTGCGAGTTGGCCATCGCGATCGCGTACGCGATGCTGGACAAGCCCGATCCCGTCGGGGCGGCCGCCGCGGTGACGCGCGGCTACCACCGGGCCCTGCCGCTCACCGAGGACGAGCTCGAGGCGCTCTACGCCCTTGCCCGTGCCCGCCTGGGCGCGAGTGTCTGCATCTCGGCAACACTGCGCGCCGAGGCTGCGGACGACGCCTACCTGGCCATCTCGGAAGCCCCCGCGTGGCAGACCCTCGAACGCCTCGCCGCCGTGCCTACGCGTCTGGCTCGGAACCGGCTTCGCGAAGCGTGCGGACTGCCGCCGTGCCCACGGAGCGTGGCGGTGAGCGAGTGGCTTGCCGCGAACGCGCCCGAGGCGGGACCCGTAGTCCGCCCGGCCGTGACCGACGACGCCACGGTGATCTTCGACCTGAGCGTCGGCAGCCCAGAGTTGGAAAGCCCCGAGACGCTGGCCGACGCGGAGGCTTGGAGCGCCCGCCTGTTCGGGCAGATGGCCGATTGCGGCGCGCAGGTGGGCGTCGGACGCTACGACGAGGCCCGGCTGTGTTACACCGGCGATGCCTTCACGAGCGCGGGCGGTGAGCGTCCCGAGCAGAGAACCGTGCACTTGGGCGTGGACCTCTTTCTGGAGGCGGGCTCCACGATTCTGGCCCCGATCGCGGGGCGGGTCCACTCCTTCCACGACAACGCCGATCCCTTGGACTATGGACCCACGATCATCCTCGAACACGAACCCGCCGGCGGCCCGTCGTTCTACACGCTCTATGGACACCTGAGCAGAGACTCGTTTCCGGGACTGGCGCAGGGCGCAGAGGTCGCACGCGGCCAAGAGATCGCGCGCCTGGGCGGACTCGACGTGAACGGTGGGTGGCCACCACACCTGCACTTCCAGATCATCACGGACATGCTCGGCATGGAGGGTACGTTTCCGGGCGTGGCGGCGCCCTCCCAGCGGGAAGTCTGGCTGAGCATGTCGCCCGATCCCGGCCTGCTGCTGGACCTGCCCGAGGGGTCGAAGGCCTCGAGGGCACCCGCGTCCGGGGAGCTTCGAGAGGCACGCGGCCGGTTCCTCGGACCATCGCTGAGCCTGTCGTACTCCGAGCCGCTCCACATCGTCCGTGGGTGGATGCAGCATCTGTTCGACGCGGAGGGGCAGGCGTACCTGGACTGCGTGAACAACGTCTGCCACGTGGGGCACTCGCACCCGCGCGTCGTGGACGCGATCAGGAGGCAGGCGGCCGTGCTCAACACGAACACGCGCTACCTGCACGAGAGCCTGACACG
>JBGMRK010000202.1:0-3433 GCA_048061375.1 Longimicrobiales bacterium | reverse complement strand
TCGCCTCGAATACGTACTGGTCGTCGTCGTGGACGGTGAGGACGAGGACCTCGACATCAGGCCAACGAGCCTTGATCTCCCTGGTGGCCTCAATGCCGCCCAGACCGGGCAGACCGACGTCCATCAGGACCACATCGGGCCTGAGCCGGTTGGTGAGGCTCACCGCCTCATCGCCGTCGGCGGCCTCGCCCACGACTCGGATCTCCGTCCGGTGCTCCAGGATGTCGCGGGTTCCCCGGCGTACGAGGGCGTGATCATCGACGACAAGAACGCGGGTACTTGCAGCGATGCGAACCTCCTCGGGGTCATCATAGTTACGTCGGCGTTGATCGGGAACTGAGCAAAGGAACCTTGCATCTCCGTGAAACCACGTAAGGGCATACCCGTACGGCGCGCCTACGGCATCACGCGGAGCGCAGGGGGCGCAATGCCTCTAGCCGTCATGGCCACCCTACGGGACAATGGCGGTGACGTAGAAAATGAGGGTCGATGAGGGTGGCTATGCCACACCATGAAAAAGCAGATGTCACGGACACGGGACCCGGGTTCTGGCGGGTTCCCGGCTGCAGAATGTCTCATCACGAAGAGCAGGCGCCATGAGAAAGACCTTGGTCGCAGCCAGCGTCATCGCCCTTGTCGCCGTCTCCTGTGGAGGTCCCCGATCAGAGGTGCATGACCTCACCGAGCAACCCACCGGGTCCGAGTTGGCCCAGATCCAGGAGGGGGGGAAGGTCGACCAGGCAGAGCATGGGGCCGTCGTCGAGGTCGTCATGACCGATTTCGCCTTCGCGTCGGAAACATCCGTTTTCGAGGTCGGCGAGACCGTCACGTTTTTCTTTCGCAACATGGGTGTCATCCCCCACGACGCGGTGATCGGCACGGAAGAGCAGCAGCAGGCGCACGCTGCGGAGATGGCCGAAAGCGGCGAAGAGACCCAGGAGGATGAGGATTCCGCGGCCATCGATCTCAGACCCGGAGGCACGGGAACCGTCGTTTACACGTTCACCGAGCCCGGCGATCTGCTTATCGCCTGTACCTTGCCGAACCACTTCGAGGCCGGGATGCGGACAGACATCGGCGTTACGGCATGAGCTCGAAAATGGAGCTCTCGACTCACGACCCGGACGTCCGACCTTCGGGCTTGAGCCGGCTCACCGTCTTTGCTCTCATCGCCGGGCTTGCCATAGCCGGGAGCATCGGTGGGGCGACCTGGGGCTGGTCGTCGTCTCGTCCGACGCTGCGGGAAATCCACATTACTGCCCGGCAGTTCGCCTATGACCCTGGGATCATCCGAGTCAACCGCGGCGACCGCGTCGTGCTCCACGTAGAGAGCGCGGACGTCACTCACGGGATATACATCGATGGCTACGGGGTGCAAGGGAAGGTGACCCCGGGTGAGGACCTCACGATCGAATTCGTGGCCGACGAAGTCGGCAGGTTTGGGTTTCGCTGCACCGAGGTCTGCGGAACCTTCCACCCCTTCATGACCGGCAAGCTCATCGTGGAGCCGAACTTGCTATTCCCGGGGGCAATCGGCCTCGCCATAGGCAGCATGGCCGGGGCGATACTGTGGGCCGGCTGGAGCGCGCGTAGGGACGAAGAATGAACCCTGTCCCCCTCGAGATCACCACAGCCGCGGATACCCGCCCTCTCGAGCTGGCGCCGCTTGGGCCGGATCTGTTCGAGAAGCTTCCTCCACTGCGGCGCTTCGTCGGCACCCGCTCTTTCCAGTTCCTCTTGATTTACCCGAACCTGGTCTTCTTCTACATCCTGATGCTGGCTGGCATCTTTGGGCATCCGCTCGGCAACTTGAATTCCTCGATCGTCCTGATCTGGATTCTGTGGTGGTTCCTGCTCATCACCCTTCTCGTCCCGATCGGCGCCCGGGTGTGGTGCGCCATATGCCCCCTCGCAGGCCCCGGAGAGTGGCTGCAGCGACGAAGCATCGTGAAGTTTCGTGGCCTCGAGAAGCCGCGGGGTCTGAACAAGCGGTGGCCCAAACCTCTCCGCAACATTTGGCTACAGAACTTCGGCTTCCTCGGACTCGCCGTGATCAGCGGCCTCCTGGTTACTCGACCAATCGTCACCGTGGTCGTGATCGGAGGAATCTGGGTCTTCGCCACGGCACTGATGCTCGTCTACCGGCGTAGGGCGTTCTGTGTGTACCTGTGCCCCGTCTCCGGATTCCAGGGCCTGTACTCGATGGTGTCACCCATTGCGCTGCGGTCGAGAAACCGTGAGGTGTGCAAGGACCACAGGCCCAAGACCTGCATGATCGGATCGAGGAAGAACGACGACACTCCCCTCGGTTACGCGTGTCCCTGGTTCGAATACATCGGGGACATGGACCGGAACAACTACTGCGGGCTGTGCATGGAGTGTCTCAAGGGCTGCACCAAAGACAACATCGCGCTGTACTGGCGGGGCGGCAAGATGGACGTGGTGCTCCATGGGCGCGACGAGGCCTGGAAAGCATTCATCATGACTGCGCTCGCTGCCGTGTATGCGATCGTGCTCCTCGGGCCGATAGGGACGTTGAAGGATTGGGCGAACGCACCTTCTAGCGGGAATTGGGGCGGGTTCGCCGTACTGGCGACGGCAATGTTCGCCGTCACGCTGGTCGGGCTGCCCGCCCTATACGCACCATTCGTCGAGGTCGCTCGACGGGCAAGCGGGAAGGTCGTCGAATTCCGTGATCTGTTCGTGCGCGGCGCCTTTGGACTGGTCCCTCTCGGCCTCGCAGCTTGGATCGCATTCAGTGTTCCCCTCGTCCTCATCAACGGGGCCTACATCCTGCAGGTGATCTCCGATCCGTTCGGGTGGGGCTGGAATCTGTTCGGCACCAAGTACGTGGCCTGGAATCCGGTGGGCGAGGGATGGATCCCGCTCATCCAGGCACTGCTGGTCACCGTGGGCCTATCCGTTGGTGTCATCAAGACGCACCGGGCCCTCGAACCGATGTTCGAGGGGACCCGCCAGGCCACGCGGGCAGCGGTTCCGCTGGCGGCCTTCCTCACCCTCGTAGCTGTCATCTTCTTCGTCGTCTTCCTGGGTTGAATGCTATGGAACGACTCGACCGGATCGTAGCCAAAATAGCCCTCCCCCTGATCATCCTGACGATCGTTGCCGTGCCGGCCGCTGTTTTCGGCTACGACCGCTACCTGGAAGGCCAAGTGCCGGAGGGGGCAAAGACCTTCTCGATCTACTTCGACGGGGTGCAAAACTGGAGCGAGACGAGAGCGAGCGGACTCACCACGTTTACCGATCCTCCGGACCTTCAGGAAATCCGGGTTCGCAAAGGCGATCTCGTTGTGCTGCGGCTCATGGCCCTAGACGTTCACCACGGCTTCACCCTCCCGGATTTCGGGCTGGGACCGATCGAGTTGTCCCCCGGTCAGTTACACGAGGTCCGGTTTCGAGCCGACAAGGTTGG
>JBGMRK010000201.1:0-3452 GCA_048061375.1 Longimicrobiales bacterium | reverse complement strand
CGGCCTTCTTCGATCCACGAGGAGGGACCCACTTCGACGGCCGTTGGAAGCCTCCCGAGCTTCCCGAGCGGCCGGTCGAGGCCCTGCTCGAGCAGAATCGACAGAATGGTGCGATTCCCGACGGGTGGACGGCGGGCGCTCGTTGGAAGCGGGAGGTCGATATTCCGAACGAAGTCTACCTGCGGGCTGTGGATGCGATCGCTTAGCGTGCGCCGCAGCCGGAGTGGGCACCGGCGCTTCTAGGTTCCCTCCCGATCCATGTATCCGCTCGGCGCGTCCTAGTGTCAACGCCGGTCGAAAATTGCACACTCAGCGGAGGTGATGAGCCTCGAGGTCGAAGGCTATCCTTACAGCTTCGCCACGGGTGACTTCGACGATGACGGCCGGGCAGACTTTGCCATCGCTAACGACCGGACGGATCAGGTCACGGTCTTCTTGTCGCGGAGCTGACGACCCTCAGCCTTTCCCCGCTTTGGCGTTACCGCTGTGCTCAGCGCCCGCCGTCCCCTCCGTCCGTGACCACTCTGGGGCCTTCGCCTTTCTCGAGTGTCTTCAGCACGTCACGCCAGGCGAACTTCTCCCCGATGCCGCGTACGTAGTAGTCCATCCAGGCCATCTCGCTCACCGCCTTGACCAAGCGGTCGCGCATGCTGCGGATGCCGTGGGTACGGCCGGGATACATAAACAACTCCGTGTCCACGCCAAGCTTCTTGAGGGCCATGTACAGCTCCACCGACTGGGGACTGGGCACCCGGGGGTCGCCCTCGACCACGTGGATCATCGTCGGCGTCTTGGCGTTCCGTATGTACTTGATGGGCGACTGCTCCCAGTAGGCCTCGAAGTTGTCGTAGGGGAGGTCGTCACCGAGGTAGTACTGCCGGTTCCGCTGCACGTCGCTCTGGGCGTACATGGAGAGCCAGTTGGAGGTCCCGGCTCCCGAGCTGATCGCCTTGAACCGGTCGGTGTGGGTGAGTATCCAGTTGGACCAGTGGCCGCCTGCACTCCAGCCCAGTGCGCCCATGCGGTCCCCGTCGACGATCCCCTCCGCGATGAGGTAGTCCACCCCGGCCATGATGTCATCGAAGCCCTGCGGGAAGTAGTTGCCCACGATCGCCGTCCGGAACGCTTCCCCGTAGTTGGAGGAGCCCCGGTAGTTGGGCCTCAGGACCGCGTAGCCGGCGCCGGCATAGACTTGCGAGCCGGAGCCCCCGTTGAAGCCGAGGACGTCGGCGGACGCCGGCCCGCCGTGGATCGCCACGATCAAGGGGTACCGCTGTCCCGGTTGGTAGCCCACCGGTTTGACCAGGATGCCGCCCACCTCCTGGCCATCCGTCGACCGCCACGTGATCTCCTCCTCCTCGCCGAGGGCGAAATCGCGAACTTGCGGGTTCACGTCGGTGAGTTGCCGCCACGCCTGCCGGTTGTCCACTTGGTCCAAGCTCGCGACGGTGTACGTGGTGGCCGGCGTCTTTGGATCCGAGTAATTGATCAACAACACATCGGAATCCTCGTCACGGCTCACGCGCACCGACGCCTGCTGGTTCGTCATGAGACGCACTTGGTCCCGCCGAATGTCGAGGGCGAGCAACTGTCTCGTGGCGCGGACGCCTGAATTGAAATAGATGGTGTTGCCGTCCTCCGACCAGAAGCCCAGGGAGACGTGGTCGGGGTACGACCCCCCGAGCTTGCGGAACGACCCGGCCCGGTCGCTGACCTCCCGGATGTAGACCCGCCGGCTCTTCATCGTGTACCGGGTCAGGTCGTCTGCCGCCGCAAAGGCGATCCAGCGTCCATCAGGCGAGAAGCTGGGGCCCTGTTCGCTGACCTCGTCGTTGTCGGTCAATCGTTCAATGTGACCGCTCGCGACCTCGAGCAGGTAGAGGTCGGCATTGATCCGTTGCTCGGTGATGTTCCGCTCGTAGCGCTCGGCGGAGGTCCCGGTGAAACCGACCCACCGGCTGTCGTCCGAGATCGTGAAACCGGAGACGGTGATGGTGGAGTCGTTGGTGAGTCGTGTGGTCTCTTCGGATTCCGGGTCCACCGTCCACAGGCTCGCCAGCGGCGTCTCCATGTTCTTGATGTCCACCGTGAAGCCCTTCTCGCGACGGGCTTCTTCGTCCGCATCTACCGTGTCCGGAGTGACGAAGTAGATGCGCCGGCTGTCTGGGGCCCACTGCCACTCCTGGATCCCCGCGTCCTGCTCGGTGATCTGCTCGGCCTCCGCGTCGGCGATCCCCTCCACCGGGAGCCGGTAGAGCTGCGCATCGCTGTTCTGACCGCTCCGGTACACGATCCAGCGGCCGTCCTTGCTGAACCTGTAGTTGGCCACGCCGTCCTTGGTATCCGTCAGCTTGCGGGCTTCGCCGCCGCCGGGACGCATCAGGTAGAGCTGGTTCCGGTTGCCGTTGCCCGTGGCGTCCCGGTCGGAGAGGAAGAGAAAGAAGCTGCCGTCCCGGGACCACTGGGGTGACGTTTCGTTCTTCTCCTCCGTGAACGTCATCTGCCGGGTCGAGGGCAGACCCTCCGCCAGCGAGACGAGGAAGATGTCGGACTGCCGCTCCGCCTCCTCCCAATTGGGCGTCGTGACGGTGTAGAGCATCCAACCGCCGTCGACGGAAATTGCCATGGCGCCGGCCCGACTCATCAGTCCGGCGTCGAGAAAGGTCATGGGGCGTTGCTGGGCCTGCGCGCTCTCGGGAAGTGCCGCGCCGATGGCGAGGGCCGCCGTGAAAAAAATCAGGACCGTACGTGGAAATGACAGGGAGCTGTGCATGGTATCCTCCACGAGAGCAATTCGGAAGTCTCATCTGGGCGGCTCGACACCACCAAGACCACGGGACATACTACGGACTCAGCCGTCAGCCGCTAGCGCGAGAACCTTATGCTCGAATGCCGTAGCCATGCGGTCGGAATCATTTCGATCTGATCCGACGTCGGCGGTAACAGCACGCCAGTCAGCAACTGCCCTCCCAACTTCGCGAGCGATTCCCTTTGCGGTCGCAAGATCCAGCCCAAACGAACCCCGACTGATCCTCTCCAGCGCTACTGGCAACCCACCCCTCGGGTGAGACGTCATCACCCACGAGCAAGTGCGACCGGATGCCGTTAGTACCGGTAGTACTCCGGCTTGTACGGCCCTTCCTTCGGCACGTTGATGTATTCGGCCTGCTCGTCGGTCAGCTCGGTGAGCCTCACGCCGAGCTTGTCCAGGTGAAGGCGGGCCACCTTCTCGTCGAGCAGTTTGGGCAGCAGGTACACCTTGTTCTCGTACTGCTCGTGGTTGGCCGCGAGCTCGATCTGCGCGATCACCTGGTTGGTGAAGCTGGCCGACATGACGAACGAGGGGTGGCCGGTGGCGCACCCCAGATTGAGGAGCCGGCCCTCGGCCAGGATCAGTACGCTGTGCCCGTCCGGGAACACCCACTCGTCGTACTGGGGCTTGATGTTGATGT
>JBGMRK010000200.1:0-3509 GCA_048061375.1 Longimicrobiales bacterium | reverse complement strand
GCGACGGTGGTTTCGGGACTCATAATAGTGGCGGCCGGTATCATGGTCCTGCTCGGATGGCATCGCTTTATCGCGGCCGGTCTGTTGGTGATCTTCCTGATCTTGACGGCCTTCGTCATGCATCCGTTCTGGAAGGAGTCCGACCCACAGGCCTCCATGAACGAGATGAGCCATTTCATGAAGGATCTCGCGTTGGCTGGCGCTGCCATGTTTATCGCATTCTACGCCGCCCTGCCGTGGCCGATGAGCCTCTGACGCTCTAGCTGGCTGCTTCCGGGAACTCCGCGGTATTCGCGGGGCGCTCCATCAGGGACCGAAGGAATCGAAGTTTGGGGGGGTCGGTCCCGGGTGCTCCCGTCGAGCCCGCGCGTAGCCGCCCGACTGACTGCGGCTGATCCGCCGCTCTGCCACGAGGCCCTCGAGTACGAGTTCGCATGCCGCCGTCCGCAGACCGTCGGAGGCCAGTCCGGCGGCAAGGCCTACCTGCTCGACCAACGGCAACAGGCCCGGCACGATGCCGAAGCCCTTCACGCAGGCTTCGGCGGCGCTGTCCTGCCCGACTTGGAGGGCGCCGCCCATCTCGAAGTACTCCACGATCTCCTCTACGTCCGCGCCGCCGGCGCGGCCTTCGAATACCTCGGCCGAAGCCCTGGCGATGAGCTCGCGGGCGATGCGGTCGGCACCCTGTAGCTCGCCGTCGTATTCCAGCTCCATCTTGCCCGTAATCGCGGGCATGGCTGCGTAGATGTCACCAATACGGGGCACCGCGAACTCCTCACCGAATACGAGCGCCCGCCGTTCCGCGTTCGAGACCATGCTCTCGACCACAGTGATAGGCATACGCTGGCTGACACCGGATCGCTGGTCCACGCGTTTGTCCGCCCTGGCGAGGAAGGCGATGCGTTCCACGACCTCCTCCACGAAATCCGGGATCTCAACCGAGATGCAGTCCCGATCGGCCCAGGCCTCCTGACGCGTGATATCGATTCCGGCTTGCACTTCGGTCGGATAATGCGTCTTGATCTCGGCACCGATGCGGTCCTTGAGGGGTGTGATGATCTTCCCTCGCGCCGTGTAGTCCTCGGGATTGGCTGTGAAAACCAGCATCACGTTCAGTCGGAGCCGGACGGGATAGCCTTTGATCTGGACGTCCCCCTCCTGCAGGATATTCAAGAGACCGACCTGGATCTTCCCTGCAAGGTCGGGGAGCTCGTTGATGGCGAAAATGCCCCGGTTCGCGCGGGGAAGCAGGCCGTAGTGGATGGTGAGTTCGTCGGCCAGAATGTGCCCGCCCCGGGCGGCCTTGATAGGGTCCAGATCGCCGAGGATGTCGGCGATGGTCACATCGGGCGTGGCGAGCTTTTCCACGTAGCGCTGCTCCCGCCCGATCCACTCCACCGGGGCCTGGTCTCCGTGTTCCTCCAGTAGCACGCGGCCGTACTTGGAAATAGGCTCGAGCGGGTCGTCGTTGACCTCGCTCCCCGCAAGGATGGGGAGCTCGGGATCCAGGAACTCCACCAGTTGGCGAAGAATGCGGCTCTTCGCCTGGCCTCGGAGTCCCAGAAGAATGAAATCGTGACGAGCCAGGACGGCGTTGACGATCTGCGGAACCACCGAGTCGTCGAATCCGACGATGCCGGGAAACAACGGCTCGTTCGATCTGAGCTTGCGGATCATATTGTGGCGCAATTCGTCCTTGACCGCGCGCGCCACGTACCCGGACGCCCTCAATTCACCGACGGTCTGCGGTCGGTTCTGCGCCATGCGTGTGCCTCACTCCTGGGGGGGTTCGCCGTGCGACTGTTGCGGGATCCGCACGGGAAGCAGAGGGTACCCCCTGGCCGATCGTGATGATCCCCCTCATTCGGGCCGTTCCACAATCCAGGAGACAGCATGTCGCAGGCCTCCCATCTCACCGGACCGATAGTGCCGCTCGACTTCCAGTCGCCGCTTCCGACCGACCGACTCATTCTCCAGGCGTCGCCGGACGACGAAGCCGTGCCCATGGATGTGATCTTCGTGGGCGGCGGACCCGCGGGGCTGGCCGGCGCGATCGAGTTGGCTCGCCTGGTACAGAAAGACAACGAGACGGGTGGCGGTATCGGCGACATCGAGATCGGCGTTCTGGAAAAGGCGGGCCAGTTGGGCGAGCACAACCTTTCGGGAGCCGTCGTGAACCCCTGCGCGTTCGAGGAGCTCTTCCCCGAACTGAAGATGGACGAGTTTCCGCTTGGGCCGCCGGTCTCCAGGGAGGCCCTATACCTCCTCACCGAGTCAAGGGCCATTCGGTTGCCCACGCCCCCGACGATGCAGAACCACGGCAACCACGTGGCGTCGATCTGCGAGATCGTACGCTGGTTGGGGGAGAAGGCTGAAGGACTCGGCGTAAACGTCTTCCCCGGCTTTCCCGTGGCGTCGTTGCTCGCGGACGGCGACCGGATCCAGGGCGTGCGCACGACGCCGTCGGGGCTCAACCGGGACGGAGAGCCGGGCGGCGGCGACTACATGCCGGCCATGGATCTCGCCGCGCGGGTGACCGTGCTTGCCGAGGGGACTCGCGGCACGCTCTCGAAGGCCTTCCTGGATTGGCAGGAGATCGGCTCGGAGAATCCGCAGATCTACGCGCTCGGCGTGAAGGAGTTGTGGGAGACCAAGAAGCCACTCGATCGGGTGATCCACACCATGGGGTGGCCGCTGCCGGGCGACGCCTTCGGCGGGAGCTTCATGTACCCGATGGAGGAGAACCTCGTGGCTCTGGGACTGGTCGTGGGGTTGGACTACCGCGACGCCCGCTTCGACGTGCACGAGGTGCTTCAGCGCATGAAGCTCCACCCCCTGTTCCGTCCCTACTTGGACGGCGGCGAGATGGTCGAGTGGGGAGCTAAGACCATACCCGAGGGTGGCTACTACGCGGTGCCGATTCGCAGGCACGGAGACGGGATCTGCATCGTGGGCGACTCGGCGGGTTACGTGGACGTGCCGTCCCTCAAGGGAATCCACTACGCGATGCACTCGGGCATGCTCGCGGCCCGCACGATCTTCCAGGCGCTGAAGGCGAACGACACCAGCGAGGCGGGCCTTGCGGGCTACACCAGTGCCGTGGACGAGAGCTACATCATCAAGGACCTGAAGCGGACCCGGAACATCCGCCTGGCGTTCAAGGGTGGGTTCTATTCAGGTGGCTTCAAGGCCGGCCTGATGACGTTGACGAGGGGCGGCTTTCCCGGCGGAAAGATCCCAGTGGAGGAGGATGCGGCGGAGCGGCGCTCGCTGGGCGTCGGGGGCCCGTCCACGCAGCCCGACGGCAAACTCACCTTCAGCAAAGTGGACGGCGTCTACAAGGCCGGAAATCAGACCCGCGACGACATCCCGTCACACTTGATCGTGGGTGATGACGTCTCACTCGAGGCCGGCGAGCTGTATGTGCACATGTGCCCTGCGGGCGTCTACGAGATGGATGGCGACGAGTTGAGGGTGAACGCGCCCAACTGCGTGGACTGCAAGGCCAC
>JBGMRK010000199.1:0-3552 GCA_048061375.1 Longimicrobiales bacterium | reverse complement strand
CCTAGCGTGAGTTTACTGGCTTGTGCGCAGCTTTTATGTCGTCAGGTCCTTCGGAGTCCCAATTGACGCGGGGTTGCGGCTGATCACCACCGCTCCGTCTGTGTATACACCAATCTAGAATCACCGCTTCTTTCTATCGTGCCGTCCTATGTGGTCAGGATGCTGGGACGAGCGACGCCTGTCGCCCTTGACAGGCGGTACGCGTCGGTTGTATATACAAATCCATGGCGAGCTTGCAGCGGCACGTGGTCAAGGGACACACCTATTGGCGGATCGTCGAGTCGCGGCGCGTCGACGGCAAGCCCCGACCCGTGCCGATCCTCTACCTCGGCACCGCCGACAGCCTGCTCGAACGTCTACTGGAGACGCCGGCGGGTCACCTGAGTATCCGATCCTTCCAGCACGGCGATGTGGCGGCCCTGAAGGCGGCCGCGGACCGCCTCGGGATCGTCTCCATCATCGACCGGCATTTCCCCGGACAGAGGGGGCGCCGGCCCTCGGTAGGTACGACACTCTTGCTTGGCGCCCTGAACCGGGCCGTGCGGCCGCGCTCGAAGCGGGGCTGGGCGGCCTGGGCGGCCACGACCTCCCTGCATCGGCTCTTTCCTGGCTTGGAGGTGAAGTCGCTGACCTCGCAGTTCTTCTGGGATCAGATGGATCGGATCCCTCTGGATGTTCTACAAGCCATCGAGAGTGAGTTGACCCGTACCGTAGTCCAGGAGTTGGATCTCGACCTGGACACGCTCTTCTACGACACCACCAACTTCTTCACCTACATCGCCTCGACGAATACCAAGCCGAAGCTGGCCCAACGAGGCAGATCGAAGCAGAAGCGCAGCGACCTGCGTCTGTTCGGCCTCGCGTTGTTGGTGTCTCGTGAGGGTCAGATCCCCCTATGTAGCCACGTGTACGAGGGCAATCAGGCCGACAGCAGGCTCTTCCCCGACTCGCTCAGCCGCATCCGGCAGCGGCTGGCCGAACTCTCGGTGGATCTCGAGCAACTCACCGTGGTCTACGACAAGGGGAACTTGTCGAAGGCCAATCAGGCCCTGGTCGACGAGGCGCCCTTCGGCTATGTGGCATCGCTCACTCCGGCCCATCACCGTGACCTGATGGCAATCGGACTCGACCGGTATCGGCCCTTGCCGGAGGGCAGCCGTCTGGAGGGCGTCGCTGTGCATCGGCTCCGCCATGAGGTCTGGGGGGCCGAGCGCACGGTGGTGCTCTTCGTCAGCGAGCGTCTGCGCGCGGGCCAGATCCGTGGGCTACGCCAGCACCTCGAGAAACGCCTCGAGGCGCTCGCACAGTGGAAGGAGCAACTGGCCAAACCTCGCTCGGGACCACGCAGTGCGCAGTCGGCCCACCGGCGCATCGACGAGCTCCTGTGCGGACAGCACCTCAGCGAAGTGCTGCATATCGAATACGACCCGAATCGTCGGGGTCGGGACCGGCTCGAGTACTGGGTGGACGACGCGGCTCTGCTGCACCTGGAAACGGAGGTCTTCGGCAAACGCATCGTCGCCACCAACCGCGACGAGTGGTCCACTGAAGACATCCTCCTGGCCTACCGGGGCCAGAGCCAGGTCGAAGCGGTCTTTCGTCAGCTCAAAGACGACGAGCACCTGGCACTTCGGCCCCAATACCACTGGACCGACCAGAAAATCCACGTGCACGCGTTCATCTGCCTGCTCGCCTTGCTGCTTGCCCGCATCGTCGAGCACCAAGCGCGCGGCCTCGGGCGCCGTGAGGGGCTGTCTAGCCTCCTCGAGCTCTTGGGCAGCATACGCCTCGCGATGACGCTGCACCCCTCGGGCAACAAGGGCGGACGGCCGCGCGCCGACTGGCAACTCGAGGTCGCCGACCCCGAACTCGCCGACCTCTTCCGTGCCCTCGTCCCCAACAAGCCACCCTTTGTGTATACGGACGGATCCACCTGAAACCCAATGAAATCGCCGCTTTCACCAGAGTCCGTCCGCTACTCCAGTAAACTCACGCTAGAAGGTGGCCGCCTATGATTTCAACCGCCACGACCATACTACCACGGTTCCATGGCTGCAACTTCGATCCCGGCTCGAATGCCGGGGGTTGAAATCCGCGTGAGCAACGGATAGAAGGGGGTTCGACCGAGGTGTGGTGTGGGAAGGCGAGGCAGGCGACGTGGTGTCCCGTGCGCTATCGCGGTCCGCGGGTGGGCTGTACGTTCACGATGCCGCTCGCCACAAGAAGGGGGGAGGGACTGCATGAAGAGTGGCCTCTCTAACACCACCCACCGCGCAGTGCTCGCTCTCGCGATCCTCGCGTTCGTCGGTGGATGTGGGCGCAAGATCACGAGGAGGCTCGTCCCTCCCGCGGAGATCAACACGCTCGATGCGAAGTCCCCGTTCCTGAAGGCGCATCTGGCCGACGGAAACGTCTACGTCCTGTCGGAATGGCGGGTCGATTCGACGAGCACGGCGATCCTCGGCACCGGGTCGCTCCTCGATGTGAACCGAGTGGAGATCGCCTCCGGTGACTTCCGGCTGCCTGCCGACTCCGTGGTACTCTTTGAGACGAACGTGGAGGGAGGTTCCGGTGCATCGAGAGCGCTCACGATGATGGTCGGGGTGACCGCCGCGGTTGCTGGCATCTGCGTATCCAGTCCCAAGACGTGCTTTGGATCGTGCCCCACGTTCTACGCGCCGGGTCGCGATGGGAACATGGAGCTCCAGGCAGAGGGATTCTCATCGAGCATCGCCCCGGGGCTGGAGGCGACTGACATCGATATGCTTCTGCACACGAAGCCGACCAGTCGCGACTACACGATTCGGGTCACCAACGAGGCGCTCGAGACGCACGTGATCCGACATGCGGATGTGCTTGCCGTCCCACGCCCTGCGGCCGGCCGGGTCTACGTCACGTCGAACGGCATCTTCCGCGAGACCTTCGATCCTACTCCACCCACTCGTTGCTCGGCGGCAGAGGGCGACTGTCTCGTCAGCGTAGTTGAGGCCGATGGACAGGAGCGCTTCAGCTTGGCCGACTCAACCGACCTGGCGACGAGAGAAACGATCGATCTCGACTTCGAGAGTGTCCCCGGAGGCGAGCTCGGGTTGGTCGTGGTATCGCGCCAGACACTCATGACCACCTTCCTCATCTACCAGGCCTTGGCCTACATGGGGAATCAAGCCGGCCACTGGCTGGCCACGCTCGAGACGGGCGGTGAGGAAGCCCGTGGACGAGCGGGAAGCATCGCGCGCGTTCTCGGCAACATCGAAGTGCTTGTCCCGGGCAAGCGGGGCGAATGGGTCGTAGTGGGAAGTGTTGGGGAGACCGGCCCCATCGCGGCAGACACGCGAGTCGTACCCTTGTCACTCGATGACGAGTCGCCGGGTCGGGTACGCCTCCGTCTGACCCAGGGAATGTGGAGGCTGGACCAGGTCGCTCTCGTCAGGCTCGGCGGCGAAGTCACGCCCGAACGGATCATGCCGGTCGCCGTGTCGCGGGACGGCGCAGACGATCCGAACGCGCTGCGCGCGCTGGTCGACCGGGAAGAAGCACTCGTCACTCTGCCCG
>JBGMRK010000198.1:0-3579 GCA_048061375.1 Longimicrobiales bacterium | reverse complement strand
GACTTCACGGCGATCGCAACGGGAACCCCCGAGCTGAGCGTGGCCAATCTGGTAGCCGACCCCGCCTTATCGACGACTACTCAAGAAATCGTGATCACGGCCACCGTTACGAATTCGGGGGACGGGACCACCGGACTTCCGGTTATGGCCGACCTCCAGGTCGACGGGAGCACCGTCTCGACGGTCGACGTGGGAGTATTGGAGGCCGCCGAGCAAGGGACGGCGACCTTCACGCTCGGCGCCCTTACCGAGGGGAGCCACACGCTCGTGGTGACCGTCGATCCGACAAACCAGATCGTCGAGGACGACGAGACCAACAACACGGTCGATGGCAACGTGACGACGGTGGCGCCCACGCTTCTCGCCGACGGCGTGCCGGCGACCAGCCTAGCGGGCGATGCAGGCAGCCAGACCTACTTTACGTTCGACGTACCCTTGCCGGCCGCATCGGCCTCGAGAACGGCGTCGACGTCGAATACGTTGACGGTCACGCTCTCGGGAGGTGCGGGGGACGCCGACCTCTTCGTGCGCTTCGGTAAACTGCCCACGCCCACCGATTTCGACTGCTCCTCCGTCACGGGCGGCAACGCGGAGTCGTGCGTCATCGACAACCCGGCCGGTGGCACCTGGTTTGCCATGCTCAGCGGGGCGTCGGCCTTCTCGGGCGTGACGCTTACTGGGGATCTGACCGTGGTGCAAACGGGAGCGTTCACCATCGAGCTGGTCTTCATTACTCCGATCGGTGATGAGATAAGGGCTGCCTTCGAGGCGGCGAAGAGCCGCTGGGAGACGATCATCCAGGGAGATGTCCCAGACATCGACTTCGCGCTGAATCCGCTTGCCGCCGGAGACTGCACGACCGGGCAACCGGAAGTGAACGACCTGGTGGACGATATCCGCATCTTCGTCAAGGTCTTCGAGATCGACGGTCCACTCGGGATCCTCGGACAGGCCGGGTTCTGCGTCGCACGAGAGTTGCCCAACCCTCTTCCGGCAGTCGGCGTCATGTCGTTCGATGAGGCCGATCTAGATCGACTGGCGGCCGACGGACGTCTCACCAAGGTCATACTCCACGAGATGGGGCACGTGCTCGGCATCGGCTCGCTTTGGTCCATGTTGGAGATGGTGATCAATCCATCCCTACCGAACTTTTCTGGGGCCGACACCTACTTTCGTGGGCGGCTTGCTATCGCCGCCTTCGACGCCGCCGGAGGGACGGCCTACACCGGGAAGAAGGTGCCCATCGAGAACCAACTCGGTCCCGGCTCCGGCGATGTTCATTGGAGGGAATCCGTAATGAAAACGGAGTTGATGACACCGATCTTGGACGGAGGACCGTCGGCGCCCCTCAGCGCCATAAGCGCGGAGTCGCTGGCCGACATGGGGTATCTGGTGGACTCGGCTCGGGCTGATCCGTTCACACTGACGTTTCCGGCCGCTACCGCTGCGGAGACGCAGCCAGGGAGTATTCGCTTCCAAAACGACGTGCTCAAGGGTCCCTTATATGTGGTGGACGAAACCGGACGAATCGTTCGCATCATCCGACGATGAGCCCTTGACTCGACATGTTTTTTTTGCACTTTCCGAGCTTGACCAAGAGTCTCAGGGATGGGGGGGATGTGTAAATGAAGACCCGCACCGCCGTGATCTTCGGCGCGGTCGTCGTGGCCGCTTCTATGGTGACGGGAGCACGCGGCAACGGCAGCAGTGACCTTGCGAGCCTCGGCGTCTTCGGAAACCTCTCCAGGCTCCTCGCACCCCAGCCGTCCACCGGCACCATCGCGTTCACCAACGTGAATGTCGTCCCCATGGATGCGGACCGCGTGCTGAGGGGTCAGACGGTCGTCGTCCAGGGCGATCGTATCAAGGACCTGGGCCCGACCTCCCAGGTCAGCGTGCCATCGGGAGCCACCCGCATCGACGGGTCGGGCAAATACCTCATGCCCGGTCTCGCGGAGATGCACGGCCACATGCCCGGGGGAGACCTCGAGGAGACGGTCATGTTCCTCTACGTGGCCAACGGCGTGACCACGGTTCGCGGGATGTTGGGCCAGGACTTCCATCTCGAGCTCCGGCGCAAGGCTCAGGCCGGCGAGATCATCGCGCCCACGCTGTACATGGCGGGGCCGAGCTTCAACGGCAACTCGGTGAGTTCGCCGGAGCAGGCCGGCGAGATGGTGCGCCGCCAAAAGGAGCAGGGCTGGGACTTGCTCAAGGTCCATCCGGGCCTCACGGTGCCGGAGTACCATGCCATGGCGAGCACCGCGGCCGAGGTCGGTATCCGCTTCGGTGGGCATGTGCCGGCTGATGTCGGCCTCCGTAACGCGATCGAAATGGGGCAGGAGACCTTCGATCACCTCGACGGCTTCATCGAGTACCTGGACGCCTTCGATCGGCCCATCGACCAAGCGAAGTTGGAAGAGTTGGTGACCCTCGTGAAGGGCTCCGGAGCGTGGGTTGTGCCGACCATGGTGCTTTGGGATATCGGCATCATCGGGCGAGGGGACGCGCGCGCCATGGAGAAGTACAGCGAGATGCGGTATTGGCCGGCCAGAGGTGTGCAGGGCTGGTCCCGACGCCAGACCGAACGCGCCCGCGCGGCCGCACAGGATCCCGAGCGGGCGGAGCTGTGGGCCAACAACCGCATGCGGGTCCTCAAGGCGCTCGCCGATGGTGGCGTGGGCGTGCTCATGGGCACCGACTCCCCGCAGATTTTCTCCGTGCCGGGCTTCTCTCTGCATAGGGAAATGGCGGCGATGGCTGAAGCCGGCATGACGCCGTATCAGATCCTGGTGTCGGGCACGCAGGCGGTAGGCGAGTATTTCGGGCGACAAGACTCGTTCGGCACGGTCGCAATCGGCCGGCGGGCGGACTTGATCCTCCTGAACTCCAACCCTCTTCGTGACATCGCCAACGTACAGGATCGGGTTGGCGTCATGGTTCGCGGACGCTGGCTTTCCGAGGACATGATTCAGAGCAAACTCGCGGAGATCGAGCAGCGATTCGCGACCGACCGCTGACCTCCCGATTGAGCGAAATCGAAGCGCTCCTGGAGCTCCTACCCCGGCTGGAGGACCCTGAGCGTTCCTTTGCGCCCATCATTCACGAGCCCGGTGTTTCGGCCAGGACCGACTCGAGTGACGATCTGGACTCCCCCTGGGTCGGCCGGCCCGAGATCTTGGACGAGCTCGCCGACGCGATCCGGGCCTCGGGCCTGATTCAGGACTTCGACTGGATGAGTTGGGACGCGGAGGGGAACCGCTACTACCAAGATCCCGCGCTTCTGCAGGCCTCGGACCTGGATATTGTGAGGAAGCTCCTCACCCTGCATCTCAGCATCGACCAAGCAGTCACGGGCCATCTGGCCGGAGTGTGTCGTTCCGGCCATATGCAGGCGGTCCTCCGGCGTCTCGGGGAGCTCGTACCCACAGACGCCTGACCGGCGGATGAGCTTCCATGTCGGATCCCATCGGACCCGAGGAAGCGGGCAGGATCTGCTAGTCCTTCTCCACGCGCTGGTCCAACAGCATCGGCTCGTTGATGGGATCGGGCGAGAAGAGCACGAGCGTGTAGCGACCG
>JBGMRK010000197.1:0-3582 GCA_048061375.1 Longimicrobiales bacterium | reverse complement strand
CCCGCGACGGGGATACCATCCTCACCTTGCTGCAGCCTCACGCGAAGAACAGGTAGCGGCATTCCCTTGGACAAATCGGGTGTGCTCTCCGGTGCATCCGTCCGGTCGCATGAGCCGAGCTGGGCCGCAGGGTCATCGAGGAGGGGACAGACCGCGTCTCCGGGGTCGTTGTCACCGTCCGCACATGCCTGGCAATCGCGGCCCTCATTGGCCCGCCCGAAGAAGAGGCCGAATAGCACGAAGAGCACGACGGAGCCGACGATCGCGATAAACGTTGTCATATGCCACCAAAAAGCCCCGCGAAGCCCATGAACGCCAGGGAAAGGACACCGGCTATCAGGAAAATGAACGCCGATCCCCTCGCGATCCCGGGCACGTCGGTCAGGTCGATCTGCTGCCTGATGGAGGCCATGAGTACGAGAGCGAGCGTAAGTCCCGCACCGGCCCCGATCGCGAAGACCAGACCTTCCAGAAAATCGTATCCACGGTTCGTTTGAAAGATAGCCAAATAGAGAATCGCGCAGTTCGTGGTGATCAGCGGAAGGAACATCCCCAGCTCCCGGAAGAGCCGAGGGCTGAATTTCTTGACGGTCATTTCCACGATCTGAACGACCGAGGCGATCACGACAATGAACGATATCAGCCGAAGGAACGGGGCATAGGGGAGAATGAATGTGTTCAGGACCCAAGCTGTGACAGACGTCACGATCAGGACGAATATGTTGGCCGCACCCATACGAAGTGCCGTCTCTACCCGCCCGGAGACACCCATGAAGGGGCAAAGGCCGAGGAAATAGAAGAAGGTGAAGTTGTTTACCAACATCGCCGAGAGGAAAATCCAGAGCAGATCGCTCATGCGGCGGGCCTCTCCCAAGAGAGATCATGTGGCCACCTGCGCGTCGGAGAGCGCCGGTCCTTTCGCGCCGTCAGCCAGTTCCGCACCAGGAGTATGAAGCCGATCGTGAAGAAGCCGCCCGCCGGCAGGATCATCACCGTCCACGGTTGATATGAAGGGCCGAAGAGACTGAAGCCCAGGAAAGTCCCCGATCCTATCACCTCACGGATCGACCCCATGAGGAGAAGCGCGATGAGGAATCCAAAGCCCGTGCCGGCGGCGTCGAGTACCGAGCGTCCTACCGGCTGTCTGGACGCGAAGACCTCCTGACGTGCCAGGATCATGCAGTTGACGACGATCAGGTAGACGAAGGCACCGAGCGCTTTCTGGACCTCGGGCCAGAACATCGCCAGGAGCATGTCGACCACCGTCACGAAAGTGGCTACGATCAGCACGTAGGTGGAGATACGGATGGCGCCGGGGATCCAATGCTTGAAGAGGGAGACGAGGAAGTTGGAGCAGACGATCACCGCCAGTGTGGCGACTCCCATCGCGAGCCCGTTGACCACGCTGTTCGTGACGGCGAGGGCCGGGCAGAGCCCGAGCAGTTGAACGAGAACGGGGTTTTCTTTCCACACCCCCCGGAGTAGATCGTCTGTCGCAGTGCGGGGTTGCTTCGCCGACATGTTTCGACGTCACCTCGAGAACTGATCAACCTTCGACCCATTGTGCCTTCCCGAGAACCGGGAAACGCCATCACGGATGTTACGGTGAATCGGATGAAGTGGCTGTGAAGGGAAAGTGAAGGAACGTTCACGTCGAGGGAACCGAGCCCTGCGCTATTTCGTTCCCCGGCCGGGATCCCGTCGCACTTCAGACTCCGCTCGATAGGGCTCCCGCCAAACTCGCTAGGAGATCGGTCAAACAGGGGTAGTCGTCTCAGGGCGTCGCCCCAGCAAGACCGCGATGCCAGGACGGCCAGCCTGTGGTGCGGAGGATTTCCCCCAGTGTCTGGATGGTGTCGATGGGTATGCCGTATTTCCGCCGCAGATAGAAGTCTGCCGCCTTCGCCACGACGCGAGCGGCGGTGGTCGAGCCCCCTCCCCCGTACTCCACCAGGGCCACCACGACGATCTCGGCTTCCGCTCCCTTCGGCCCCGCCATGCCGGCGAACCACGCATGGGTGGGGGCGAGGCCCTTCTGACTCAGCGCGTGCTCGGCTGATCCGGTCTTCCCTACAACGTCCCAATACTCCAGGGTGGTCTCGATATGGGCGGTTCCCCCTGGAGCCGTGACCCTGCGCAGACCCTCCCGAAGGGCGGCGAAGTACTCGGGCTCGAGATTCAGATTCCAGCCTTCTCCCAACTCCACCCCCCGCGCGACGGATGGCGGGGGTGCGGAGCCTTCCCGGGCCAACGCAACGTAGAACTGGGCCATTTTCAGGGGAGTCTGGGAGTTGGGGCCCTGCCCGATGGCGAGCGAAAGCGCCTCGCCTTCCCGGGGTGTGTACCCCCACCGGCGTACCCAGTATTCCTTCGACGTCGGGAAAATTCCAGGGCTCTCCTGAGGAAGGTCGATGCCGGTGGGGGCATCGAATCCGAGGTTCTTGGCTCCATCGATCAGCCCCTGGAGCCCCAGCTTCAATCCGACCTGGTAAAAATATACGTCGCACGAATGAGCGATCGCGCCGACAAGATCGAAAAAGCCGTGGTTGCCTTCCCCCCAGCAACGCCATTCACGATTTCCCCACCAGAACGAGCCGGTGCAGGGCTCGGGCATCGTGTCGTCGGGCCTGATGACTCCCCGCTCGAGGGCGATGGCGGCGGTGGCCAACTTCCACGTCGACGCGGGCGGATACAGGCCCATCACCGCACGGTTGAACAGGGGCCTCCGCTCGTCGGTGCTCAGTCGGCTCCAGGGTGCGGTGCCGATTCCTCCGACGAAGGCGTTGGGATCGAACGTGGGCGCCGAATAAAGGGCAAGCACGCCCCCGTCGGCCGGGTCCAAGGCCACGACCGCCCCGGAAAGCGAATCGGGGAAGATCCGGTGGATCCACTCCTGGAGTTCCATGTCCAGGTTGAGGTAGAGGTCCTTCCCTGGAGTCCCGGGATCGGCGGCGAAGCCAGCGAAATCCCCAACGATGCGCCCCCTGGCGTCTACCTCCACGTAGCGAAGCCCGCGCCGCCCTTGGAGTTCGGATTCGTACTGTCTCTCGATACCGGTCTTGCCGACCACCATTCCAGAGGCGTACCCGTCCTCAGCGAACACTCCCGATTCCAGTTCCTCCGTGGTGATCTCCCCCAGATACCCCAGGACATGAGATGCCGCGGCTCCGGCGAGGTATCGGCGGCGAGGTCTCATCTCGATGTAGACATCCGGAAACTCACTGCGGTGCTCCTCCAACTTGCTCACGACCTCGAAGTCGGCGTCGGCATCCACGACCAGTCGCTGCCACCCGGAGTTCCGGAGCGCCCCCAGCAACCGCTCGACGTCGTCGTCGGACAGGTCCACGTACCGGCGCATCCGCTGTAGCGTGGCGCGCACGGAGTCGGGGGAAGCACGTAACATGGTGATGGCGTACCCGGGTACGTTATCCGCCATAACGTGTCCGTGACGATCGAAGATCGTGCCCCTCGGCACCGGTATCGCGAGCGGGCGCAGCCGGTTGGACTCGGCGCGCAGGATCCATTCTCCGGAGCGGGACACCTGAACTCGGAAGAAAACCGCGGCCAAAGTCCCTATGAGGA
>JBGMRK010000196.1:0-3590 GCA_048061375.1 Longimicrobiales bacterium | reverse complement strand
GTGGAGCGGAGTCGGATGAGCCTCACGTGGCCCTTGCCGAACATCTCCTGTAGATCGGAGAGCGTCTCGCCGCTCGGATCCACCTTCAGGCTCCGCGACCGGAATCGTGAAGCTTCCACGCCATTGTCGGTGCCAATGCGAAGCTCGACCGGGGCGTCACCCGGGTGGGCGGCGAGCACCTCCTTCGCGTCGTGAAACACGGAGTCCGCCCATGAAGAGTCCTCGGGCAGTTCGATCTCGAGGGCGAGTTGGCCGCTGTTCGGCACACCGTCCAGGGAGACCGCCTCGTCCAGGAAGATCGGCGGGTTCTCCTCGTCGCGCTCGCGGCCGCTGACCTTCCCGTTGATCAGGACTACGGCATCCTGCTGAAGAACGTCCCTGTAGGTCTGCCACGTCTCCTTGAAGGCGAGCACCGTGGCCGTCCCGTGAAAGTCCTCCACGATGATCTTACCCCACTCCGAGTTGTCGCGGCGTGAAATCTGGCGTTGCACCTTGATCACCACACAGGCCAGCTCGACCGCTTGTCCCGCCCGGTCCTTGAGGCTGGAAGAGTTCACGTGAGCGAACGCACGCACCACTTCGCGGTGACGGTCGAGTGGATGGCCCGAGATGAAGAACCCCAGCGCCTCTTTCTCTCGTACCAGGCGTTCCTGCTCGGACCACTCCGGAACGGCGGGCAAGTCGGGGTCGTTCGCGTGGAGGGCCGTTGCTCCCCCATCGAACAGTGATCCCTGTCCCGCCTCTTGGTCGGACTTGCGCGCTTGGATCTCGGAGTAGGCCGTGTCGAGCCCGGCGAGCAGTTGTGCGCGATGTCCGAAAGAGTCCAGCGCGCCCGCCGCGATGAGCGCTTCGGTCGCCCTCTTGTTCAGGGCGCGCAGATCGACGCGCTCGAGAAAGTCGAAGAGCGACTCGAACGTACCGCCGTCACGGGCCGCGAGGATCGACTTCACCGCCGAGGCTCCCACGCCTTTGACGGCGCCCAGACCGAAGCGGATCTGTAGCTTGCCCACGGGCGTGAACTTCCAGCCGGACTCGTTCACATCTGGAGCGAGAACCTCGATGGCGTCGTCCATCTGAGGCAGGCAACGCATGATGTCGCGGCATTCCGCGATGTATTTGACCACGTCGTCCGTGCTGGAGAGCACGGCCGACAGCATGGCTGCCATGAACTCCGCGGGGTAGTGGGCCTTGAGCCACGCCGTGTGGTAAGACAGCAGGGAGTACGCCGCGGAGTGCGACTTGTTGAACCCGTAGCGTCCGAACGTCTCGATCTGGTCGGCGAGCTCCGCCGCCGTGCGCCTCTCTACGCCGCGCTCCACGCATCGCTCGGTGAATCGGTCCAGCTCCGCCCGAATGAGTTCGGCGTCCTTCTTGCCCATCGCTTTCCTGAACACGTCGGCCTCGCCGAGACTGTAGCCCGCCAGGATGTTGGTGATCCGCATCACCTGCTCTTGATAGACGATGATGCCGTGGGTCGGCTCCAGGAGCTCTTCGAGGTCCGGGTGGGCGTACCGGATCTCTTCCCGCCCCAGCTTCCGCCGGATGTAGGCGTCGGTCATCCCGCTATCCAGCGGACCCGGCCGGATGAGCGCGTTCAACGCCACCAGGTCGTCGAAGCGGTCGCACTTCATGGAGCGAAGCTTGTCCACCGCCAGGCTGGACTCGAACTGGAACACACCCGCGCTGCCGCCCCGCGCCAGCATTCGGAAGACCGCGCCGTCGTCCAGGGGCACGTCATCCATCGACTCGTAGGTTTCCCCGGTCTCCGGATGCTCGAGCGCGCCCACTCGGTCCCTCACCGCGTCGACAGCGTCGTGGATCACCGTCAGAGTCTTCAGGCCGAGGAAGTCCATCTTGAGCATGCCTGCGTCATCGAGGCAGTTCATGTCGTACTGAGTGACATAGATCGCCTCGGCGCCGCTTCCGCCGTTCTTTCCGGTCTGAACGCAGATCGGCACATAGTCGTCCAATGGACCGGGGGCGATCACGACGCCGGCGGCGTGCACGGAAGAATGGCGTGAGAGCCCCTCCAGCGTCATCGAGTAGTCGAAGAGCTGCCGGTAGCGTCCGCCCTCCTCGTACAGCTCCTTCACCTCCTTCAGTCCAGTGACCGCTTGCTCCACGGTGAAGGCCTGCCCGGGCGTGTTCGGAATCATCTTGGCGATGCGGTCGGTTTCGGAGGGCTCGAACCCGAGGGTCCGCCCGACATCCCGGATCACCGCTCGGCTCTTCATGGTGCCGAACGTGATGATCTGCCCGACGGCGTCCTGACCGTACTTCTGCTTCACGTACTCGATGACCTCACCGCGCCGCTCATAGCAGAAGTCGATGTCGATGTCCGGCATCGAGATCCGCTCCGGATTGAGGAAGCGCTCGAAGAGCAGGTCGAACCTCATCGGATCGATGTTCGTGATGCCGAGTGAGTAGGCTACGATGGATCCGGCGGCGGACCCGCGTCCCGGTCCCACCGGGATCCCCTGCCGTTGCGACCAGTCGATGAAGTCCCAGGTGATCAGGAAGTACCCGGTGTATCCGGTCTCGGTGATCACACCCAGCTCGTAGTCCAGGCGCGCCTGGATCTCAGGAGTCAACGGCCCGCCGTAACGGCCCTTCGCTCCCTCCGTGGCGAGATGGATCAGGTAGGCGTTCTCGTCGGTGCGGTCCTCCGGGAGGGGGAAGGCCGGGAGGTGGTAGCCGCGCTCGAACGAAAGATCGACCTGGTCGGCGATCGCCAGCGTATTCTCGAGGACGTCGGGCCGGTCCGGGAAACGCTCGGCGATTTCGGGCGCGCTCTTGAAATACAGGCCGTCGTCGTAACGCATTCGGTTGGGGTCACTGCGATCCTTACCCAGTCCGATGCAGAGTAGCACGTCGTGCGCTTCGTGATCCTCTTTCCTGAGGAAGTGCGAGTCGTTGGTGGCGACGACGGGCAAGCCCATCTCGTCCGCGAGGCGGAACACGCGTTCGTTCAGTTGTGCCTGGCCGTCGGTGTCGTGGGCCTGTACCTCCAGGTAGTACCGGTCCTTGAAGGTCTCGGCGTACCAGGCGGCGGCCTCGCGGGCGCCCTCCGGATTGTCGGCCGTCAGGTGCCGTGCGACCTCACCCGCCATGCAGGCGGAACTCACGATCAACCCTTCCGCGTGGCGTGCCAGCACTTCCCGGTCCACCCGCGGGCGGCGGTAGAAGCCCTCCGTGTATCCGATCGAGGACAGCTTCACCAGGTTCTTGTAGCCCTCCATGTCCCGCGCGAGAAGCACGAGGTGGTAGTAGTCCTTCTCCCCCTGGCCGGCTTTGGAGCGATCCCGGCGGTCGCCCGGCGCCACGTAGGCCTCCATGCCGATGATCGGCTTGAGTCCGGCGGCGCTGGCCTCTTTTTGGAAGGTCCACGCGCCGAACAAACACCCGTGGTCCGTGAGCGCGAGCGCCGGCATCTCGAACTCCTGTGCCTGCCGGATCAGGTCCGTGATGCGGTTCGCACCGTCGAGGAGGGAGTACTCGGAGTGGCAGTGGAGGTGGACGAAGCTCACGGATTCCGCTCGTTCGGGTGCCTGTTTCGTTGGGACGAATCCCTCTCGACACCCATAGTAATC
>JBGMRK010000195.1:0-3628 GCA_048061375.1 Longimicrobiales bacterium | reverse complement strand
GGGGGCACGCTTCGCGCGGCAGCGATCTCTGTGACCGCCTCGCCCTCACCGGCGTTCACGGCCACCGTGAGCCAACGCCGGAGCGACGTCGACGTGCCGACCGGGAGCTTCGTGTCGAACATCACCTCCCTTCGGGCTACCTACTCGTTCTCCACCAAGCTGAGCACGAACCTGCTGGTCCAGTACAATTCGCTCGACCGCGTATTTTCCACCAACCTACGCTTCAATTTTATCCACCGGCCCGGGAGCGATCTGTTCCTGGTGTTCACCGAGGCGCGCGGTACCGACCAGCGCCTTTGGGACCTGACCAGCCGCGGAATGGTGATGAAGCTGACGTACCTGAAACGGCTCTAGCGGTCCGGCGCTCTTGCAGGCGATCGCCGATTTCCTGGAACAGGTCGAGGAGGAACGGAAACATGGCTGACGAGGGACTGATCTCTATCCTGCGCGGGCTGCCGACCGGCAATCTTTGCAACGCCGATCCGGGCGTCAGGGCCATGCATGCGACGATCGTGCCACTCTTCCCGGGGGCGCGGTTGGCAGGCCCGGCCCGAACGGCAGCTACGCCGCCCGGTCAGAATGCGGCGATCCACCGGGCTCTTCATCGTGCCACAGCCGGCGAGGTGCTGGTGGTCGATGGCGGCGGCAGCCGGCTCTACGGCCCGTTCGGGGATATCCTGGCCAGCGCCTGTATCGAGAGGGGCGTGGCAGGCCTCGTGATCGACAGCACGGTGCGGGACGTGGCCGAAATCCGCTCCCTCGGCTTTCCGGTCTTTTGCCTGGGCGCCAATCCGTCCGCCACAGAGAAGACCGATCCTGGTGAGGTCGATGAGCCGGTCGTTTGCGCGGGGGTCGATGTCTCTCCGGGCGATTATGTGGTGGGCGATGACGATGGCGTGGTGGTGATCCCCGGCAACATCGTGCGGGAAGTGGCGGAGGCGGCCACCGCTATCGTACGGCGGGAGGAGGAAATCCGGGCCCTCCTCGCACAGGGCAAAACGACGTGTGAAATCCTGAGCATTCCGGCCTGATGCGGACCCCGCTAGGGTCTGGCGTTCGCCGGCTCGGCCAGGTACCGGCGGCACTCGATCTCCTCGAGCGTCCGGGACCTGTCGGTCTGGATAACGAAGTCGCCCCACTCTCCGTCGGGGGCGGGCTCGAACGTGTCGATGTCTTCGACCGGTCGCAGGACGACGATCATAGGTGAGGTGCCGGGACGGTAGGCCTCGAGGTGCTCCGGTATGCCGGTGCCGCGCTCAACGTGGAAGCTGCCGACGATGTGAAGCACGAGGGCGTTCTCCTCCCGCGCCAAGTACTCCGAGATCCAGTACGCCATTGTCGCGTCCCACAGGACCTGGCTGTGCAACTGGTTACCCACGTTGTCGTGTGATCCGGCCGGGGCCCGGGCCTGCACAGGCTCCTCACCTTTCTCGGGTTCGGGGATGGGCAGGCCGCACTTCATATCCTCTTCCTTCATCACCTCGGAGATGACTTGGATCCACTGGTTGCGGTACTCCTCAGAGGGCTGTCCATAGGGCTGCGGCGCGAGGGTCGCTAGGGCCTCGGGGCTCAGATCGTAAAGCGACTCACGCCCGTTCCTCGTAACCCGGTTCGCGTACCGCCGCGGGGCGTTCGTAGCGATCACCGACAGCCCGTTCTCCTTGGAGAATTCGATCAGGGGTCGGTAGTCGGTCTCGTATCGTGGCCACGGCCGACTGTCGGCCCGGAACGCCTTCTCGGTGATCAGGCCGGCCAGGTACTCGTCGAGGATCGACTGCACGTCACGCTCAAAGGACTCGAGCGAGAGCGCCATCGGGCGGGGTGCACCGCCGTTCGACCCCGGGGCTCCGTAAGCCTTGTACGCCCTATCGAGTAACTTCGCCTCGAGCATATGGCCGGTCGGGTCGTCGTGGGTCTCACCGATGAACACGACTTGGTGCCGTCCCATCGCAGCGATAATGTCATCGAACGAGGCGGGCTCACCGGCGCCGGTGAACACGCGGTATTCGCCCGCCACGTAGGAGCTGTCTCCCATTCCCCGAGAGAGATCCTGGGCACGCGCCGGGAGTGCGATCATCAGAACGAACGGCAGGGCCGCTGAAATCATCTTGGTGTTCATGGTACCGATGATATAACAGTGACGGGTGGAGGGGCAGTGGACCGGTTCGTCGCGTGCGGGGCGCTAACGTGAGACCTATCTTCTGAGGATGCCCCAACCCACCGCACACATCAGCCGAGCCGTCATCGGCAAGGTTCCCAGGGCGTTCCGGTTGGAGAGCATCAAGAGCCGGATCGTGGGCCTCGCACTGCTGGCCACGTTGATCCCGTCCCTGGGGATGGCCTGGATCTCGTATGTCCAGAACCGCGCTGCCCTGACCGACAAGATCCGTGAAGAACTTCAAAGCGTGAGCGAGCAGACCGCGCGTGAGATCGATCTCTGGGTCAAGGAGCGGCTCTACGACGTCCGGGTTTTCGCGAGCTCCTACGAGGTGACCGAGAACATCGTGAGAGCTGGCCGGCAGGCCGGGGGCGGTCAAGCGGGCGCTCGGCTCAAAAACTACCTCACCTCGGTCGAGGAGCGCTTCCCGGACTACGAAGAGTTGCTGGTCATCGACCGAGGCGGCCAGCCGCTCGCGACCAGTGCGGAGCGCCCTGGCGAGGTTCATCTCCCACCTGGCTGGCTCGACCGCGTGGTGGCAGGTCAGACAGTGATTGGGGACGCGTACTGGGACGAGCAGGCCGGCCAGCGCTTCATGACCGTTGCCGTTCCGGTCACCGCTGCGGACCGTACCCTCGTCGGCGCGCTTGTGGCCGACGTATCCTACCGAGCCGTAATCACCCTCCTGTTGGTCTTTGCCCCGGGCGAATCGGGCAACATGCACGTGATCGCGCCGGACGGGGCCGCGATCGTGGGCTCCGGAACCGACGCGGGGCCGCTCGCGGACCGGCGGCTCGAGCCCTCTACGACGCGGCTTCTGTTCGCGAGCGAGGGCAGTCCCATCACATACGCCGATCGTGATGGAAACGAAGTCATCGGCACCTTGAAGCGGGTTCCGCGGCTGGACTGGGCGGTCGTGGCGGAGATTCCGGTGGAAGAGGCCTATGCGCAGATCGAGCAGTTGCGCGACATATCTGTGGTTCTCGTCACGGGGTTCTTGCTCGTGGTCAGCTTCATCGCATACCGTCTTAGCCTCCTCATCGTGCGCCCACTGGATCGGCTCACCACGGGTGCCGCGGAAGTTGCGGCAGGTGACCTCGGGGTGGACCTGCCCGTGGGCAGGGGCGAGGTCGGGTATCTCACCGAAGTGTTCAACGGGATGGTCGCCCGCCTCCGCGAAGGGCGGGAGCAGCTCGAGGTGTTGTTGGTGACCGACCCGCTCACCGGGATATCGAACCGGCGGCACCTGATGGAGACGCTGGAGAGCGAAACGCACCGCGCCGACCGCTCGGAAACGTCGTTCGCGATACTGATGGTGGATGTCGACCGTTTCAAGGATTTCAATGACACATATGGCCACATCGCGGGCGACGACGCCCTCAAGCTTGTCGCCGAAGTGCTGCGGGAGGCCACGCGCGAGACCGATGACGTAGCGCGCTACGGGGGAGAGGAATTCCTGGTCGTGCTCCC
>JBGMRK010000194.1:0-3702 GCA_048061375.1 Longimicrobiales bacterium | reverse complement strand
CCAACGCCTCCGCCCTCAACGACAACTCCAGCCTGTACACGTCCAACGATCCCTTGCCGTCGAGGTAATCGCGCAGCGCTTCATCCTGCGACCCCGTGCCGTCCGGATGCTCGAGCAGGACCACGGCGTGCGCCCCGCAGTCTCTCACCGCTCGTTCCAACCCCTCGACGCCGCCGAAGAGCGGGTAGCCCCTGAACGCGCCCTTGCGGCCGAGATACCAGCGGTCGACCACACACACGGGCCTCAGGTTCGGGTCCGAGATCCTCTCCAGGGCGCTGAACGCCAGCTCGGCGTCACCCAGCGTCCCGAGCACGATGGCCGGCGTGCCTTCTTGCGACCATCTCTTGAGCGCGCCCTCCATGAGCTGGAAGGAGAATCGCCCGCCCGTCGTGAGCAGGGTAGCCACCAGGAAGTCGACGATCACGACGCCCCGGGAGAGCCCCACTCGGTTGACGACCAGGAGCACGAAGACCGTGAGCAGCGTGCCGAGCAGATTGGCCTTCAGCAGATGCACGACGTCACCGGACCCGTAGTGGCGGAAGCGCGGCGCGTACACGCCCGATCCGGCGAAGGCCACCAGCTTGAGGGCCACCACGAGCACGAGCGTCTGCTGGAAATAGATCAGCTCGGCGCCGAGCTGCGCCGCGTCCCACCGGATGATGTACGCGGCGAAATACGACAGCCCGACGAGAACGAGGTCCAGCATGAACGCGAACACGGGAATGCGCTGGGTGAGCTCGCGCAGTCGATAGAACGCGCCGGGCGTGCCGTCTTCTCGGACGTCCCCGCCGGCGGCCTGGTTCGCCTCCAGCCTCGACGTGAGCAGGAAGGCTCCGATCAGCACGAGCACCAGCAACAGCACGCCGCCCAGGAAGTAGGCGAACGTCCGGCTCGACGTACGCACGAGCAGGCCGATGCCGCCGCCGAGCAGCGCCAGGGTCCAGAGCACCCACATCGCGCGCTCTTCGGAGACTCCGAGCGCCACCAGACCATGCGATGTATGGTCACGCCCGCCCTGGGAGATCGCCCGGCCCTCGATCAGCCGGGTCACGGCGACATAAGCCGTGTCCAGGATCGGAATCGCGAGAATCACCACCGGCACGGCCATGATCGCGAACAGTCCCCGTGACAGGCCCGGCGTGGGGGACAACGCGAGCCCGGCCAGCGTAAGGCCCAGGAAGAGCGACCCGCTGTCGCCCATGAAGATGCGGGCGGGCGGGTAGTTGTGGACCAGGAAGCCCACCAGGGATCCGGCCAGCACGAACGCGGTCACGGCCAGGCCGGGTTCCGAAGCCTGGAGGAAGGTGACGCCCAGGAAGCCCGCGGCGATGGCGCCCACTCCCCCCGCTACGCCGTCCATGTTGTCGAGCAGGTTCATGGCGTTCGTGATGGCCACGAACCAGAAGAGCGACAGCAGCGCGTCCACGGCGTACACGCCGGTGAACCAGACGCCGATGCCGCTCGCCGTCAAAACGCCGGCGGCCAGCACCTGCCCCACCAACTTCGTCACGGGCCGCAGGTGTATGAAATCGTCCGTCAGGCCCAACGCGAACATCATGAGCGCGGCGACGAACAGCCCCGTGGCATGGCTCCACGGCAGGATGCCCTCCGGCGCGATCTCCATCCCGGCCAGGTCCGGCTGCCTCAAGAAGGCCGCCACGCCCAGCGCGACCACGACACCTCCCACGATGCCGATCCCGCCCAGGTTGGGGGTCGGCCGGGTGTGCCAGCGGTCGGAGCGGGCGTCGGGGACGCTGCCGGTGCGTACCGCGATGGTACGAACGAGCGCGGTGAGCATCAGCGTGGTCGCCAGCGCGAGCAGCGGTATTAGAACCAATACGGTGGTGGTGGCGGTCATGTCGCCGAGGCCTGTTCCACCGGCGCCGACTGAGCCATCGCCCGGAACCGCTCGTTGGATTCCATGAGGTCCTCGAATCGGCCCTGGGCGATGATCCTCCCGCGCTCGAGCACGTGGATCTCATCGCAATCGCGGATGCTCGCGAAGCGGTGTGCGATCCAGATGATCGTCTTTCTGGGCTCCAGCGCTTGAATCGCTTGGATCACCCGCGCCTCGGTCACGCCGTCCAGGGCGCTCGTGCCCTCGTCGAGAATCAGCAGCGCGGGATCCTGGTACAGGGCCCGCGCGATTCCGATCCTCTGCCGCTGCCCCCCGCTGAGTCGCACACCCGCCTCACCGATCACCGTGTCGAAGCCCTCGGCCAACGTATCCACGAACTCGTCGAGTTGTGCCACCTTGGACGCCCACTCGACCCGTTCACGGTCGATCCGCTCCACGGGCAGTCCGAACGCGACGTTGCCGGCGACGGATTCGTCCGTGAGAAAGATCTCCTGCGGCACGTAGCCCACGTGCCGGCGCCACCCCGGCACGCGCGGGCCCGCCACCTCCTCGCCATCGACCAGCAACGTGCCCTCCCGGGGCACGAGCAGCCCCAGGATCAGGTCCACCAGCGTCGTCTTGCCCGAACCCGTGCCGCCCACGAGCCCGTGCGCCGTGCCCTTGCGAATGGTGAGGTCCACACCGTCGAGGCTCGGCGTCGACGCGCCGGGATACGTGAACGAGACACCGCTCAGTCGGATCGTGTCGTCGAAACCGACCGGCTCGACCGCGGACGGCTCGACCCCGGACGGCCCCAGTGCGGCCTCGACGTCGATCTCTTCGGAGAGCGCTGTCTCTCCATCCCCCAGCAAATCGTCCCGTAAAGTGTCGAGCGCGGACTCGTAGAAGCGCACCGTGGTGAGGCTCTCGAACAGGTGCTGAAGCGCCGGCAGGAGCTTGTAGCCGGCGAACGCGAAAAGACTGATGATCGGAAGCGCCTGCTGGAGCTCTCGCCCCGCGGAAAGGAGGTATACGATGATCAGCAGGATGCCCCCGAACGCGACGGTCTCCATCGTGTACCGGGGCACCAACCCGACGACCTCGTTGCGCACCGTGTGGCCGGCGAAGGCCTTGGACGGCTTGGCGAAGCGCGCCACGAACTCACGCCTGCGCTCGAGCACCTGGATCTCCTTGGCACCTCCGAGCGCCTCGGCCGCCATCCTGAAGCGATCCGTATTGGCGTCCAGGCGCGCGTTCCCGTGGTAACCTTGCCTACCCCGAACGAAGAGGTAGATGACTCCGTAGGCTCCGCCCAGAACCACGAACACGGAAACGGCCAGAGTGACGTCCACCGCGAGAAGCAGAAGAACGATGAACAACGACGTGATTCCGCGCACGAAGACGTACATGCCAGGTATGAGCACGCCCGTCACGACCACGTACACCTCATTGAGGATGTTCTTGCTCAACTCCGAGGTATTGCGGTCCAGGAACTCGGTGTAGGGCTGCGACAGATACCGGCCGAGCAGGCGGGTCGAGAGGTCGTGGTTCTTGCCGAAGACGAACGCGAGGAGCCACCATGTCGTCAGCCCGGTGAAGATGTTGCTCACGACCAGAATCGCGAGAAACATCACGCCCACGAGAGTGAGGAACGCCGACGTGCCCGTTACCCCCGAAGTGGCGTACAGCCACGCCAACCATGCATTTTCCGAGACGAGGCCGGGGTTGGCGGCCAGCGCGATGAACGGCATGATCGACGCGACGGCGAACGTCTGGAGCGTGGCCGTGATGAGCACGGCCACGAACATGGCGAGAAGTTGCCACCGGTCGGCTCTCGTGAAGAGGTCGAGCAGCTTCTTCGAGAT
>JBGMRK010000193.1:0-3792 GCA_048061375.1 Longimicrobiales bacterium | reverse complement strand
TGCTGCCGAAATTGGAGGAATAGTCCTCCAGAGTGCCCCGGGACCATGCTCAGACGAAGTAGTCAGAGACGTTGACCATGTACTTCTCGGGGTCGGTGACTTTGATGATCGTGCGCTCGTAGTCCCCCTCGTCGTTCTTCTCCGAGAGATCCACGAGCGGTGGCTGGTCCAGCCAAGTCCCGTCGGGGTCGGAGATGACGCGCACGAGCGGGCGGTGTAGTTGCGTGCTGTCAGGGTTGGCCGCGTGGACCAGGGCAAGCTCAAACGTGTCGAGGATGACGCAGGTTCCCACCGGGTAAATCCCCAAGAGATTGATCAGCGCCTTGACCAGTACCGGGTCGTGGCCCAGGTCCGGATCGCCCCACATCTCGCCGAGCGCGACGTCCGGTGACTTCCCGCTCGCGTGAGCTCGTGTGCTCAACGCAGCGTTGTAGGCGTCCGCCACGGCGATGATCTTGGAGAACACGGAGAGCGTTCGCGATCGGACACTCTTGGGATAGCCGCCGAGGTCGGCTCTCATGTGGTGCTCGTAGGCGGCGATCATCGCCCTGAAGGGGATGCCCCCGTAGTCACGCAGGTTGAAGATGCTGAGGGCGCCGCGCCATGTGTGCGACTCCATCTGGCGCTGCTCCTCCTCGGTTAGGGTGTCCTGCTTGTCGAGGATCTCGACCGGCACCCAGCTCATGCCGACGTCATGGAGCATTGCCGCCAACCCCAGGTCGAATAGCTGGGGCCTCGTGAGGCCCAACCTCCGTCCGAGGGCCACACTGAAGATGCAGACGTTGACAGAGTGGATGAACGTGTAGTCGTCGTAGTCGCGCAGGGTGGTGAGCCCGACCAGGGACACTTCATTCTTGAGCACCTGATCGACGATGTTCTGGAGCGCGTGCTTGATCTCCTTCACCTGCCCGCTACGGCCCATGCGGGCGCTGCTGAACAAGTCCTTCGTAACGGATACCGACCGTTCGTAGGTGCGTTTCGCGGCTTCGCGGCGTCGAAGGGCGTCGGCGAAGGCGACGTCCTTGTCCTCCGGCGGTTCGACCAGAATCCGTTCGATGCCCAGCTCGCCCAACCGCCGCCGCAGCTCCACGAATCCCTCCGGGCCGGCTTCCCCGGCGGAGTACTTGAGGATCTGGGAGATGAGCACTTTCCACTCCTGGCTGTCCGCCGGCTCCCGCACACGGATCGTGCCCACGCCCGCGACCTGGAGTGTGCTGAGCACGTGTCCTAGTGAGGCGAAGTTGTCGACGTCGAGACGCACAGGCGCGGAGTTCACATACAGGAGCTCTCCGGAGACCCGCGCTACGAGTTGGTCCTCACTCTCGAGGATCGCGTCGGCGCTCTTGGCCAGTCCGTCCAAGGCTTTCCGCACCTGCGCGTTCTCGATCGCATGTGACTTGAGTGACTGAAGGGCCAGGTGGAAGGCCACGAGAAAACGGCTTGCCCGCTCCTCCGCCATCGCCTCAGCCACTCTCTTGCAGTGCTCCCGACACCGCGGTCCGGACCAAGGGGTCCTTGTCACTCGCCGCCTTCTTCAGAACCACCCGCGCCTCCAGGCCGCCGATCTTTCCCAGGGCCATGGCCGCGCAAGCCCGAACGTCGGAGTCGGAACGCCGTCGCGAGAATCCTTTTCCGATGAGAAGGGAAGAGAGGGAATCAACACATCCGGCGCCGCCGAGTACTCCGTACGCCTCGAAGATGGCCCGCTTCTCGCTCAAGTCCTTGCCCTCCAGATCCTTTGCGAGGACCAACCGCTGGAGGATCGGCAACGCGCCGGCGTATCTACGGCTGCTCATGCCTTGCATCGCCGCGATGCGGACGTCGGGATCCGTGTCCTCCAGCATGGCCAGCATGGCTCGCATCGACTTGGGCGTAGCGATCCCGGCCAGGGCGCGCACGACCGACGCCCGCACGCCGATATCAGGATGTTTGGCCAGCGACGCCACGTCGTCCCCGACCTCTTTCAAGCGTAACCGGGCCACCAGTGCGAGGGCTCCCATGATCACCGCACGCTCATTCGAGGTGAGAGCTTTTCCGACCTGGCTCGGGTGTGCACCCGCCATCTCGTCGAGGGCCGCACGGAACAGGCTGCGTGTGCCGTCGTCCTGGACCCGTCCGACCCACTTGAGCATCGTCCCGAGGGCTTCCGGCCGAAGCTGGTTGAACAACAGGACCAGATCGGCCTCTTCGGCGTCCGCTCCAGCGCCGTCGAGCGCATGCAAGAGTTGGGAAAGGGCCTCCGGACGCGATATTCGCGCAGCCAGGTCCTCGAGGGCCCGACGCTCCTTTGCGCCCACCGCCTTGGCACGGCCGGCTGCGATGTGGGCCTCCTCGAGGAGGAAGGCCACCGAGCGAAAGTCCCCTGAGCTCAAAAGGTAGAGGAGTAGCTCTTCGAGCGTAGCCACGACGTCCATGCGCGTCTCGGCGTCTTCTTGTAACTCGAAGACGTCCAGGAGCATCGAGAGCACGTTCTCGGCGAGATCCTGCTCGTACTCCCGCTGGATGTCCGCCTTGAGATTCTCAATCTCGATCTTATCCAGGAAATAGAGCGTGGAGTCGAAGGCCTCCAGATCCACGATTCCCTTCGGCCGAGGCTTCCGCACTTCGTCATGGACGTGCCCACGCACCTCCGCGGCGGCGGCCAGGTCCGGAGCCTCCGGCCGGGTGATCGCGGACGGCTCGGACAGAGCTTGGTCGAGTTCGTAGCTGATGAACTCGAAGTCCTCGTTCCATAGGATCGTGACGAGGTCGTCGACATCATCATCAGTCAGCACCCGTGCCCGCCTGATGACACCTAGAAGACGCTCGATCTCTTCCTTCTCCGCTCCGGCCCTGAACGTGAGCGACCGAAGCCCGTCTTTGTGGAGTAGCCCGGCGAGAGTCTCGGTAACGGGTGTCGAGAAGAACAGGCCTCGAAAGTCGATTCCGTCGGGGCGGATCGTCAGATACAGGCTGGGCACGTGCTCCCAGGCCTCCGCGAAGAGGGCCCGCAGGCGCGCGAGAACCTGCTCGTACTCTTCCGTTTCCCTCTCCAATATCGGGCCGGCCTGCAACGCACCGACAAGCCGTTGGACGATATCGACCGGGATGTTCGGCCCACCCCCACGATCGGATGTCATAGCGTCGGCTTGGGGACCGGTTGGGAGCTTCGGATGCCGGTCAGATTGGCGTCCGAGCGTGAGAATAGGTGCATGATTCAATGTGCACCCGGGGACTATTGCCGAACAAGGTGGGCCCCTGCGGTGTTCAGCGATCTCCGGAAGGATTCGGACCGGCTACGACTCCGTTGGGTGGGCTCACCTGGAGCGTGCCGTCGGGCCCGAAGGTCCTCTTGGTGAGAGTGTCCAACACATACCTTCGTGCGACGGGGATCTTGCGATGTATATACAGGAGCATGTATATACAATCCATGCTTGGAAGACCCAACCCTCGCGAAGAGGACGCTCTCGAGGTTCTCAGGCACTGCGCGTGTGGCCGTGTCCGCCTGGTGGCGCGCGTGGTGAGCGGAATCTACGACACCGCCCTCAGGGAGTGCGGCGTCAAAGGCGGACAGCTCACCACGCTGGCTCTTCTCGCCTATCGGAGCGGCATCTCCAGGGCGGACGTGCACAGGCACCTCGCCATGGATCGCTCCACGGTGAGCCGGAACCTGAAGGTCATGCGAGAGCGCGGGTGGATCGAGGCGCGGCTGAACCCGAATACCGGGGAGCGGATCGTAGAGGTCACCGACCGTGGCCGTCAGTTACTTCGCGATGCGCTTCCAGCCTGGCGTGCCGCACAAGAGGAGACGCG
>JBGMRK010000192.1:0-3863 GCA_048061375.1 Longimicrobiales bacterium | reverse complement strand
CGACTGCTGGGCGCGGGACGAGCACGGCTGCGGAGGGTGGAGGCCGGCCTGCTGCTCGGAGTGATCGTTGACCGATTGCTCCGGGCCCCGGTCCGGGAGGAGCCGGAGCTCGCTGTGGTCGCAGAGCGCCGGGCAGTGCTCGTGCTTCGCCGACTTTGAAGGAGGTCCGAAGGCCTGGTCCGCGGGCGAACACTCGCACGGCGGGCCGATGTGGCGCTCGATGCGCGCGTTGGCGTCCGAACGGAGGTACCGCGACGTGCTGCGGCCGAGCGAGTCCCCGAGCGAGCGCTCTTCGAACTCACTTCAGTCCGTGGCGACGCCGTTCGACGCCGAGCAACTCTCGTACTCGGGGGCTCCTTGAAGCCCGTTCCACCTCGGTTGAGCCCTGAGTATCTGTAGAATGGTCGGTGTGCACCGACGACGCCGTGGCCGAAGTATCCGGGCCGATACCCCACGGTCCTGTAATAGGGCGTAAACGCACCGTACCCGTAGCTTGGCGAGTAATAGCCGCTGGCGAACAACCCGCCGAATCCAAAACCGATGGAGAGAGAGAAGGGCGAGTAGTACGACGGGCTGTAATAATAGCTCGTGGGCCAGTTCGTCCCGTAGTAATACCCTGGTCCGTATGAGTAGCCGATGGGAGAGTACCCGAAGGAGCGCCGCCTCTGGTACCTGAGGCGATCCCAGCATTCGTACGAATACCAGTCGTAATAAAGGTAGTCCAGGCACGGGTCGTAGAGATAGTACTCGTCCACGTAATATCCGAGCTCGTAACCGGAGTAACTGTACGGTGCCCCAAAAACCGCCGCGGTGCCGAACGTGAAGGACACATTGCTCGAGGTATACTGGCCCGAGACGGACGCCGGCATCAGAGCCAGCCCCGCGAGTAGCAACGCAGCAGTGGTTATCAGAGCACGCACGGTATTATCCTCCGTCAAGGCGATTCTTGTCTACTCCAGTGCAGGGCTCGTGCCACACTTTCAGTCCGCTCTAAGAGACTGCTGGGCCTGCACTTATCGTGAAACGTCCATGCCGTCGTGGATTCCGAAACTGTCCACACCAGGGGACATCGGTCGCATTCCTGTAACGTCCACCGCACACTGCTATCCTCGGGCCCGCGTAATCTCCGTGAAGAACTCATCGAGATTGGCGGGTGTCGTATTCACATTTGGTGATATCCGTAATGCGTTCAGCCCCATGGACTCGAAAGGCCGTAGAACCACTCCCGCTCGTGTGAACAGTTCTCGTGCGGCCTGGCTCGCGGAGCGTCCGGAGACACCGATGGCGACGAGCGAGGCACCCAGCTCCCACGTCTTTGGAGACGCCCATTCCAGCGTGGGAATGGCCAGCACCCGCTCCCTCAGGTCCGAACGCATCTGTCGATAGCGCCGCTCCTTCTCGGCCGGGCCCAGGGCCATTTGAAAATCGACGGCGTCCCCGAGAGCCATGACCTCGGGCAGATTCCTCGTACCGTAATCCTCATAGATCCTTCCTGTGCCCGCCCAGCGGCGTTGGCCCCAGGTGACCCACATGGGTTTGAGCTCCGGACGAACGGCCGCACGAACGTAGAACAGGCCCAGGCCCTTGGGAGCCTGGAGCCACTTGTGAGGGCTCGCCGAGTAGGCATCCACGCCGGATGCGGCGAGGTCCAGCGGTATCATCCCGACCGTCTGGGCTCCGTCCACGGCGACGTACTCAACCCCCTCGGCCTTGGCCATGGCGACGAGTTCGGGGAGCGGGTGCCGCAGCCCGACCGCGTTGTCCACATGTGGGAATACCAGAACCCGCGTCTCCGGCCGTATCTGGCGCCGGTGGAGTTCGACGACATCGCCTAGACTCAGACCGGGTACGTCGACGACAGGAAACTCGAACCTGCGTGCGGTGAAGCCACGGCGCGTTGCTCCGAGCTCCCAGCAGACGCTCGCGCCGTCATGGTTCAACGTGCTGAAGAGAACCTCGTCGCCGGGGCCGATAGGCAGCCCGTTGGCGAGAATATTGAATCCCTCGGTGGTATTGTGCGTGATCGTAAGATCCGACGCGGGCACACCCAGGACTTGCGCCGCACCGGCGCGCACCTCCTCGCGGATCGGTTCCCACGGCGGGCCCCACATATAGAGCCAGGGGTTGGATTCGGTGAGGGCGAGGTACTCGACACGGGCGTTGTGAACCTGTCGTGGGATGGTGCCGATCGAAGCGTGATTGAGATAAACGACGGCCGGATCGAGCATGTAAAGGTCCTGGAGAGCCTGAGGACCGAGGGCCTCCCATGGCGTTCGCGCCAGGCGGTGGAGGCCGGCGGAGAAGACGTCCTCGATGGCCTCCAGGCGACCGAGAACGGGCCCGGCGAGAGCCACCCCCGCGAACGATTTGAGAAAGTCTCTACGGTTACGACCGACCGCTCTCATGGCGACACTCCCGGTAGGTCGGCAAGAATCCCCTTGCCGATCCGAGGAAAACATCCGACAATTAGGGGTCACCGCATTGGTCGTGGTGGTTGGAGCTTCGATCTCGAAGCCCTTTTTTCCGGTTCTTCCTGGTCCGGAGAAACCCCGTTTCTGCCCGATGTCGTTCCTCCACGGCGAACACCGTGGAAGGCCTGGGGCAAGTATGGGGAGCCGGTAGCCGTCCACGCCAGTGAGTGTTTGGAGGCTCCCGGGGAAGAATCGCACATGATGGGTTCCGCATACCTCATATGGAGATGCCGTGAATAGCGATGCCCCGCGGGGGGACCGCACTGACGCAACCGGTACGCATGAGCCGAGTCAAGAGGTGAGTCGAGAGCCACTCGGCATCCTCGATGTCCTTGGCAGTGGGTCTGGTTTCATAAGGCGCCGCCAGGCCGGCTACGTTCCTTCGAAGGAGGATATCTACGTCGGAGCCAAGCTGGTCCAGAAATTCGGTTTGCGAAGCGGGGATGAATTGTCCGGCGTAGTTGGACGTCGTCCCAAGAACGGCAAGAGTCCACCCCTCACTCAACTCGTCGCGGTGAACGGGTCTCCGCCGGAGAACGCACGCGGGCGGCCCGATTTCAACCGGCTCTCGGCCGTGCATCCAGACCAGCGGCTCTCGTTGGAGTGCGGTCGCACGATGAGGGGCGAGCCCGAATTTACCAACCGGGTGATCGATCTTTTTTGCCCATTCGGTAAGGGGCAACGAGCCATGATCGTGGCGCCGGCCAAGGCCGGTAAGACCATGGTGCTCCAATCGGTGGCGCAGGGCATCGTCGCCAACCACCCGGAGTGCCGGCTCTTCATCCTGCTGGTCGACGAGCGTCCGGAAGAAATCACGGACATGGAGATGTGCGGGTACGGTGAGGTGGTTGCCTCCAGCTTCGATCTCCCTGCCCAGAATCACGTTGCCGTGGCGGAGATGACGCTCGAGCGCTCGCGTCGCATGGTCGAGTCGGGTTCAGACGTCGTAATCATCCTCGACTCCATCACACGACTCGCCCGCGCTTACAACACCATTCAGGAAGGGAGTGGGCGCACACTTTCCGGAGGACTGGACGCGTCGTCGCTCGAAAAACCGAAACGGTTCCTCGGAAGCGCGCGCAAGATCGACCCGAGGCAGAGTGGTGGCTCGCTCACGATCATAGCTACGGCCCTCGTCGACACCGGATCCCGCATGGACCAGGTGATCTTCGAAGAGTTCAAGGGCACAGGTAACAGTGAGTTGCTCCTCAGCCGAGAACTTGCCGATCGGCGCATCTATCCCGCCATCGATCTGATGGGCTCGGCGACCCGGAAGGAAGAACTGCTTCTCGACCAAGACGCTCTTCGAGTGTCACAAGCCATGCGCCGGCAGCTGGCGGGAGTCAGCCCCGCGGACGCGATGAACGAGCTGCTCGGCGTTATGCGAAAGAC
>JBGMRK010000191.1:0-3989 GCA_048061375.1 Longimicrobiales bacterium | reverse complement strand
AGTCGGCCAAGCTCCAGCAGGTGGTCGACGAGCTGGCCCGATTGACGGAGGGGTCTGGGGACTGACTTCGAAGAGGTCGTAACCATACACCCAGGCGCGCCCTCTTCCTCAGTTCTCGAGCGCCTTCAACCTTCGGTGTACGTCGAAGCGGTCGGCACGGAAGATAGACTCGAAGCGGTCGAACCGGGTTTCCAGACCGTCGAATCGGGGTTCCAGACTGTTGAAGCTGCTCTCCAGGTGCGTGAGCCGTAGCTCCACCATGTCGAGTCTCGACTCCACCCGACCCAGGCGCATCTCCAAACGATCGAGTCGCTCGTGGGTCGCCGCGAGCCCATCCGCCAACTGGCGAATGTCGTCCCGCATCGCCTCCACACCCACCTCGAGCTTGGTGAGCCTCGTTTCGATGGCTTCGGAGCGGCGATCGACCGCGTCGAACCGGCGATCGATGGCGTCGAATTTCTTCCCAAGGAATTCGACTAACTCGGAGTATTCGCTCTTGGTCATCCGCTCTTGGACCGTGGGTCCCGTGGAGGGCGAAGAGGCAATCTAAGCGGGGTGGGTGGGCGAATCCATGTTCGCTTGGGAATCAGCTATCGATAGCGCTCGAACCAGGCCAGCGTGTTGAGCACCTTGGCGATGAGCTGGCTGGGCCGGTTCGAGATGTTGTGATACGATCCGGGAATCTCGACCAGGGCCGTGTCGATCCGCCTGAGCTTGAGCGCGTGGTAGAGCTGCTTGGCCTCGGACACCGGCGTGCGCAGGTCGGCCATGCCCACCATCACCATGGTCGGCGTGCTCACGTTCTCCACCAGCGAGAGCGGTGAGAACCGCCAGTAGTCCATCGGGTTCTCCCAGGGCTGGCCCGGATAGCGGTAGTTGGCGTAGCCGTTGTAGTTGTCCGCGACCAGCGTCTTGCTGATCCAGTTGACCACGGGCTTGGTCGCCACCGCGGCGCGGAAGCGATCCGTCTTGCCCACGATCCAGGCGGTCATGATCCCCCCGGCGCTCCCGCCCGTCACGTAGAGCTGGTCGGGGTCCACGTATCCTCGCTCGATCACCGCATCGACCGCCGACATCAGGTCGTCGTAGTCGTTTCCGGGATAGTCGTGGTAGAGCAGGTTGCCGAACTCCTCGCCGTAGCCCGTACTCCCGCGCGGGTTCGAGTAGAGCACCACGTACCCGGCAGCCGCATAGAGCTGGACCTCGGCCGAGAACCGATCCCCATAGTTCGACACCGGCCCGCCGTGAATCTCCAGGAGCAGAGGATAACGCTTGCCGCGGTCGAACCCCGGAGGATAAACGACCCAGGACTGGATCCGCCGGCCGTCGTAAGAAGACTCCGTCCAGAACATCTCCGCCTCGGCCAGATGGCGCTGGCTCCTGAGATCGGCGTTGAGGGACGTAAGCACCCGCACGGCGCCGCCCGGCTCCACCAGCGCGACCTCGCTGGGATCCGTCGAGCTGGTTCGCGTAAACGCCACCGTGCCGTCCCGCGCCACCGAGAAGTTGCCTCCGCCGTAGGGCCGTCCCACGGCCGTGCCACCCAGACCCTCGGCCACGACCCGGAAGCTCCCGCCGGTCCCGGCGAACCCCACCTTCGTGATGCCCTCGTCATCGAACCCCAAGTAGATGCCACTCCCGTCGGACGCCCAAACGGGGCTGCCCACGGACCGGTCGAACTCGTCGAGCAGCGTGCGCACGCGCGACCCGTCCGGCCTCATCAGATAGAGATCCGAAGTCTGGTAGGTCTGAACGCGATCATCGAAGCCGACGTATGCCACCGTCTGGCCGTCAGGCGCGACCGCAGGGCTCGCGTCGGGCCCGTTTCTGTCGGTCAGCCGCGTGATCTCCCCACCGTCCAGCCCGACCCGGTACACCTCGCTCTCGCGGAGGGCGTATTCCCAGTCGGGCTCCCGGTTGGCGGAGAACAGGATCGAGCCCCCGTCCGGCATCCACACAGGCCCCCGGTGCTGAAAGTCACCCGACGTGACCTGGCGCGGCGTGCCCCCATCGGCCGGCACCACGAAGATGTGGTTGAACCCCGGCTCGATGAACCCGCTCCCATCCCTCTCGTGACGGACCCGAGTGGTCACGCGCGGGGGGGCGGCCCACTCGGCCCCGGCGGGCTTGGGCGGCATCGACGCGAGTCGAGGCGCGGCCTCGGGCACGAGCATCGAGAACGCGATCTGGGTGCCATCGGGCGACCAGGCGATGCCGCCCGGCGATCGCTCGAGCTGCGTAAGGCGCGCCGACTCTCCGGTCTCGACCCAGTACACGTAGATCTCCGCGCCGTCGTCCCCCCCGGACACGAACGCGATGCGCGTGCCGTCCGGCGACCACCGAGGTGACGACTCGGAGCGGTCCGCGCTCGTCAGCTTGCGGTGCCCGGATCCGTCGGCGTTCACAATCCAGAGGCGGCCTTCGCGACGGTCCCGCATGATGCTCATCGCATTGCGCACGTAGGCCACGCGCCGGCCGTCCGGGGCGATCTGGACGTCCGAAGCGTACTCGACCTGGAAGACGTCCAGGGAGGTGAAGGGTGGGTGGGCGGTCTGGGCGCTGGTCTGCGCAGCGGCGGCCAGGGCTAGTAGGGTGCAGACAGGTAGGACGGTCCGGGTACGCACGACGATCCTCCGTGGTTGGGTTGGGGGGAAGGTATGGAGCCGGGGGGTGGTGCGCGATCCACGAGGGGCGTCCGGCTCGCGCGCCACGCCTGCGGTCACCATCTTAGCGGCACAGAAGATCGCGGTGAGGTTGGGCGGTGGTGGTTGGTCCTCACGCTAGAGGAAGGTTGTACGTGAACAAAAGCGACGCTCACGCTGAGAGCACCAGGCAATGAAGGTTGCCAGACTCATCGACGAGCTCAAGCGCCGAAAAGTCGCGAGGCGAGGGCTCCTCTACCTCGTCGTGGCGTGGATCCTCATGCAGGTCGTCGACATCGTCTTTCCGGCGCTGAGCATCCCCGATTGGGCGCTGTCCATGGTGGTGGTGCTGCTGATCCTCGGCTTTCCCGTGGCGATCGTGCTGGCGTGGATGTTCGAGACGCCAGTCGCAATCGCAAAAGGCAAGCGTCGGCCCGATCGTCCTGCCCGCGCTGGGCGGGCCGATGGGGAGGAGGCCGCGGACGCACCGCGCTCGATCGCCGTCCTCCCGTTCGTCAACATGAGCGACGACAAGGACAACGAGTACTTCTCAGACGGCATGACCGAGGAGATCCTCAACGCGCTGACGAAGGTGCCCGGGCTGCGTGTCGCGTCCCGTACATCGTCATTCGCGTTCAAAGGACAGGCGAAGGACGTGCTCGAAATCGCCGAAGATCTCCGGGTGGATTCCGTCGTAGAGGGAAGCGTGCGCAAGGCCGGCGAGCGCGTGCGTGTGACCGCGCAGCTCATCAGCGCAGACGACGGCTACCATCTCTGGTCCGAGACGTACGATGGGGACCTCGAGGACATCTTCCGGCTTCAGGACGAGATCGCGCGCTCGATCGTCGAAGCGCTCAAGATCGAGTTGGTCGGCTCGAAGGATGCCCTGCTGGTCGAGGCCGAAACCGAGGATGTCGAAGCCTACACGCACTATCTCCAGGGGCGGTTCTTCTTCAACCGCTTCCAGGAAAACGATCTCGAGCGGAGCCTGGAGCAGTACCGGCAGGCGCTCGAGCACGACCCGAAGTATGGGCGTGCATACGCCGGGATCGCCGACACCTGGATGCAGTTGGCGGACGACTGGGTCGCGCCGGACCAGTCATACCCCGAGGCGAAGGCGGCGGCACAGAAAGCGATCGACCTCGATGAGTCTCTCGCAGAGGCTCACACCGCCCTCGGCAAGGTCCACGGGTGGTTCGAGTGGGACTTCGACCGGGCCGAGCTCGCGCTGCGCCGGGCGGTGGCGACAAACCCCAAGTACCCCGACGCGCACTGGGGACTCGGCAGCATCCTGCCCCCAAACGGGCAGCTCGGCGCCGCCATCGAGGAGATGAGGGCCGCGCTCGC